>DASTZI010000453.1:0-5053 GCA_035764385.1 Vicinamibacterales bacterium
CATCCGCTTGAACGCGCCGGTCTCGGAGTCGAATACGATGACGCGCTTGTTGCCGTAGCCGTCTGCGACGAAGACCTCTTTCGCGCCTGTGTCGACGAACACGTCCGTCGCCTGACGCACGTTCTCCGTGTCGAGGTTTCCCTTGCCCTGTCCGCTTTTGCCGATCTGCATGACGAACTTCCCGGCCATCGTGAATTTCAGGATCATGTCGTCGCTGACGCCGGGCGTGGTTTGCCGCGGCCAGCCCGCGCGCCCTCCAATCCAGATGAAGTCGTTCGAGTCGACGAAGATGCCGTGCTCGCGTCCCGGCCATACTGTACCTGGCCCTGGCCCGCCCCAACTGTTCAGGAGTTTTCCCGCCGCATCAAACTGGAGCACCGGCGGCGCCGCGTTGGCGCGCTGCGCCTCGGGAATCGACTGAGGCACGTGTAACACCCAGATGCGATCGTTTCTGTCGACCGATATCGACGTCACTTCGCCGAGCACCCAGTTGTTGGGAATCTGCGGCCAATTTCGATCGACCTCAAACCTTGGAGACTTTGGCGGCGACTGCGCATTAAGTCCGATCGAAGCCGCTGTGATGGTCAAGGCCGCCACAGCGAACAAGAAGTACTTCATGGTGTTGTTCTCTCCACGGCTCGCCGTCTGAAGCCCGGATTATTCCCGCCACCTCGTGATGAACTCAGCGGGAACTGCTGGTCGGGAGGAGTATACTTTCGGCCTGCAAAAAGGCAGCAACTATTCATCAAGGAGTAAATATGAATTCTCAGGAAGCGAAGACCATCGCGAATTTTCTCATTGCCGATTTCGAATACGAGATACAAATGACTTTGCGGGTCATTGAAAGTGTTCCCAACAATCATTTGGATTACCGCCCGGATTCGAAGTCCAAGACCGGCCTTGGACTCCTGCGACATCTCTGTGTTGAGGATGAGTGGTTGCTCAACGGCATCGCAAACAGGGCGTTCAGTCCGCCGCCGGACGACGGAGACGGTTCCGGTATTGCTAGCGCGACGGAAGCGGCCGTCCGATACAAGTCGAGAATTCCCCAGGCGCTGAACCGTGTACGAGAGCTGAACGGTGAACAACTGACTCAGGTCGTCGATCTCCTGGGAGTCATCCAGATGCCCGTCGTGAATTTTCTCGCCCTGGCGATTAAACATTCGGCCCACCATCGCGGGCAGCTTAGTACCTACATTCGCTCGATGGGCGGCAAGGTTCCCGGAATTTATGGTCCCAGCGCCGACACACAGGGATAGCCATCGGTGATGAATTCCGGGAATTCCGGTGACGTTGATCGAATTCGCGAGAATGCGAATTCGATCAACGTCACCGGAATTAATTCGATCAAATGAAAATTCATTGGATACGCGCTGTCATTGCGGCAGTTCTGGTTGAGGTTGTTCTGGTCATACTGACGATTCCTGTCATCGCCGTATTTTCAATGGCGGCTTTCGTTCCGTTTGTTCCCCCAGTTTGCTTTGCGGTTGGCTTCCCGTTTGGATGGTGGGCGGCTCGAAAATCGGAGTCGGGTTTTGTCTGGGAAGGAACGCTTGTCGGAATTGTCGCAACCCTTATTTACCTCGGACTCATATTGAGCCAGGCAGGATCCCTAAAACCTGCGATCGACGTGTATGGCCCGTTCTTATTCGTTCTCGCGAATGTCGCGAAAATTTTAGGTTGTGTTGCGGGAGCCTTCGTTTGCGGACGCCGACGAGTGACCGTGCTCGCGCAGGCTTGACATCATTGAGCACATCTACTTGACTGCGCAGCCGGAGGAGTCGCGAAGCCAGGCGATGGCGGCCTTCAGTACTCGATCTTCCGCCGCACCGGCCGGCTCGGCAGGAATGACTTCGTCGGGCGTGATGACGTCGCCGTATCGGTTGCCGTTACGGTCCAGCTCGATCGCGGTCGTGAGCAGCATCATCGAGCCATCGGGCAGACGCACGTTCGAGTTCGCCGTCGAGAGCCCGGCGGTGTTCTGGCCGAACGAACGCGTGCGCGGGCGGCCGCGGAACGAAATCGTGACGGCCTCGCCTGAACTGACAGTCCGCGGACCGGTCAACACGGCGACCCAGCTCTTTTCGAGCGCGTTCAGCGTCGCGGCCGGGGCAATGAAGATGCCCTGACCGGCGATCCAGGGCTGGCCCTTTCCGGATCGGCCTTCGAACGCGCCGAGGCCCGCGTCGCCGAGAAACGGCTTGAGCCCGCCGAGCATCGGCCACATGTTGCCGCCGGTGTCCTGACGCAGGTCCACGACCCAGCCACAAGCGACGGACGGCACCGTGGCGACGAGCAGCTCATGTGTGCGGCGCGTGTACGCCTGCATCGACTGCAGCTCACCGCCGCTGTAGCCGGGCACACTGATGTAGCCGACACGATCGGGCAGCGCCTTCACATCCGGCGGTGGATTCTGCACCGCACCCGTCGTGAACTCCGTCGTCTGCGCGGGCGGCATCAGGGAGCTATGGCGGTCACCGAGCGAGGACAGGAGATATCGGATCGCCGGATACGTGTCCGAGGTCTTCGACGCGCCGGCTGCGAACGCTCGGACAGCCGGTTCCACGGTGGCCCAGTCGACGCTCGGCGCTTTCAGCGCTTTGTCCTTCACTTCTTTGATGGCCGTGTCGAGCACGGCCGCCGCCTCGGGCGACATCGGCTTCGTGGAATCCGGCGCGCTCGAGGACAATCGGACATTGCGCGCGGTCATCGCGCCTGCGCCGCGAAGCAGCGCGCCAACGACGATCGTTGCCGCGTCTGCCGGCACGAGAGCCGTTACCGATCGCGAGCCTGTAGCCGTGCCTTTCAACATGTCCGCCGTGCCGTTGTCGAGGCTGAGCATCGCGCCGGTCGCAGAGTCGACGCGGATCCAGAGCGAGGCGCCGCCGCTGACGTCGGTCGAGCTCAGATCGGCTGTGAGCGTCACGCGATGGAGCCGATGCTCCGCCGCGGGAAGACGCATCGAGATCGAGCCGAACGCGTTCGGGCCCGTCGGCGCCTGCGCAGTTCGCAACGTCACGCTGGCACCGTTTGCGTCGAGCACCGACCCCGACGCTTCCGACACGTAGGGCGCGATCGGCGTGCTCCAGCCCGGATTCGCGCTGCTCGACTGTGCGCCCGCGTAGGGGGAGTTGATGACGATGACGACGACTAAGACGACGATGAGACGATTGACGCGCATACGAAATTCTTAATGATGTCTACTCCGCGCGCAAGACTTTCAGTGGATCGAGCCGTAAGGCACGGTACGCGGGAATCAGGCTTGCCATCAATGCGACAATGGCCAGCGTGACCGCGACGGCAGCGAGCGTCAGCGGGTCGGATGCGCTCACACCAAAGACAAGCGTTTTCATGACCCTCGCCGACGCGAGCGCAGCGAAGGTTCCGGTGGCGATACCTACAAGCACGGGCCACATGCCCTCCGCAATAACCAGACGAAGCACGTCGGATGTTTGCGCGCCAAGCGCCGTTCTTATCCCGATCTCGCGGCTACGGCCGCGGACTATGTACGAGAGCACGCTATAAATTCCGAAAGCCGCGAGCAGCAGCGCGACTCCGGCAAAAGCTCCAAGTAGCAGCGCACTGAAGCGCGGCGACGTCAGTTTCCCATCCAGCACCTGCACCATCGTCTGGACGTTTGCGACCGGCTGTTCTGGATCGATTGCACGGATGGCCGCTTCAGCAGGTTTTGAGAGCGTCGCGGCTGGCACCGATGTCCGTATGGCGAAAGTCGCTTTGGCATACTGCTCGCGCGTGTAGAAGTACACCGTGGGTATGGAGCCTTCACGCAGATTCCGCTGCGTGACGTCGCCAACAATGCCGACCACCTCACGAAGGACTGTTCTCGAGATGGCCGGTAAGGTCGCGCGACGCCCGATCGGATCGTCGGTTCCCCAGAACAGCTTCACAGCGTCGCGACTGACGAGCAGCACCTCACCATCGCTCTCGCTGATGTCGCGGCCATGCAGCAGCGGTATTCCCATTGCGCGCAAGTAACCGGGAGTGATCTGGCGAACCTGCACGGCCACCCGCTTAGGCGCGTATCCTTCGGGCAGGAGACCCTGTGCCGATCCGCCCGCGCTGAAGGGCAGGTCGTCGATCGTACCCGCAGCCTCGACGCCCGGCAGCGCGCGAATGCGCTGCAACGCCGCCTCGAAGAATGCCGACCGATGCGCCGGCGTTGGGTACCGCGCGTCTACCAGTCTCACACGCATCGTCAGCACGCTGTTCGGATCGAAGCCGGTGTCGACGTGCCTCAGCGCCAGCAAGCTTTGGATCATCACGCCTGCGCCCATCAACAACACCAGGGACAGCGCGACCTCGCATGCGATCAGAATCCGGCGCGTGCGCACACCGATCGCACTCTCGCCACGACCACCTTGCTTGAGCGCGTCATTCAGATTGGAGCTACTCGCGCGTACCGCCGGCAGCGTCCCAGCGAGTATGCCGGTGAGCATCGTCATCCCCAATGCGAACAGCAGAACTCGTGCGTCAATCGAGATTTCCTCCGCCCTCGGCACCTGACTTGCAAGAAGTGTCGGTGCGGACATGAGGGCGCCGTACACGAGCAGAAGCCCGAGCGCGCCGCCGGCGGCTGCGAGCAGCAAGGCTTCGGTCAACAGCTGCTGAAACACGCGTCCGCGTGCCGCGCCAAGCGCGACGCGAATCGCGATCTCTTTGCGCCGGCTCAGGGCGCGAGTGAAAAGCAGGTTGCCGACGTTGGCACAGGCGATGAGCAGGACCAACCCGACGGCGCCGAGCAACATGAGAAGCATCGTGCGGCTATTGCCGACGATTTCCTCCTGCATCGGAATGACCATGGCTCCCCAGCCCTGGTCATCTTTCGGAAACTCCCGCGCGAGTCGTGCCGAGATCGCATCCATCTCCGCTTGTGCCTGGGCCAGGTCGACACCTTTCTTCAGACGCGCGACGCCGTCGCGATTGTGATTCCCGCGGGCGGCGCGCTGCTCGTCGGTGAGTGCGAGAGGGATCCAGACGTCGCTCGCCATTCCGGTCCATGACGCGACCGAGGCACTGGCCGGCATGATGCCGA
>DASTZI010000454.1:0-5442 GCA_035764385.1 Vicinamibacterales bacterium
GGCGCGAATCCGTCCCTGCATCAGGGCGATGATCGTCGCTGCAGCGACGAGCGCAAATATCACGAGAAAGCGGGCTGAGATTTTCATGTCAGCACCTCACCGTTCGTACTTCTTGTCGCCTTCGGGTATCCGCCGCGTGACGTCGAGAACAATGGTGTCACCTTCCCAGTGCTTGACCAGCTGATTCTTGCGGAGGTGCCCGAGGAAGGGCTCCTCGACAAACTCCAGGCATCGGAAGTCCATGAGCGTCGTGTTCTCTTCGAGCTGGCGGTACAGCACCATGCTCATTTTCCACGGACGCGTGTAGACGTTTGGGTCGGTGAGCGTCACCTCGTAGCGCAGCGCATCCGGCGTAATAGGCGTGAACCGCTCTACGACATCCAGCGCGTCGCTGTGAAAATCACCCGACCGCGATAGCCAGGTCCGGTCGTTGAAGTTCGTCACGTGCACGACGAGCGTGTTGTCTTCCCAGTGCCCCACCGAATGCCCCATCCACTTGTCCGCGGGCGGCTTCGGGGCGTCTTCAAGGAAAATCGTACGGCTCGCGTTCGCATACGCGAAGACCATCTGGATCTTGCCCGGGCTCTGCGTGATTTGAAACGGATACGGCATGTACATCGCGCGCGGGATGCCCGGCATGTAGCAGCGAACCTCCGGATCGCGATCGAGCCAGTGCTCGGCGTTGTCCCGCTTCTTCGCAGCAGCCTCCGGTTTATACGGAATCTCGTTGCCCTCGACGACGCCGGCGCCCGCGGGGACAAGACCGACGGAGCCGAGCGCCAGGACAGGCGCGGCGAGCACGGGATGGTTCGCGTACACGCCGGGCTGTGAGACCGCCGGTCGAACCGTGTGCGCAAGCAGATCCCAATTCGCGGCGTTCATCGCCTGCCAGATTCCGTTCAGATTCGGTTTCCCGTCCGGCATCCGCGCATCGCGGGCTGACGACTGTCCCGTCATGCGGGTGCTAGCGACCGCGAACGCCATCGCGACGACCCCAATTGCCAGGAATGCGCCGCGCCAGAAGGATCGAGCTTCCATGCCGCCTCCGTTGGAGGCGCGAATGATAACGCCGAAATTGGCTGCAGGCTACGGGGTAACATTTCTCCACGTGTCTACGATTCTTCAGCGTGTTCCAGCAGGTCAGAAGGTCGGCATCGCGTTTTCCGGTGGACTCGATACGAGCGCCGCGCTGCACTGGATGCGTGCGAAAGGCGCCATCCCATACGCGTATACGGCCAACCTTGGCCAGCCCGACGAAACCAATTACGACAGCATTCCGCAGCGGGCGCTCGAGTACGGCGCCGAAAAGGCGCGGCTGATCGATTGCCGCGCGCAGCTCGTCTCCGAGGGACTGGCGGCGCTGCAAAGCGGCGCGTTTCATATCTCCACCGCGGGCGTTCCCTACTTCAACACGACACCAATCGGCCGTGCCGTCACCGGCACGATGCTGGTGGTCGCGATGAAGGAAGACGACGTCAACATCTGGGGCGACGGGAGCACCTTCAAGGGAAACGACATCGAGCGGTTTTATCGATACGGCCTGCTGGCGAACCCGAACCTCAGGATCTACAAGCCATGGCTCGACCAGCAGTTCATCGACGAGCTCGGCGGCCGCAAGGAGATGTCCGAATACATGGCGCGCGCCGGTCTTGCCTATCGCATGAGTACGGAGAAGGCGTACTCGACCGATTCGAACCTGCTCGGTGCGACGCACGAAGCGAAGGATCTCGAATACCTGAATAAGGGGATCACGATCGTCGACCCGATCATGGGGGCGGCGTTCTGGCGCGAGCAGGTTGCCATCAAACCCGAAACGATCACCATGACGTTCGATGAAGGGCAGCCGGTCGCGCTCAACGGCATGTCGTTCCGCGATCCGGTCAGCCTGATGCTCGAAGCCAATGCGATTGGCGGGCGGCACGGGCTGGGCATGAGCGATCAGATCGAGAATCGCATCATCGAGGCCAAGAGCCGCGGCATCTACGAAGCGCCAGGGATGGCGCTGCTGTTCATTGGCTACGAACGACTGGTCACGGGAATCCACAACGAAGACACGATCGAGCAGTACCGTGAGAACGGACGAAAACTCGGCCGCCTGCTGTACCAGGGGCGCTGGTTCGACCCGCAGGCCATGATGCTGCGCGAGGAAGCGCAGCGGTGGGTCGCGCGCCTGGTCACCGGGGAAATCACGGTCGAACTGCGGCGTGGAAACGACTATTCGATTCTCGACACGACGAGCCCGAATCTCACCTACAAGCCGGAACGTCTCACGATGGAAAAGGGTGAGTCGGCGTTTACACCGCAGGATCGCATCGGTCAGTTGACGATGAGAAATCTGGACATCACCGACACGCGCGACAAGCTGTTCACGTATGTGAAGGCGGGCGTTCTTGCGCCTTCGTTAGGCAAAGAACTTCCGCATTCCACCTCGGATCCCGGATCCCGGATCCCGGATCCCGACACCGAGAACAACTAATGCCGAAGCTGACGATCGTCATCGCAAGCGTGCGCGAAGGGCGCGGAGGGGAAGCGGTTGCGCGGTGGTTCATCGAACGCGCACGGCAACACGGCAAGTTCGAGGTGCAGGTGGCGGATCTGAAGGAACTGAAGCTGCCGCTGTTCGACGAGCCGCATCACCCACGGCTCAAGAAATATGTGAACGACACAACGAAACGGTGGAGTGCCATTGTCGATGGCTCCGACGCGTTCGTCTTCGTGTCGGCGGAATATAACTACAGCACGCCGCCCGCGCTCGTGAACGCGCTCGACACCGTGTATCACGAGTGGACCTACAAACCCGTCGCGTTTGTGACCTACGGCGGCATATCGGGTGGCCTGCGCGCGATGCAGATGACGAGAACCATGGTGACCGCGTTCAAGATGATGCCGATGGTGGAGGCGGTCAATATCCCGTTCTTCACGCAGTCCGTGCAGGACGGCGTGTTCAAAGCCAACGAAACGCAGGAGAAGTCCGTCCCAGTGATGCTGGATGAACTGCTTCGCTGGTCGGAAGCCCTGAAGACGCTGCGTTAGCCAGTGCTATCGGCTTCGCTGCATCTAGAAGCAGCGGGCCGCCTTATTGGACGGATCTGCAGGTGTACCCCCGGGCTTGTCGCGATACCGCTCGTGACACTGCAGACACGCGTCCGCGAGCTGGTTGCTCACGTCGCTGACCATTTCCTGACTTCTCGCCTGCGACGCTTTGTAGGCCGCTTTGCCCGCGTCAATCAACTCGCTTACGAACCGGTTCCAGTCGTCCTTCTCCACCGGCGCGGCGCGTCCGTTCTCGCAGCGGCGCGGTACGAGCAGCAGCGGCGCCGCATCGGCGATGCTCAGCGTCGCGTAGTCGACGATCTCCCACGGCGAGTAGATGCCTGCGCCCCACTGCGCCCATGAGAAGTTGTCGTTGGCTGAGGGTTCGTACGGCTTGTCATCTTTCTTCTCGCCAGGGTCGTGGCCCTGGACATTGAAGATGATGTTCGAGCTCGGGAAGAAGATGCCGCGCATCAGCTGTGCGAGGTTCGCCGCCGGCGGAAATGCGGCCGTCACATGCGAGGCGACCGGAGCGAGCGGCGCCGCCGCGGCTGCCGTGCGTAACGAGCTGCCTTCGCGGACGATGAACGCCGCGAGATCATCGGCCTGTGCGGGCGTCAGCGATCCCGGGTTGTCTTGCGGCATCGTTTTCTGAATCTTGTCAACGAGCGCCGGCTGGCTGCTCCACGTCTTCGCGAATTCGTCGCCCTTGAGGGGTGGCCCGACCAGACCCTCGAGCGCCTCCCCGTGACAAACGGCGCACCGCTCCTTGAAGACCGCCTGGCCGCGTGTCGCATCGCCGGCGCCTTGCGCGTGCACTGCGACCGACAGCAGACCGCCGAGCGCAACGATCGACGTAAGGCGAGTCAACATGAGCGGGATGGTAACACCGACGATGGCGCCGATGACGGCATCGATCGCGTAGTGATACCGGCCCGTCACCGAGCCGATCAGAATGCCCACCGCGACGATCAGGAACCCGATTCCAAGGCGAGGTGCGGACATCGTCACCGATATCGCCGCGGCGAACGCGACCGCGACGTGGCCGCTCGGGAACGTGTTCCAGCCGTGACTGAGACGATCGAGCACCTTGAGATTCAGACGGCGAACACACGATTCGTTCGGACCGTTCGGATCGTTCGGATCGTTCGGATCGTTCGGTCTGTTCGGAGCGTTCGCGACGCGCGGCGGACGGCTGACCAGCCACGGCAGCGAGATGTAACAGACGTACCCGGCAGCGAGCACAAAGGTCCAGAAACGATCGACCTCTGCACTCGAGCCGTTCAGATAAATTGTGAGAAACGCCGCGGGCACGAACGGATAGCAACAGAGATACGCGAGCTCCCAGAACGATCCGAACGACCCGAACGATCCGAACGACCCGAACGAATTCAGCCACCGTTCGAACCGTTGCGGCGAGCGCGTCACGAGCAGCGCCGGCAGCCAATAGCCCGCAATCAAATAGAGGTGTCCCAGCCAGAGGCGGACATCGACGCCCGCAACCCGCGACAGTGCCACGATCGCGCCGGCAAAAATTGCGGCGGCGGCGCCCACGGCGGGCCAGCGTCTGAACGCGCCCGTAAACGGGGAAAGCGCGGCGAGAACCCCGAAATACAGCAACGCAACGATTTCGAAGGTAAACAGTGGCGTTCCCTCCACTCGTAAGGTGCCAGATAGGGAAAAACCGGCTCATTGCGGATATACAATGTCCCGCGCACATCAGAGGCATGAGGGACTTGGGACCGGTCCCCAATCCCTTTCAAGATCTGGAGGCTCCAATGAGGCGTGTTCAAGGCTGCCTGGCTGTCGTAGTGCTGCTCACGGCGATGCCCTTGTTTGCCCAGTCGAAGGCGAAGGTGCAGAACGTTCCCGAGATCCCGTACGACTCGGTGCCGAACGCCCTGAAGCTTCCCGACAATCTGTATTTGGGCGAAGGGATTGGCGTCGCCACCAATTCGAAAGGCCACGTGTTCGTGTACACCCGCAGTGCGCGGACACGGTTGTTCGAGTTCGATCAGAACGGGACGTTCCTCAAAGAGATCGGTCAGGATCTCTACGGCTTCCTGTTCGCCCACGCGGTGCGTGTGGACAAAGACGACAATATCTGGGCCGTTGATGAAGGGACGAACATGGTGATCAAGTTCGATCCCAACGGCAAGGTGCTGATGACGATCGGCCGTCGGCCGGAGGCCGTTGAAGGCCTCGAGGCGGGGCCGCCGCCGGGAACGCCGCCGCCCAACGCCCAGCCGTACGCGCTTGGCCGTCCGACTGACATCGGGTGGGACGCGCAGGGCAACATCTACATCTCCGACGGCTACACCAACTCGCGCGTCGTCAAGTACGACAAGTTCGGCAAGTTCATCAAGTCGGTCGGATCGCGCGGCACCGCGCCAGGCCAGATGAATACGC
>DASTZI010000455.1:0-4749 GCA_035764385.1 Vicinamibacterales bacterium
CTTCACGGCACGACCTCCTGGGCCGAGGGCCCGATTGTGCCGCGAAACTCGCTCTCACTTTGAACTAAGAAATCGGGAGCCCCTCAGGCGCGTGATGCTGTAGACCGGATCAAAGAAAGACTCCGTGCCCTCCGTGCCTTCGTGGTTCGTCAGAGAAGGGAGGGCGCGACCGAACAATCGGCGACGGCTGTTCCCTGCAATCAAACATTCAACGCGAACCGCCTAATCGCGTCCGCCAGCCCCGCATTCTCGTTATCGCCGGTCACCGCCCACCCTCGCTGCTTCAGTCCGTCAACCGCATTCGCCATCACGACCGGCAGCCCCGCGAACTCGAGCATTTCGAGGTCGTTGAAGTTGTCGCCCACGGCCATCACCTCTTCGCGTGCTAGCCCGAGCTGTGCCGCGCGCCAGGCGAGCGCGCGGCCCTTCGTCGCGTTCGGCGCGGTGACGTCAATCAACGAAAAGTCACGATGGACGTACTCGGTGAGCGATACCGAGAATCCATTCGCCTCCGCATGGAGCGCGCAGTACAGCGATCGCATCGCGTCAACGCCACCGTTGAACATCACCTGAATCGGATCTTCGACGAGCGCATCCTCGAGCGGGACCGACTGGGCAATCAGCGAGTGATTGCGCGCCCAGTATGCTTTTCGGCCCGGATGTTCCCAGTCCATGGTTTCGAACATGACCTGACGATCGGCATCACGATCGAAGACCAGCGCCGCCAACTCACGGAACGGCCTGGTGGCGTCGAGCACGGTGCGCGCGATCTGCCGATCAAGCAGCCGCCGCGCCACGTGCGATCCATCCATGTCGCGCTCCACGGCACCGTTGCTGACAATGAGCGAAATCGAGGCGGGAAGCGGCTCCGCGATCGGACGCGCGAACGGATAGCTGCGGCCGGTGACGAGCGCGATGTGAATACCGGCGCTGACCGCGTCGTGAATGGCGTCGATGTTGGCCTGCGGGATCTGCCCGCGGGTGTCGAGTAGCGTGCCGTCAACGTCGATGGCGATGAGCCTGATCATTCCTCGTCTATCAGTATTGTGCCTGCGACTGGTGGGGTACGATAGGTTTGCGAAGGGTCGAATGCGTCTGGATGAGTTCAGCGGCGTGAATGCCGGTTATGTGCTCGAGTTGTTCGAGCGCTACAAGCAGAACCCGCAGTCAGTCGATCCGCAGACGCGCGAGATCTTCGAGTCGTGGACACCGGCGGCGGACGAGGCAGCCGGCCATGCATCGACGCAGCCTGCCCGAGTCGAGGTTCACAAGATCGTCGGCGCGGCGAACCTGGCGGATTGTATCCGCCGTTACGGACATCTGGCGGCGCGGCTCGATCCGCTTGGCTCAGAGCCCGTCGGCGATCCGTCACTCTCTGTCACGGCCCACGGGATTACGGATGCGGATCTCAAGGCGCTCCCCTCATCACTTGTCGGCGGACCGGTCGCCGAAGCTTGCGCGAACGCGTACGAGGCGATCGACAAGCTCCGCCGCATTTACTGCTCGACCATCGGTTTCGACTACGCCCACATCTTCGTGCCCGAGGAGCGTGAGTGGCTCAGACATGCCGCTGAATCCGGACGGTTCCTGCCGCCGATGGACACCAACAGCGTCGAAGCCATCCTCGATCGTCTCACCGAGGTCGAGGTGTTCGAGCGATTTCTCCACCGCACGTTTCCGGGGAAGACGCGATTCTCGATCGAAGGACTCGACATGCTGGTGCCGGTTCTTGACGAGATCATCTGTGGCGCCGCCGAGCATGGCGCACGGCACGCCGTGCTCGGGATGGCTCACCGCGGCCGTCTGAACGTCCTCGCCCACGTCCTCGACAAGCCCTACGCGGAAATTCTTGCGGAGTTCAAAGATCCGGTCGCCGCCAAATCATGGCGAACCGACCTCGGGTGGATGGGAGATGTGAAGTATCACGCGGGGGCGCGCACGGCCGCGCCGCGTGGGCAGATGTTCATCACGATGCCGCCGAACCCGAGCCACCTCGAAGCGGTCGATCCGGTCGCGGTCGGCATGGCCCGTGCCGCAGGAACCTCTGCGAATCAACGAGGCGCCGCGCATTTTGACGGTGGCATCACCGTGCCCATTCTCATACACGGCGACGCGGCGTTCTCGGGCCAGGGCATCGTCGAGGAGACGTTGAACCTCTCCCGGTTACCCGGTTACGCCGCCGGCGGCACAATCCACGTCATTGCCAACAACCAGCTTGGATTTACCGCGACCCCTCAGGATTCCTACAGCACGAGTTACGCGAGCGGATTGGCGCGCGGATTCAAGATCCCAATCGTCCATGTGAATGCCGACGATCCGGTCGCCTGCCTCGAGGCTGCGCGCCTCGCGTGGGAGTACCGCGTCCGTTTCGGGCTCGACTTTCTCATCGATCTCGTTGGTTACCGCCGTTACGGACACAACGAAGGCGACGAGCCATCGTTCACGCAGCCGATGATGTACAAAGTTATCGCGTCGCATCCAACGGTTCGCGCACAATGGGCTCGAACGCTCGTCGACAAGGGCAGCATTTCACCGGAGCTGCCGGAGGCGCTCGTCAGGAAACATTTCGACGACCTCGAAGCAGCCTACGCGGCGCTGAAACCGGAACAGGAATACGTTCCGCCACTACCTTCAATGGCTCCGCCGGGTACCGCGTCCAAGGTCACAACGGGCGTACCAGTCGACCGTCTGCGCGAGATCAACGATGCGCTGCTGGCTCGCCCGGCTGGTTTCACGTTCCACCGCAAGCTGGAGCGCGGAATGGAGCGGCGCCGCGCGGCCTTCGCGAACCCCGATGAGCGTTCGATCGACTGGGCGACAGCCGAAGAACTGGCGCTGGCAACCATCCTTGTCGACGGCACCGCGATCCGCATGACAGGCGAGGATGTCGAACGCGGCACCTTCAGCCATCGTCATGCGGTGTTTCATGATGCCAGCAGCGGCAAGCAGCTGATTCCGCTGCAGGAATTTCCGCAGGCGGGCGCGTCGTTCGAGATTCACAACAGTCCGCTGAGCGAGAACGCGGCGGTTGGCTTCGAGTTCGGCTACAACGTCCAGGAACCGAAGCGGCTGGTGATTTGGGAAGCGCAGTACGGCGATTTCATCAATGGCGCACAGGTAATGCTCGATCAATTCGTCACCTCAGCGCGCGCGAAATGGGGACTGAGGCCGTCGCTCGTATTCCTGCTGCCGCATGGCTACGAAGGCCAGGGACCGGAGCATTCGAGCGCGCGTCCCGAGCGCTTTCTCGATGCGGCGGCCGACATCAATCTTCGTCTCGTCAACTGCACCACCGCGGCGCAGTACTTCCACGTGCTTCGCCGCCAGGCAGCCCTGCTCGAACGGGATCCACTGCCGCTCTTCGTTCTCACGCCCAAGAGCCTGCTGCGCCATCCATTGGTCGTATCTACGCCGCGCGAGCTCGAGGAGGGCCGCTTCCTGTCGGTCATCGATGACGAAGACGCGCGCGGCCGCACCGGTGCCATCGATCGTGTGGTGCTATGCAGCGGGAAGGTGTACGTCGATCTGATCGCCAGCGACCGTCGCGCCGCCGCACGCAACGTCGCCATCTGCCGCGTCGAGCAGCTCTATCCGTTCCCGAACATTGCGCTCAACGAAGTGCTGGGCCGCTATCCATCCGTGCGCGACGTCGTCTGGCTGCAGGAGGAGCCCGAGAACATGGGTGCCTGGCAATTCGTGCGGCCTTTGCTCGAGGAACTGATCGGTGACCGCTGCCCGTTGCGCTACGTGGGCCGCGCGCGAAGCGCGAGTCCGTCGGAGGGCTCGGCGGCATGGCACCACGCCAACCAGCAGAAACTCATTCAGCAGGCATTCGACATCGACGGCACCATGTCCGAATCGTCAATGGTGCTGTCGAAGGAAGTCTGACCATTCCGATGACCAACATCGTCGTTCCCGAGCTTGGTGAATCCGTTGTCGAAGCGCGCGTTGCGCGCTGGTTGAAAAAGGAAGGCGAGCGCGTCGAAGTCGGCGACCCTGTCGTCGAGCTCGAGACCGAGAAGATCGATCTCGAAGTCAATGCCGACCGCGGCGGCGTCATCATGAGCATCAAGCACAAGGAAGGCGACGATGTGAAGATTGGCGAGGTGCTGGCGGTGATGGACGAGACTGCCAGTGCTTCACAAGAGAAGTCCTCGGGAAATGGTTCGCAGCGCGGACCACAAGGATCCGCGCCACAGGTGACCAAGTCCGTGGAGGATACGAGGGCAACTCCGACGGCGCGGAACGTCGCCAAGGATCACGACGTGAACCTCGCGTCAATCCAGGGGTCGGGCGCGGCCGGGCGCGTCATGAAGCAGGACGTGCAGAAGGCCATCACCGCCACGCGAGCAGCGTCGGCACCCATGGCACCAGCCGCACCTGTCGCACCCATTGCACCTCTCGCACCCGTTGCACCGATCACGCCGACCGCGAAGACCGTAGAGCGGCGAGAGGAACGGCAACGCATGTCCAAGCGTCGCGCGACGATCGCTCGCCGCCTCGTCGAGGCGCAGCATAACGCCGCGATGCTCACCACGTTCAACGAAGTGGACATGAGTGCCGTGATGGCGCTGCGGGAGCGCCGTAAGGAGCCGTTCAAGCTGCAACATGGCGTCTCGCTCGGGATCGCATCGTTCTTCGTAAAAGCGAGCATTGCCGCGTTGCGCGCGTTTCCGCTTCTGAACGCGGAGATCCAGGGCGACGAGATCGTCATCAAGCACGACTACGACATCGGGCTGGCTGTGGGAG
>DASTZI010000456.1:0-16309 GCA_035764385.1 Vicinamibacterales bacterium
CTATGAGAAGCCACAGCCCGGCCATCGGCTGCAGTTGGACGTCAAGTTCCTCGAGCGAATCGCAGGCACGCAGCGCCGGCTGTACCAGTTCACGGCGATTGACGACTGCACCCGGATTCGCGTCCTCAAGGTCTACGATGCGTGCAACCAACGCACGGCCATCCAATTCATCGATGAGGTCGTGCCCCGGCTGCCGTTCCGCGTCCACGTCGTGCAGGCCGATAACGGCGCCGAATTCCAGTCGCAGTTCCACTGGCATCTCGAGACGCGAGACATCCGGCACGTCTACATCCGCCCGCGCACCCCACGCCTCAATGGCAAGGTGGAGCGCTCGCATCGCGTCGACGACCAGGAGTTCTACCAGCTCCTCGACAAGGACGGCATCACCGACGACATCCACTTGTTCAACGACAAGTTGCGGGAGTGAGAGGACTACTACAATTACCATCGCCCGCACGGAGCGCTGGACGGCCAAACTCCGTACGAGCGACTGCTGATGAAAACGGGAGCGGAGGTGTTACCGCGCTCTTGAGAACCTACAACTCGGAAAGTGGTCGGGGCGACTGGATTCGAACCAGCGACCCCCTGCGCCCAAGGCAGGTGCGCTACCAGGCTGCGCTACGCCCCGATCCACGCTCATTATCACACGTCGAAATGGCGCAGGGGGTCGGAAGCACCGGCCATGGTGCTCGCGTATGTCGCAAGCTCGAACTTCAGCCAACCCTCGAACTTTGCGCCTTGGCGAACAGCGATCGTCAACACAGCACGATGCTGCTCGAGTACGGCGACCATCCACGACACACCAGTTTGTCCACTGCGCCAGCTATCTGCTGGATTCGACCGGACCTGCGTAGGTGATCGGATTCACCCGTTCACTTTGTCGATCCGCGGGTGTTCCTCGATCGCGATACAGGCCGGAACACTTGCGGACATCCGGCTCTGCGGCTTCAACAGGTGTAGCCTACCAACAGGAGTTCGGTGTGAGGCTCACACACGAAACGCTCGGGAAGGTGCGGGCGGTCGTCTTTGGGATCGTGCTCGCGCTCGTGCTGATCGCATACGCACTGCACCGACTTCGGTAACACGGATGCTTACAACCGTCCTGATCGCGATCGTCGCTGCCGCTGTATTCGGGCTACTCGCTTCCGTCGTGTTCTCGTGGGCCAGCAATCGATCCGCCGCGTGGAACATCGGCTTCGGGGCCGCGCTCGTGCTCGCAACCGCAGCGGGTCTGTTGGTGGCCGTCGTGATCGCGATGCGCCGGTTTGCACCGTAACAAACTCACCGCCAGCGGATTCTCGAATCGCCCGAGCAATCCTCAAATTGCCGTCGGTGTTTACGAATCGCCGTGCGGCTACTTCTGGCTGTTCCGCTGTCGTGCCCGTTCCTGCCGCACCCGCTCCACTTCGGACTCGTGGTCATGGCATAAGCCCGGATGTGTGCAATCGCCCACCGGCCATTTCTCTTCCTGAGAACGTCGGTGAAGCGGTGCACGACCGTGGGTGCGCCAAACTCACTCTCTTCCACACCCTCGATGACAGCGTCTCCATCAACGATGGCGACGTCATCAGTCACGAAGCTCACGCGCAAGATCCGGCTGGTATGCCTCGACTCTCTGGCGGGACCATCGAGAAACGCGCCGAGGAATTGGCCCACCTCGTCACGACCGCTCGCTACTTCGTTACGCGGACTCACCAGCACCACATCTTCGGTAAGGCATGACGTGAGAGCAGCAATGTCGCCAGCCAGCCATGCGCGATCGTAGGTTGTCTCGACTTCTCGAACAGCAGCTTCAGCGTCGAATCGCAACTCCATGCGCACAACATCTGTTGCGTCACACTTCTAGTCCAAGCACCCCTTTCTCTTACCCCGCGCCATAATGGCGCCGCGTGCGACGCGCCATTGCCGCCATCGCCGTCCTCGCGAGCATCTGGACAATCGCCGTCTGGCTGTTGGACGGCCTGGTCCTATCGATCGGTCCGCTACGTCTCTCGTCGAGCGATGCCGCGCGCCCGCTGATCGTCGCCATCATCGCAGCGGCCGCGTATCTTGCCCTCTCGGGCCCCACCGGCACGCGCGCCGATGCACGCCGTATCTCGAACGCGATCACACCGCGACGTCTGGCCGCAGCGCTGACCATTGCGCTACTCATCGTCGGCCTGACGAACAACTCGTGGGGTGCGGGCGCCTCCGACTCGTACTCCTACGTGTCGCAGATGGATCTCTGGCGCACGGGCACACTCAAAGTGCCGATCACGATGGCCGCGCAGGTGCCGTGGCCGAATGCGCTCGCCACCTTCACGCCGTTCGGCTATGCCGGCGTCGCGGATGAAATGGCGATCGCGCCAATTACGGGTCCCGGGCTTCCGATGCTGATGGCGCTGTTCAAGACAGCCGGCGGCCAGAGGGCGGCGTTCACCATCGTGCCGCTGACCGGAGCTCTGCTCGTCTGGACGACATTTCTTCTCGGCCGGCGCGTCGCCTCGGATCTGATCGGCGCGTGCGCCGCATGGCTCGTCGCCACGAGCCCGACGTTCCTGATGATGTTCAAGTCGCAAATGAGCGATGTCCCCGCCGCCGCGTTCTGCGCGCTGGCGGTGTATTGGGCACTCGGAACGACGATGCGGAGCGCGGTTGCCGCGGGTTTGGCCGCGGCTCTCGCCATCCTGGTGCGGCCAAATCTTCTGCCGGTGGCCCTCGTCATCGCGGTGTGGCTATTTGTGAAGAACCGTGGCCGCGCGTTTATCTTCCTGACCAGCGTCGCGCCGGGGTGTGTGGTGTTGGCAGTGCTCTACGACTCGTTGTTCGGGTCGCCCTTCTCATCAGGCTACGGCGAGGTCGACTCGCTGTTCTCGTTCGAGAACATTCCAAAAACGCTCGCCACATATCCGCGCTGGCTGATCGAAACACACACGCCGATTGTGTTCGCCGGCTTGTTCGTCTTCCGAATCGCTCGGTTACTCGGGTGGACCCTTCTGGCCGTCTGGGGACTATACGTCGCCTATCTGGCGTTCGATGCATGGTGGTTCCTCAGATTCCTTCTCCCGACATGGCCGGCGATGTTCATCGGAACAGCGGCAGCGGTCATCGGGTTCCTCGATCGCGGCCGTTGGGGCCGGCCGGCAGCTGCCACCCTGCTCGTTGCGCTTGGGATCTACGGAATCGTCGTCACCGCTCAGCGTCACGTGTTCACGCGAGATGAAGGTGAGCGGCGCTACGCAACCATCGCGGAGCTCGTCGCGGCGCAGACCGAGCCCTCGGCGATGATCCTCGCCTCCATTCATGCCGGTTCGCTGCGCTACTACGCGGGGCGCGCGACGGTCCGCTTCGACATTCTCGATCCTGGCTGGCTGGACCGCGGGGCCGCATGGCTGAACGAGCATGGCCGCCATCCGTACGTGTTGATCGAAGACTGGGAGCTGCCGGTGTTCAGGAAGCGATTCAGTCCGGCGAACACGCTCGGCGAGCTGCCCCTCGCGCCAGTGCTCGCCTACAAGGCGTACGGAATTCCCGGAAGAGTGTATTTGTTCGATTTGCTCCGTCCCGATGGGCCGACATTCGAGCCGCCATCGATTCGTGATCCGCAGCCTCGATGTCCGCCGCCCGCCAAGCCGCCTCTGCTCTAGTCGCGTCGGGATTCGGGACTCGGGATTCGGGATTCGGGACTCGGGATTCGGGATCCGACTTTGGACTCGTACTTGGGATTTGGGATTTGGGATTTGGGATTTGGGTTTTGGGATTTGGGATTTCCCTAATGCGTCAGCGCGTAGATCAGCACGTCCGCCGCGATTTCGTAGGCGGGCACCGAGAAGTTCTGGAAGTAATCCGGGTCCTCGGTCTCGCGCTCGAACGAATCGCCGAAGTCGGTGTCGAACGTCATGAACACCATCAGGCGCCCCTTCTTGTCGAAGATGGCGCGCGCGTACGCCTGAGGGCTGTCGGCACCACGTTCCGACGTGGTGTGCGTCGACACCCACTGACCGATGTTGGGGATCTGCGGGATCTCCTTGACGTCGAACATCGTGTGGAACATCGGATGGTCGATCGGCACATCGACGATCGGGAACTCGCCGGGCGGCAGCGCCTTCGCCATCTGCATCGACCACCACTCCCAGGCGTGGGTACCCCAGAAATCGTCAGCCCAGAGGAATCCGCCTTTGCGCAGGTACTCGCCGAGTCGCTTCGCTTCAGCCGCGCTGAAATCCGCTCCACCGGGTTCGGTCATCATCACCCAGGGACATTGAAAGAGTTCGGTCTCGGTGAGCCGCAACACGACATCTACCGGATCGCCCTCGCCAACCGTAGTGATGGGAAGTTTCGTCAGTTGTGAGAGCCGAATCGACAGGTTCTGGTCGGCGCGCGGGTAATCGACGAACCAGCCTGCCCCATCGCCCTCTGGCGAAGTATTGAATTGGATCCGGCAGAATCGCAGTCCACCGTCGTACCCGGCTTCCGCAGCCTGCTGAGGGGTGGTCGCCTGCGGTACGTGAGAAACGTCTTTCTGAGAAGCAGAGGCGGTTTTCGAAGGATGCGTAAACGGAATTCCGAGCTGCGCGCCCTCAATCGACGCGACGACTGCAAGCCCGCAGATGACGACGAGGCCCGCCACGAAACGCCGCATGCTGATCCCGCCTGCCAGAAGCGTTCCACTTGCCTCGAGCAACATCGAAAGCCTGTTTGGTCGAGCCGAATGGCGAATTTTTGCCGGCTCTGTGCAGCCATCGCCACGGCGCGCGGCACCTTTCGGCTATAGCTCGCGCGTCATTTCGATCATCGTCCTGCGGAAGCCGAGTCGCGTGAAGAGCCGCTGCGCGGGGTCGTTCTTTTCTGCCGTCCAAAGCACCACGCGTGGCGCCCCTATCGATCGCAACCACTCACACGCCGACTCGACCAGCGCGCTTGCGACACCACTCCGCTGCGCTTCCGGCGCTACCACGACATCGTGAATAAAACCCGCCGCCTCCCGTAGTTCTTTCCACGATTGCGGCTCCATTCCTGCGTACACGTACCCGATGGCGTTTCCCGATCGCTCCGCCACAAACACGGCGACATCGTCTTCCTTCAGCTGAGTCCCCAGAAACCACGCATATCCAGCTTCGGGATCGCCGTGCGGCGCCATGAAGCGCTGCGGATCGAAGCTGTAGTGGGTCCGAAGAAGCGAGGCGCCCAGCTTGCCGAGCGCCGGCAGGTCCGCCGCGCCCGCGCGGCGGATGACAAAGGATTCTGGCATCAATTGGGAACAGTAACGTGAAGCTCGGCGCCGTACAAAGCTGTCCGGTCGTTATCGCGCGCGGCCCATTTCAGTAGCGTCGGCAAATCCTTCTTGAGAAGACCGCTGAACACCTGGGCACCATTGACCGTAACCTGAACGGGCTTTGCAAAGTCGACGACGTCGGGCGAGACGAGCAACGTAAAGGCGCTTACACCGCGCGTCGTGGCGTGGAACGCATTGGCGCGCCGCTCGACGTCCACGCGCCCGCTCGGCACCTGGCGCCGCCGCGGAAAGATGTTCATCTTGGACGCGCCGTAGTTGAAAACGTTGACGTCCTCGAGCGCCTCAGCATGATTCCCCGAAGCCTTTGGCGATTGCGGAAGGAGTTTGTCGATGACGAGCCAGCGCACACGGTTGAATCGATCCGTCCGATCCGTTTCCCACGACAGCCGCTCTGGATGCGCGGGACGACGATGCGAGCGCACGAACATCTCGTAGGATGCGCGCTCCTCGGGCCACCAGTGCACGTCGTGCCGCTCGTTGGGCTGAATGTGATAGACGGGCATGATGCCCGCTTTGACCATCGCGTCAACGATGGGCGTCACCGTCTCGGCCGGATACAAGGGATCGTGATCGCCGTTGACGATATACAGTGGGCAGTTGGTCAGATTTCCGAGATAGAGATTCCCTTCGATGCGCGCGTCACGGTTCGCGAGTACGAGCGGCTGGCCGTTGAGCGACAGGCACGCCGACCAC
Source organism: Vicinamibacterales bacterium (assembly GCA_035764385.1). Taxonomy (GTDB): domain Bacteria; phylum Acidobacteriota; class Vicinamibacteria; order Vicinamibacterales; family UBA2999; genus Gp6-AA40. Next base: position 5,969 of record DASTZI010000456.1, read on the forward strand.
GGATTCGACTCGCGCAGCGCGAAGAAGAACGTGCCGGTCCCTCCGTCTGAAATCCCCGTGATGTAGGTCTGCGTTTCGTCGACGTTGTACTTGCGCTTGACGAAATCGACGAGGCCCAGAATGTTGTCCACCTGGCTCGTATGCCACCAGGCCGCTTCCCAGAACGCCTGCGGTTCGATGTAGATCTGCGGCTCGCCCGGGATTCGCGCGGATTGGGGCTGCGGGTCGTCGCGCAGGTCGCGTCCGACGCCGCCATGCAGCTGGATGCGCAGCGGCCATCTCTTCGCGGCGTCGTACTCCGCAGGCACCTCGATGATGTTGCCGACGGCGACGCCCCCGACTGACGTCGGGTGTCGGATGAGGCCGGTCTGCTCTTTCGCGTACGCGCGCCCAGCCTTCAGGCGCGTCCACGCCTCCTCAAAGGAAACGCCGCTGCCGACGACACCGTGAGACGCCTTCTCGGCCGCCGATGAGTTCGGGGCGTCCCAGAACGCCTTGAACGCCGCCTCGACATTGCCGGCTCCGCGAAGCGGGTGAATCGCGAGGGCGCCGAGCAGAAGCACGAGCAACGACCGCCGCATGGGCGCGTATGTTACGCCTCGGCCCGGGATTCGGATCCGGGATTCGGGATTCGAATTCCCTGCGCGATGGTCCTATTGCCCATTCAAACAAATGTTTAATACAATTGTTTAAATCGACATGAAACGCATCATCCGACCGCTGATTCTGCTGATCCTGGTTGCCGGAGGCGGCTACTACTGGTACCTCAGTTCGCGCCCGGTTCCGCTTGTTCTCACCGGCATCGTCACCACTAACGACATCGTCGTGAGCCCGCAGATCGCGGGCCGCATCGAGCAACTCTCCGTGGACGAAGGAGATCAGGTCAAGGCGAACCAGATGCTCGCGGTGCTCGATTCGGGAGAGCTCGTGCAGGAGCACGCCTATTACACCGCCAGCGAGGCGGGCGTTGCCTCCCAGGTGGCCGAGAGCGCTGCCGCGCTGAGGTACCAGGAGCGCCAGGTCACCGACCAAATCCGCCAGGCCGAAGCGAATCTCGCGGCGACCGAGGCGCAGCAGATGGCCGCGCGCGCAGAGCTGGACAACGCGAAGGTCAGCTTCAACCGCGCCGAACAGATGTTGAAGCAGGGTGTCGTCTCGCAGCAGGAGCTCGATTCGTCGCGGACCGCCTACCAAGTCGCGCAATCCAAGATCGACTCGCTCGCCAAACAGATCGATGCGCAGCACGCAGCCGTTGAGCTCGCGCGGTCGAACGCCGATCAGGTTTCGGTCCGTCGCAGCCAGTTGCAGGCGACGCAGAAGCAGCAGGCCGCCGTCAAAGCGCAGCGCGAACAGGCCGGCGTGAGGCTTGGCTACACAGAGCTGCGGGCGCCAATCGACGGCATCGTGGACGTCCGCGCCGCGCGGATCGGCGAAGTGGTCACGCCAGGTCAACCGGTTGTGACGCTCATCAACCCTGACGATCTCTGGGTGCGCGCCAACGTGGAGGAAACCTACATCGACCGGGTGCGCGTCGGCGACAAGTTCAAGGTCCGCCTGCCCTCTGGCGACGTGCGCGAGGGAACGGTCTTTTATCGCGGCGTCGAGGCGGCGTTCGCCACCCAGCGCGATGTCAGCCGCACGAAGCGTGACATCAAGACCTTCGAAATTCGGCTGCGGCTCGATAACAGCGATCGACGTCTGGCTGTTGGGATGACGGCGTACGTGGAGTTACCCGTCATATGAAGAACGCCATCGACGTCCGCAGCATCGTCAAGAAGTTCGGCGACTTCACCGCCGTGAACGGCATCAGCTTCGCGGTAGAGGAAGGCGAGATCTTCGGGCTGCTCGGTCCCAACGGCGCGGGAAAGTCCACATTGATCCGGATGCTCGTTACGCTGCTTCCCCCTACGGCGGGTACGGCACTCGTTGGCGGCTTCGACATCATCAAGCAAGCAGATGATGTCCGTCGCACGATTGGCGTGATCCCGCAGGCGATGACCAGCGACCTCGAGCTGAGCGTCGAGGAGAACCTGCTCATCTACTCGAAGCTGTACGGCGTCCCGCGCGAGAAACGGCAACGCCTGATTCCGGAGCTGCTCGAAGCCGTCGAACTGTTGCAGTGGCGGGACAAGCCAGTCAAGAACCTGTCGGGGGGCATGCGCCGCCGTGTCGAGATCGCGCGCGGCCTCGTGCATGAACCGCGGGTGTTCTTTCTCGACGAACCAACAACTGGACTCGATCCCGTGTCGCGCACCGCGGTGTGGGAGATGCTGCAACGCATCAAAACGCAGCGCGACCTCACCATTCTCATCACGACGCACTACATGGACGAGGCCGACAAGCTGTGCGACCGGATTGCCATCGTCGATCACGGCAAGCTCGTCGCGCTCGATTCGCCGTTCACCTTGAAGGCGTCGATTCCCGGCAAGAACGTGCTGGAGGCAAGTTTTAGCAACCCGCCGGTGGGCTGGGAGGCCACGCTTTCACAACTCCCGTACGTTGACGGCGTCACAGCACAAGGAAATGTCTTCCGGATCTCGTCGAGCAATGGACCCGGCACCACGCTGGCGCTGATGGAAGCGGCCTCCAACGCGAACGTGACTGTTCATTCGCTGTCGGTCCAAAGCACGACGCTCGACGACGTCTTCGTGCATTACACGGGCCGGGCGCTGCGCGACTCGCTGCAGGAAGCCTCGGCGATGGATTCGCCATTCATGCTGCGAAGGCCGGGGAGATAGCCATGTCGCGAATGTGGGCCATCGTCGAACGTGAACTCCGGCGCTTCCGTCGAAGTCCGATTCTGATCGTCGTCTCGATGATCTTTCCACTCTGCCAGCTCGTCATTCTCGGATACGCCTTCGGCGGCAACGTCAAGCATCTGAGGCTCGCGGTCGTCGATCAGGATCACGGGCTGCCCGCGGTGAAGATCCGCGAGCTCGCGCAGGCGGCCTCGTCCGGCGCGCGGACAGTCGATCTCATCGACTACGCGGACGAAGGACAGGCAGTACACGACCTGCGTAACGGACGCGTCAACGGCGTGCTGACGATTCCGCCGGAGTTCTCGCGGCGCATGCTCGCGAAGAACGACCCCAAGGTCGCGCTCATCGAAGACAACACCGACAACGTGGTCGCCAACGCGCTGGCGGGCAACCTGAGCTCGATGCTGATCGCCTACAACGAGCCGCCGACCGCCGCGCGCGTGCCCGCGAAGGCGACACTCGACGTCGTCGAAGTGTATCCCTACGTGCCGTACATCCAGTACCTGCTGCCGGGGATTGTCGTGATGTCGATCTTCATGATGGTGATGATTGGCGGCGGCATCATCTTCATCGACGACAAGGCCCGCGGTCTGCATGAGGGCTATCTCGTCACCCCCATCACCAAGTTCGAGCTGATTGCCGGCTTCAACGTCTCGGGAACGCTCAAAGCGGTGCTCGCGGGATTGACCATCGCGATTATCGGATCGCTGATCGCGGGCGTGCCAAACCCGCTCGATCCCCTGCGTATCCTGCGCCTGTTCATCGTCATCATCTTCACGGCCTTCGCGCTCATCAGCATGATGTTTCTGATCATGGTGCGGGTCAGCGATCCGCTGCTGCCGCGCGCGATCTTCGGTGTCCTGAATACGGTGCTGTATTTCCCGAGCGGCGCCGTCTACCCGCGGCAGGGCTTCCCCGCCTGGATGCAGGCCATTGCGACGGTGGATCCGTTCAGCTACGCCGTGCACGCATTCAAGAGCCTGTTGCTGAAGAACACGGGGATGGAAGCCATCACGACGGACCTTCTCTATCTCCTCGCATTCTCCGTCGTGGCGATGACCGCCGCGACGTCGCTCTTCAGACGAACGCTGTAACGATGGCCACCCACGAACTGTCCACGTCCGGCGCATCGTCCACGGGAAAGTCCAGCGAGGACCGGGAGACCCGCGCCCGTCTGCTCTACGCGGCCGCGCGGCTGTTTGCCGAGCGCGGCTACGCACGCGTCACCGTCCGCGACATCTGCAAGAAGGCGCGCGCCAACGTGGCAGCCGTCAACTATCACTTCGGCGGCAAGGACGGCCTGTATCGCGCCGTCATGCGCCACGCGATGGAGACGATGCAGGCGACGACAGAGGCCGCGCGCGAGGCAGGGCGCGACCTTCCCGCGGCGGACCGGATTCGCGCGTACGTGTCGGTGTTCGCGGAGCGCCTGCTCGGCGTTCACCACGAGACCTGGATTCATCAGCTGATGCTGCGTGAACTGTCAGACCCCACGCCGGCGCTCACGATGGTCGCCGAGGAAGTGCTGAAGCCGCGCATGGTCTATTTGTCCAGCGCCATTGCGGAACTGCTTCACTGTGCGCCCGACGATCCCAAAGTGCTGCGTTGCGCACTCAGCGTCACGTCTCAGTTCAACAGCTTGTTGTGGACGAAAGGTGTCGCCAAGCTGCTGGATGCCGAGGACGGGGTGCCTGGGTCGGTCGACGAGATCGCCGAGCACATCGCGCAGTTCTCGCTTGGCGGAATGAGCGGAGTGAAATCGCGATGAATGTAGAACGGTCTACGACGGCCGCGGACCGGTTTTCGCGGGGGCGGCGTGCCGAAGACGTCGTCCAACGGCAAGCCCCAGGTGATACGCGCCCTCCTGCTGCAGCCACACATGGCGTGCGTGGTTGTCGGCGAGCTCGACGATCATCGTCCGCTTGTCTTCGGGAAGCGCCGCGGCAATCTTCTCGACGAGCGTCTCCTGCAGCTCGATATCAACGGGCGCGAACACCTCGTCTTCGTGAATCGCCTCGAGCAGCTCTTCGAACTCGTCTTCGCACTGCTCTTCCGCATCGGAGAACGACGGGATGTGCCGTTGCTTGTCGTCGACCTCGATCTTCTTCGCGCACCGCTCCGCGAGCTCGAGGAGTTCTTCTGAGGTGGGCATAGACGCCTTCGTGGTTAAACAATATCCCCTAAATGAAACGCTTTGACCTGCAGGAACTCGTCGATCCCGTAATGCGAGCCTTCCCTGCCGAATCCTGACTGCTTGATCCCGCCAAACGGCGCCATCTCGACCGACACGCTGCCGGTGTTGCAGCCGACCATGCCGAACTCGAGCCGCTCGGCCACGCGCCAGGCGCGCCGGATGTTCTCCGTATAGAAGTACGCGGCGAGGCCATATGGCGTACTGTTCGCCATTTCGATCGCCTCGTCTTCGCTTTCGAAGCGGAAGAGCGGCGCCACCGGACCGAACGTCTCTTCGTTGCTGATGCGCATCTCGGTCTTCATTCCAGTGAGAACGGTCGGCGCAATGAAATGACCGCCGAGCGCATGCGCGCCGCCGCCGACGGCCGCAACCGCTCCGCGTGAACGCGCATCCTCGATGTGACCGAGCACTTTCTCGGTCGCTGCATCGTTGATGAGCGGTCCAACGGTCGCCTTCTCCTGCAGCCCCTCGCCGACGACGAGGCCCGAGACTTTCTTTGTCAGCTTCGTCGCGAACTCGTCGTAGATAGACTCGCGGACGAGAATGCGGTTGGCCGACACGCAGGTCTGCCCGGCATTCCGGAACTTGCTTGCCATCACGCCCTTCATCGCCCTGTCGATATCCGCATCGTCAAAGATGATGAACGGCGCGTTGCCGCCAAGTTCCAGACTCAGTCGTTTGAGCGTTCCGGCGGATTTCTCCATCAGGTAGCGGCCCACGCGCGTCGAGCCGGTGAACGACAGTTTGCGGACGACGTCGCTCGAGGTGAGCGCTTCACCGATTGGGCCCGGCTGGCCCGTGACGATATTGAGAACACCCGGGGGAAAACCGACGCGTTCGGCGAGCACCGCGAGCGCGAGCGCTGAGAACGGCGTGAGCTCCGAGGGCTTCAGCACGATCGTGCAGCCAGCCGCGAGCGCGGGTGCGACCTTCCGCGTGATCATCGCGTTCGGAAAATTCCACGGCGTGATCGCGGCGCATACGCCGACTGGTTCCTTCAGCACGACGATCCGGCGGTCGGCAGTTGGCGAAGGAATCGTTTCGCCGTACACCCGTTTGGCTTCTTCGGCGAACCATTTCACGAAACCGGCGCCGTAACTGATCTCGCCGCGTGCTTCCGCGAGCGGCTTGCCCTGCTCCACCGTCAGGATCTTGGCAAGGTCGTCAGTGGTCTCGTTGATGGCCGTGAACCATGCCTCGAGGAGACTGCTGCGTTTGCCTGCGGGCAACGCGCGCCACTGTGGCAGCGCGGCTTCGGCGGCAGCGATCGCACGGTGGGTGGCATCAGCCCCGAGATCAGGAACATGGCCGACGACTTCTCCGTTAGCGGGATTGCGCACGGCCAGCGTAGGTCCGCTGCTGATCCACTGACCGTCAACGTATGCCGCCTGCTTGAAGAGGGCGGCGTCTTTGAGCAGCTCGCCTAAATCCGTTTTCGAACGTAGTGCTTCAGCCATGTCTTGATCCTAGAACGCAATTTACGAATTTACGAATCACCCACGTTTGAGGCGAAGGATCGCGGCCGCGCGCTCGGCTGCGTCTCTGACGAGGAAACCCATCTTTGGGTGGCTGGCCTCGATATCGATGGAAATGCCGTGTTCGCGCAGTTCGTCCGACGTCGTCGGTCCTATCGAGGCGACGGCGATCGACTTGAAACCCTGGCGAACCGCATCTTCGAAATTGTGCTGCCGGGCAATCTCGAGCAGATGAACGACCTGCATCGACGTCGTAAACAGCGCGACATCAATCTGACCATCCGCCACAGCTCGTGCGGCCTGCTGCAACGGCCTGGTGTCCTCTGGGAGCGCGTACCGATAGACAGGCACACGCGTCACCGCAGCACCTCGCGCAGCAAGCCCATCCAGGAGTTGCGGATTCGACGCGCCGTATTCCTGGACGGCAACCCGGGCACCCTCCAGCCGGAACTCGGACGCCTTGCCATCGAGCGCAGCCAGCAACTCACGCCAGGTGTTTGGCTCGGGCGCGGTCACCCACGGTGTCAGACCGATCTCACGCAGCGCCGCAACCGGTTTGGGCCCACGCGCGGCGATCCGGGTGCGGCCGAGTGCGGCGACAAACGCCGCGCGGTGTCGCATCTTGTCCACGAGCGCAATGAGGGCGCGCGTGCCGACTCCAGTCAGGAGGATGACGAGATCGATCTCTGCGCGAGTGAGCGCATCGACAAACGCGACCGCTTCGCTGTTACTTTCAATCGGAACTTCCCGCAGCGCGGGCGCCGAGATCGGCTGGCCGCCGTAATTGGCAATGAGGGTTGCCATCTCGGCGCTGCGGCGGCTCTCGAGGCTGAGGACGCGGAGTCCGTCGAATGAGGGATTTACCACGAAGGCCTTGCAGCAATCACGAAGCGCACGAAGGACACTGACAAAATTCTATTGTCCTTCGTGGCCTCCGTGCCCGCTGCGCTAGCGGCCTTCGTGGTTCGGCGGTGACTAAGCGATCATCCCATCCGAGGAGTCGGCATGCAGATAGGCTTCTTCGCCGTGCAGGCTGATATCGAGTCCGCTGACTTCATCCGCAGCGGTCGCACGGAGTGGGATCACCAGACCAACCAGTTTTGCGAGGATGAAGCTGACCACGAAGCTGTAGACGGCCGCTCCGACGACGGCAACGGCCTGAATGCCCAACTGGCCGGGATTTCCGTATAACAGTCCGTCCTGCACGCCATTGAGCGCCTTCTGAGCGAAGATGCCGGTCAGCAGCGCGCCGACGGTGCCGCCGACACCGTGCGCCGCAAAGACGTCGAGCGAGTCGTCAAAATTCGTCTTCGCGCGCCACTGCAGCATCAGATAGCTCGGAATCGCCGCGATCCCACCGAGCCAGATGGCATCCATCGGGCCGACAAAGCCTGACGCCGGCGTGATCGCCACGAGCCCCACCACGATTGCCGTCGCCGCGCCGACCGCGGTCGGCTTTCCGGACCGCAGGTAGTCAAGGAAGGTCCAGACGACGAGCGTGGCGGCCGGCGCCAGGAATGTCGCCGTGAACGCGAGCGCGGCAATGTTGTTCGACGCCAGCGCGCTTCCCGAGTTGAACCCGAACCACCCGAACCAGAGGACGCCCGCGCCGAGCAGCGTAAACGGCACGTTGTGCGGCAGCAGCGACGATGACGGGTATTCGCGCCGGTTGCCCACGGCAAGCGCGCACGCGACCGCCGCCATGGCGGCGTTCACATGGACGACCGTCCCGCCGGCGAAGTCGAGCGCACCCATCATGGCCAGCCAGCCGCCACCCCAGACCCAGTGTGCGATTGGTGCGTAGACCAGGATGCCCCACAGCGAAATGAAGGCGACATAGGCCGAGAAACGCATGCGCTCGACGATCGAGCCCGATATCAGCGCGGCGGTGATGATGGCAAATGTCGCCTGATACGACATGTGCAGCATGTGGGGAATGGTTCCGAGCGGCTCCAGACCGACGCCTCGCAAAAACAGATTCGATAGGTCGCCGATCCACGGGTTTCCTGTAGTGAACGCAAGCGAGTACGCGACGACCGCCCAGAGAATGCCCGTGAACCCGAGCGCGATGAAACTCATCATCATCGTGTTCAGGGCGTTCTTCGAGCGCACGAGTCCGCCATAGAAGAACGCGAGCATCGGCGTCATCAACAGCACGAGCGCCGTCGAACAGAGCATCCACGCAGTGTCAGCCTGGTTCATGCGTCACCTTATTTTTGGCGGTCCGCAGGAGTGCTCCAGTCGCGGGCGCCGGATTATGTGTGGTAGGACGTGCCGCGCCAAAGTGAGCAAGCGAAATGCCAGTCAGAGTCCGTCGCGAACAGCGCAGAATCCCCACAAAATCGGCGAATCTTGCGCGGCGCCAGCCTCAGAGCCAACTTTTTTGTCTGCTTAGCTTGGCGAATCTAACATTCGTGTGTGGACCTGCGGCCGCGGCGTGGGGCGAGGTGAGATGGCGACCGCGTTAAGGAACATTTATGTTCCTGATCGCGGTCGTCATCGCAAATATGTCCTCAGCAGCTCGGGACAGCTCCTTAAGCCAGGCGGAACCCGCTCTTCGACAATGGAAGGGTGCGCAGGCGCTTGCCGGTGGCCGCAAAAATCGCGTTGCTGACGGCCGGCAGCACCGGCGGCAGCGCCGGCTCGCCCAGGCCCGTGGGCGGATTGCTGGTCAGCACGAAGTGGACGTCGATTTCCGGCGGCGCCTGCCGGATGCGGACCGGCTGATAGGTGTCGAAGTTGTTCTGCACCACCTTGCCGCCGTCGATCGTGATTTCGTACGACATCAACTGGCTCAACCCGTCGATGACAGCGCCCTGCGACTGGTTGACGGCCATGCTGGGGTTCACGATCTGGCTGCCGATGTCGGCCGCCACCCAGACCTTGTTGATCTTGACGCGGTTCATCGCGTCAACGGTGACGTCTACCACCTCGGCGAAGTAGCCGCGGTGTGCGTACTGGAACGCCACGCCGAGGCCGCGCCCCTTTGGCAGCGAGGCACGCTTCTCCCAGCCGGCTCGCTCGGCAACCGCCTTGAGCACGCCGAGCGCACGGGTGTGATCGAACCCGTCCGCCCCCTCTGCCGGAGGCGGCAGCTGCGGCGCGGTAAGGAGGTCAACCCGGAACTGCACCGGATCCTTCCCGGCGGCGTGGGCGAGCTCGTCGATGAACGACTGAAACACCCACGAATACGCGTTGCTTCGGGGCGCGCGCAGCGCCCAGGTGGGGACGCCAAGTGGCATCAGCGACGCCCGCATCGCGAAGTTCGGCACGAACCGCGCCGGGAATTCGGTCGGCGGAACGTTGCACTGCGGCGCGAACTTGTCGCCTTCGCCGTAGGTCACGTAATGGTCGCGCCACGCCACGATCTTCCCTGACGAATCGAGCCCGGCTTTCAGATAGTGCCAGCCGCCCGGCCGGTAGTGGTCGTGGTGGAAGTCGTCCTCCCGCGTCCAGAGCAGCTTCACGGGCTGGCCGCCGATCTGTTTGGCGATCGCGGCCGCTTCAACCATGTAGTCGTTGGTGAGCCGTCTTCCGAAGCCGCCACCGGTCCGCAGCAGGTGGATGGTGATATCGCCTTCCTTGACGCCGAGCGTCGAGGCGACGAGCGCGCGTCCGTTCGCCGGCGTCTGGGTCGGCGCCCAGATCTCGAACTTGCCGTCTTTGAACTGCGCGGTGCAGTTCTGCGGCTCGAGCGGCGCGTGGGCGATGAACGGGAACGCGTAGGCGCCTTCCACCACCTTCACGCTGCCGTTGCCAAGGACCCCTTCGGCGTCACCATCGGCGCGGAGGGTAAAGACAGGCGGCTGCGTCGACAGTTCGTCCGCGCGCGCCGCGAACCTGGCGCTGCTCTGCTGCGCCGTAGGACCCTCGTTCCAGGTGACCTGCAGCTTCTGACGCGCCTGCCGCGCCT
>DASTZI010000457.1:0-3095 GCA_035764385.1 Vicinamibacterales bacterium
TACCTACGGCTCGGTCTTCAAGAAGTACAAGGAGACCGGCGTCTTCGACAAGAACGAGATCTATCCGTACATCACCGAAGGCATCGGCGAAGACTTCCTGCCAAAGAACGTGGACTTCAGCCTGATCGATCACTTCGAGAAAGTAACCGACCGCGACGCGGCGATCATGACCGGACGCATCGCGCGCGAAGAAGGCATCTTCGCCGGCAACTCGGCGGGATCGGCCATTGCCGGACTCCTGCAGCTCGCCGATCGCTTCAGGGCCGGCGAAACCGTCGTCGTGATCTTCCACGACCACGGCACGCGCTACCTGGGCAAGATGTACAACCCGGACTGGATGCGCGAAAAGGGCTTCGTCGACAAGAAGGGCCTGACCGCGCGCGACCTGGTGGCGGATCGCAAGAAAGCGCCGCTGGTCACGATCGATCGCGCCGAGACCGTCGAGAAAGCGGCGCACATCATGACCGAGCATGCGTATTCACAGATTCCGGTCACCTCCGACGGACGCCTGGTCGGATCGGTGAACGAGGGCTATCTGTATTCGGAGATCGTGAAGGATCCGGCGTCATTGCACGGGCCAGTGGAAGCGATCATGCAGCCGGCATTTCCGTTCGCGGATATTTCAACCAGCGTCGATGCGCTCGCAGGAATGCTGACGCCGGACAGTCCCGCGGTGCTGGTGCGTGATTTCAAGCTGGACGCGACCTACATCATCACGCGCTGGGACATCATCAAGGCTTTGGCATAGGATCCCGAAGGAGTAGATTTACGCGCTGATGGCAGACACGCTGTACGACACGATCGGCGGACGGAATCGCATCATTGCTGCGGTGGAGTTGTTCTATGGGAAAGTCCTCGCCGACGACAGCCTCCGGTCGTTCTTCGAGAGTGTGGACAGGCAGGGCCTGTTCGCCCGTCAGAGCATGTTCGTCAGCATGCTGCTGGGCGGCAAGACGGTCTACACCGGGAAAGACCTCGGCGCGGCCCACGCAGCGTCGCGCCTGAAAGGGATGAGCGACAGCCATTTCGATACGATGCTCGGGCACTTCCGCGACGCACTCAACGAAATGGCGGTCGCGCCGAACCGCGTCGACGAAATCATGGCGCTGCTCGAAAGCACGCGCGAGGCCGTCCTGGGACGCATCCCCCGCCGAAATTAACAGCTGCGCGTCAGCGCCGGTTCATGATGACAACGGCAGGCGGCGAGGTGCGCTCGACAAACATGTTGATCAGGAAGCGGCCGTCGGGCGCCACGTCGTAGGCCCATCCATTTCCGACCCCGCCAAACACGCCTTTAGAAACGTTGAAGAGCGGCACCGGCGTTCCGGCCGAAAACTCGGCGCCCGTTGTCACTGGCACCGCCATCAACACATCGTCGAAGGAGACGTAGAAGATCTCCCGTCCGTCGCGGCTCCAGAGCGGAGCGACGGAAGTGGAACGCGAGATTTGCCATTTGCCACCAGTGACGGGGAACCGTGTGACATACACGCCCGGCCGACCCGATTCGTTGGACACGTACACGAGCCACTTGCCATCTGGCGAAACGCGTCCGTGGGATTCGGAGGCTTGAGTTTGGAGCAGCGGCCGAGGCCGGCGATCGCCCGACAACGGCAGCAGCCACAAGTCCAGTGCGTTCTTTGGAACGGTCGTCGTATAGACCAACGATTGACCATCAGGGGACCAGCTTTGCGGGAAACTCTGATTGGCGCTGGTCGTCAGGCGCTCTTCGGCGGTGTCCAACGGCTTGAAATACAGGTTCGGTGGCCCGTCGCTGGTCGCTGACGCAAACGCAAACGCCTTCCCGTCCGGTGTCCACAACGGCGTCGACTGGTACAGCGGTCCGGACGTTTGGCGGGTGGCCGTCTCTCGCGCCACATCCAAATCCCAGATCCCCGGGGCCGGATCAAAACGATCGGCCAGCACGTGCTTGCCGTCAGGTGACACCGCGAGATTGACGTATCCACCTGGCTGCCCCACGGTGCCGAGCAATTCGCCTTTGCGCGAGAACCAGGTGGGCTGCGTGATAGTCCGGCTACCTGTCCAGTACAAGACCACGCCGTTGGTCGAGACCGAGAACATCGACGTCGGTCCCTGGGTCTGGACATCGTCTGCCACTCGGACGGGTTCACCGAGCAGAGTCCCTCGGTCCACGTCGATGCGCTGGGAAAACAGGGTTCGCGCACGCACGAAAAACAGGGCATCCGGGGCGCTGACGCCGAGCGTCGACATATCAGGCAGCAGCCGCGTGCGGGTCGACGAATCAAGAGATCCCAAATACGTGCCGGGCAGGTCTCCGCCAAGGACCTGGAAGACAAATCGCCGGCCATCAGGCAGGAAGACGGGCGACCCGTGGCCGCTTTCTTTGTGCGACACGTCGAGCGTGGTCACCGCCACCGGCGTGCTGCCCGCAGCCGACACGCGATACATCGGCCGTTCGAGGCTGGTGCTGAAGAGAATGACATCGTCTTTGTTCCAGGCGCCGCTGCCGCTGGCGCCGCCTCCCTCCACCTCGCAGATCGTCGCGACGTTGCCGCCGGCGATCGACGCACGCTTCAACAGCCCTTGCGCGAAGAACGCTACCCATTTGCCGTCGGGCGACCAGAAGGGATTGGCGGCGCCAGGGGTACCAGCGATCGGCTGCGAGCCAAGCGAGTCAAACGAGTGAATCCACAGCTGCCGGCCTCCGTCGGTCGACGCTGCCACAAACGCCACGGATCGACCGTCGGGAGAAATCGCGAATGGGTTGAGGCCGACGGTCGAAACAAAGCGGGTGCCGTCAGGCGGGGGAAACGTGAACGTGAGCGGACGTTGATCGCTAACCGGCGGTTCGCTGCGGCGCACCCACACCGCAACCAGCGCGACGACGGCGAGTGCGGCGACGGTCCACGCGATTGACTCGCGCCACGCAAAGCGCGGTCGAGACCGGCCTGGTGAGGTCGCACCACTTGAGCCGCTGATCTCCGACAAATGATCGCGCGCGTTGGCCAGGTCGCGCGCCAGGTCGCGCGTCGACGCGTAGCGATCCCCGGGCGACTTTGACAAACATCGATCGACGATCCAGCGGATCGGCGGTGGGACCTGCGGGGCAGTTTCCG
>DASTZI010000458.1:0-7056 GCA_035764385.1 Vicinamibacterales bacterium
GTAGGTCACGTGGTAGGCGATCACGACGGCAGGCAACGGCCATTCTTCCTGAACGGCCGCGCGGCGTTCCTGTGTCTGCTCGGGCTCCTTCGGGATGTCGCGTGGCACGGGCCGCGCCGCCTTCGGCACGCGGCCGAAGTATTGGCGGACCAACTGCATCGCCTGCGCCGAATCGAAATCGCCGACGATGGTCACCACCGCGTTCTCAGGAACGTAGTAGGTGTCGTGAAAATCGCGGACGTCCTGGATCGAGGCGGCCTCGAGATCCTTCATGCTGCCGATAGTGGCGTGCTTGTAGGGATGCGTCGTGAATGCCCGATCGAACAAGATCTCGTTCAACCGGCCGTACGGCTGATTGTCGACGCGCAACCGTCGCTCTTCCTTGACGACCTCACGCTCCTTCTCGAACGCGTCGCGATCGACGCGAAGGGTGGCCATGCGATCCGCTTCGAGCCAGAGTGCCAGCGGCAGGTAGTGCGACGGAAGCGTTTCCCAGAAGACGGTCTCGTCTTCCTGCGTGTAGGCGTTGCTGCGTCCACCGATGGCCGCAATCATCGACGTGTGCGAATCGGGCTGGACGTTCTTCGAGCCCTTGAACATCATGTGCTCGAACAGATGTGCGAAGCCGGTGCGTCCTGGTCGCTCGTCGCGCGAACCGACGTGGTACCACACCGACAGGTGCACAATCGGCGTCGAGTGATCCTCCGAGAGGATCACCCGCAGGCCGTTCGGCAGCGTGGTGATTTCATAATCGAGTTTCGGAGGATGGACGAAGGCGTGCAGCGGAACCACCAGCACGCCCATAGCCGCCACCAGCACGACAACTGCGAAACGCCTCACGTTTCTATGATAGGGGTTCTTACCGGCTGACGAACCGGAATCCGGCGCTGACCCAGTTCAACGTGGAAAATTCGAGCGGATATGGATCCACGCGGCGCTCGGCGGCCACGATCAGTTCAATGGCTCCCTTCTCGCCGGCCAGGCGGATTCCCACTTCCGCACGGCTGCCGGTCTGCGTCCCGCGCTGCTGGCTGCCGTCAACCCCAATCAGTTGGAGGCGCGCGGACGTAATGACGCTCACGGCGGGCCGTAGCGGCACCGCGACGCGCACATCGCCGTCGGCCTCCCAGTTGTAATCCACGTTGTTCTTGACGAGCCCCGCCAGCAGGTCGCCCTTCAGCTGTATCGCGGCCTTGCGGCCAACGATGTTGTGCCGCACGCGGGCGCCGAGCATGTTCCATCCGACGGGGGCGCGTTTGAATCGATCGCTGAGGTGCCGCGAGGTGTGATGAAACAGCATGGCGACCTCCGTCCCCCGTTCGCGCAACGATACGGATCCATCGAGCAGGTAGTTGCCCTGATTGGGATCGAAGTCGCGGAACTGGTTGCCGAGCACCGATTCGAAGTTGCCAGTAAAGGTCGCGCGTCCCACTCCGTAATCAACAAAATCGACTTCGCCGCCGAAGTTCGTGTCCCACACGAACCGGGCGTCATCTGTGGAGAGATGGTCGGCTGAAAGGTGGAAGTCGTATCGCGGCATGAAGCGGATGACCTGCGGCGCCGCGGGCGCAGGGTCCTGGGCGCGCGCCGGTGCGGCCACGGCCCACAGGACGATCGCAACGACGACGAGACATCGGTGGGTCATTGTGGCTCGTCGTCGGATGATGACCGCGTCAAATGGGCGAGTTGTGTTTCGAGCTCTTCGATCCGTTTTTTCAACTCGGGCAGGCGGCGAAACACGGCGGCGGCACGCCTCCACTCGCGTGCGTCGATTGCCGGATAACCAGCAACCATTTTTCCCGCGTCGACGGAGTTGGTAATGCCGGATTGCCCGACGGCGACGACGCCCCTTCCGATCGTGAGATGACCGCCGACACCAACCTGGCCGCCAAACATGACGTCGTCATCGATCTGCGTGCTGCCTGCGATGCCGACCTGAGCCGCCATCAGCACGTTGCGGCCGATCACCACGCCGTGCGCGACCTGGACGAGGTTGTCGATCTTGGTTCCCGCCTTGATGCGCGTCTCCCCCACGGCCGGTCGATCGACCGTCGTATTGGCACCAAGCTCCACGTCGTCTTCGATGACGACCGTGGCGACCTGCGGAATCTTTTCGTGTGTGCCGTCGCCGCGCCGCACGAAGCCGTACCCGTCACCCCCGACGACAACACCGTTCTGAAGCACGACGCGATCGCCGATGGTCACGCGTTCGCGGATTGATACATTGGCGTGGACGACGCAGTCGGCGCCAATTCGTGCGCCCGGGCCGATGGTGACGTTCGGGAAGACCACGGTGCGGTCGCCGACGACGGCTCCCTCACCAATCGCCACAAACGCGCCGATCGAGACGTCGCGTCCCACCGCCGCGTCGCCGGCAATCGCCGCCATCGCGTGAATGCCCGGCGACGGCTTCCACTGCGGCGCGAACAACCCAACGGCCCTCGCGAACGCAAGATACGGATCGGCCGTGCGCAGCACGGCAAGCCGCGGCGCTGCCGCATCCTCACGCAGCAGGACGGCCGAGGCGCGAGTGGTCGCAAGCGCGGGAAGGTATTTCGAGTTCGCGACAAACGTCAGGTCGCCCGGGCTGGCATCGTCAATGCCCGCCACGCGCACGATGTCGATCTCACCGTCGCCTTCGAGGCGGCAGGCGAGCCGTTCGGCCAGCTCCCGCAGTTTCATTGGTTTCGTGGTGGGTGCCGAGAATATCACGCGCTTCGGACGGCAACGCGTTCGAAGAACGTCGAGAGATGCTGCAGTCGCAGCTGCTGTTCGATCTCGCGGACGCGCCGGCTCCTGGCGTCGCCGTTGAGCAACGCGGCTTCGCGTAGCTTCGTGAGCGGCTCACAGGGTTGCCCCGTCCACGTCACGAGGCGCAGTCCCTGAAGCGCGCCGCGAATCGAGAGCCAGTGGCCCATCACGCGAAACGCAAAGTAGTAGCCGATGATGTTGGGGCCCGGCAGCAGAATGAGCGCGATCGATCCGACGAGCAGCAGCGTGTCGACGACCAGCCAGACACGGTGTCGTTCGTAGTCGCGCTGCAGCATGCGATGAATCAGCGTCAGTGTCTGTTCGAAGGTGAGATCCTGCGGATGGAACGCCGTGACGGCGCGCTCGCGCCTGAGATTCCATAACAGCCGCTGCTCGGCGATGCGTTCGGCGACCCACGCCATGATCCACTCCTGCAGGCGACCGAGCCGTGTGCGAGCGCGTGGGTAGGACTTGCCGGCGCGTCGACGCTCTTCCGCCTCGTGAAGCATCACGGCGAACCGGTATCGAAGACGCCCGATGATCCCGCTCGCGCCAGCCTCGGGCTGCGGAGCTTCGACGGGCGCTTCACAGTACAGTTCGTACCGGTCGGGCCCGATCGGAACCACGAACACGTCCATTCAACGACGATAGCAGAGAACCCGGGGGCGTCGATTACTGGCGACGTCGACGCTGTGGAGGAACGGATCCCAGATTGACGGTCATTGCCGGCTTACCTGCCGCTTCCCACGCCCCGGTAATCATGGCGGCGATCGCCGCAATCGAATCGTTGAGCCGCCGTTCCATCACGGGCCGGTTCGCGGCAAAAAGCGATTCGTAGTACGCATCGTCATAGGCGTCGCGATCGCCAATGGCGTCGCGGTCCGACTTGAGCAGCGCCGGAACGAGCTGGGTGTCCTGCAGCAGCGCGTTGAACAGGAAGGTGCGCGGATCTCTGACAGGCGCAATCGCCTTCGGCGCAATCGTCAGCCGATCGAGGTAGCGTTCGAAGAGGACGGCTTCCCACCGCGAATGGATGCCCCATTGTTGCGTCAGCTGTCCGTCGTAATTCGCCACGCCGTGCAGCGGCACGTGGGCGTCGGACGTGTAATGCGCCAGCCAGGCGGAGAAAAGAATAACGTCCAGGTGTGCATTGGGGCCGAAGCCGCCGCGCCGCGGGTACGCTTCAAACGCCCTGCGCAGGGAACCATAGGTTTCCTCGGCGGTCCATGGGACGGTGCCGGCGTCACGCATCTTCGCGGCGCCAAACTTCGCGAGCGCCGCCGTGTAATCGCGCGGCAGCTCGTTGAACGGGTACTGTCCGAAACCCGGCGTATCCATGTCGACGAAGTGATGCGGCCGCTCCTCTTCCCACCCTGCGATGATCCACGTGTCGGGATCGATCGCGCGTTCAACCACTTCGGCCCGGTGCTTTTCGTAGAACGGCCGCAGCTCGGGCGGCAGGAGCGCGATGGCTTTGTCCATCACGAACTTGTGCGCGGAGAAACCCCACGCATGGGCGGCGCGCGGCGCCGCCAGCAGCAGGAACAGCATCACGAGAGACAGAACTCGCATGCGGCCATTATGACGTGATCACACAGGTCCGGCTGAAGCCGGACCCCACCATTCGCTTCTAGCGGACCTACTGCCGTGCAGTGTGGGGTCCGCCTTCAGGCGGACCTTATAGTGAGTCATGCGAATCGGCGCGCACATGTCGGTGGCGGGCGGCGTCTCCAAAGCCGTTGACCGTGCGGTCGTTCATGGATGCGAGGCACTGCAGATCTTCACGAAAAACGCGAATCAGTGGCGCGGCAAGCCGCTCGACCGCACTGAGATCGCCTTGTTCCGGCAGCGAATCGAGCAAACGGGCATCAAGCCCGTCGTGTCGCATGCAAGTTACCTGATTAACCTCGCGACGACCTTTCCCGTCCTGCGCGAGCAATCGATCGCAGCCTTCATCGACGAACTCGATCGAGCAGAGGCGCTGGGGCTCCTCGGCGTCGTCATTCATCCTGGTACATGCACGGCAGGATCCGATGACGACGCATTACGTCTCATTGCGGATGGAATTCGTGTGGCATTCAAAGCACGGCCGCGCGGAAGGACGATGGTGCTGCTCGAGCACACGGCGGGCCAGGGGCGGACGCTCGGTCATCGCTTCGAGCATCTGGCGGCGGTGATCAAGCACCTCCGGGGCTCGCGCCGCGTCGGCGTGTGCCTCGATACCTGTCATCTCGTGGCGGCGGGCTATGACATCACGAACGACGCAGGCTATCGCGACACGTTCGAGCAGTTCGAGTGTCTCGTGGGGCTCGAGCGCGTAAAGGTCTTCCACGGCAACGATTCGAAACGGCCCTGTGGCAGCCGCGTCGATCGGCACGAGCATATCGGTGCGGGATGCATCGGGCTGCAACCGTTTCAACGGCTGCTCACAGATCCACGATTCACCGGGCTCGCGATGCTGATTGAAACCGAGAAGACGCACGGCATCGAGAAAAGGGGCGCCATCGTCGCGGACCCGTTGGATGTGAAGAACCTGGATACGCTGCGCCGCCTTCGCAACGGCAATGGCGGAACGGGTCTACTGGGAGGGCGCGGACCTGCCAAGAGCGGCGCGGACCTTTGAGGTCCGCGATGAATCACGGCCCGCGGACGATCGTGCTCTGTGTGAAGTTGCGAAGGGCCACAGCGCGGTCACCGTTGAACCGCATGTCACCGACGGTGACGCGCGTTCCGCCTTCGACGGGCTCGAGCGTCCAGAACGGAAACCTCGACCAGATCAGAAAGGCGCGTATGTTCGGCGCTTTGCGTGCGGCAGCCACGAGGGGATCCGAGTCGTTCTTCGGCACATCATCGATATCGAATCGGATGTTGCGCGGCCGCCAGGTGAACATTCCGGTTTCGTAACGATCGCCGGCGTCGATGATGATCTGCCGCTGCAACGGGGTCACCGGAATCGGCCCCACCATCAGCGCCTGCGGCGGCTGCCCTTCCACCTGTTGCCAGCGGTCGAGCATCTCGGCCCGAGCCGCCCGTGCGCCGACCAGCATCGCCAGCACGTACGCGGCGGCGACGGCTAACGATGCGCGCGACCAGTTCGGCGCTCGACGGCGAATCGACAGTCCTACGCCTGTCCCGAGTGCAAGCCAGAGCCACGGATCGATGATGAACAGGACGTCGCCGTAGAACCAGCGCTGGCTGAACGGCATCAGCAGCCTGACACCATACGTGTTCAGCAGGTCCATCGAGACGTGCAGAATCACCCCGATGTACGAGAGCAGAAGGACCTGCATCGGTCTGATCGAAGGTGCGTGTGAGGCGACCGGACGCCGTGACGCCACAAACAGCATCACGCCGGCGAGCAACGGAGGCAGCAGTACATCCGCGAGGATGCCGTGCGTCCAGCCACGCCGGAAGGCGACCGCTGGCGTGCCGGTCGCGAACACCAGCACGTCGATGTCCGGCAGGTTCGACGCGATCATCAACGTCGCGCTGCCGAAACGCGTGCGCCGCTTGAGGCCCGCTTCGCCGAGCGCCGCACCAACCAGCGTGTGACAGAGGTTGTCCATCCGCGCGTCAGTTGGTCGGGGCCGGAGCGGTTTCGGCAAAGATGCGTGCTTCGAACACGAAGACGCGCGCGCCAGTCCGCCATGCATCCCGCGGCAGCCCCGCTTTCACGCAGGCGTGCTCGAGGAACGTCTCGCGGTCCCACCCGAACTCGGTGGCAACTTGCGGCAGCAGGAGCCCGCGCGATCGTCCCTCCTCGACGATCACCCCATGCTGCCCCACCATTACTTCGCCGATGGATGAAATCGCACGCTCAGGCGTCAGGAGCGAAATCTCCATCTGCAACGACGGCAACTCATGTTCTGACACGGGCGGAAAACGAGGATCCGAATCGGCAAGCGCGCCGCCGAGATAGACGAGCGTGGCGCCAAGCGGAGAGCTGGGCGACAGCCGGCCTAGACAGCCGCGCAGCTGGTCGCCGTTATGAATTGAGACGAACGCGCCACATCGCAACGCGAGCGGCCCGATGCAGACGACCTCCGGCGGACGATCGCCGGCGACGCGTGCGGCGAGCGCCTGCCGCGCGACTGAGAGGAGCGGCTTTTCGTCCGCCTCATCGATCATTCATGACCCCTGATACCTGAACCCTCACACCTGATCCCTGGACCACCCCTGACACCTGATACCTGAAACCTGACCGCGAAGTCACCAGATCCCCGCCGCCATGTATCCCACAACTGACGACTTGTCGCCGCTGACATCGCCCGAGTCACCGTACTTCAACACACGGGCGCGCGTGGC
>DASTZI010000459.1:0-6384 GCA_035764385.1 Vicinamibacterales bacterium
GTGACGCCCAGCGACTTGAGCACGTTTGCGAACTGATTCACCTGGCGATAGAGATCGAAATAGGTGAGCGTGCGACGGTCGCCCGGCTCGCCTTCCCAAATCAGCGCAGCCTTGTTGCGCCGCGGGCCGCGCACATGCCGGTCGACACAGTTCACGCTGGCGTTAATCGTTCCGCCGATAAACCACTTCGCATGCGGCGGCTTCCATTCGACGACCGTGGACCACTTCGTGAACCACTCGAGCTCTGAGGCGAATGCCGCCCAAAACGCCTCGGGATCCTGTTCCGCACGCTCGTAGATCGCCGGATCGTTGATGTTGGCCTTCGCGCGAAACTCGGCGGGCGGCGGGAAGCTGCGATCTTCCTGGAGCAGGTCGGCGATCTCTGCGGGTGGTTTCTTCTCAGCCATGGCAGGGTCACCCCAATGGTTATCGACTAGAGACCGTTCAGCATACACCACGGGTAATTGCGTTCGTGGTTCGCGGTGGTGGTTGTGGGTCAGTAATTGGTGGGTGGTGGTTGCATCGACCGCGGCTCGGCGGGGCGGCCAAACATCGCCGCGCCCAGCAGGCCGCCGAGCGCAGCGAACGGAGCAGCCACAAAGAGCTGGAAGAAGAATCCGATGATCATCCTCGCCGGCATTGACGCAGTGTTATCGAGGTTCTCAAGCCACGAGCGGACCTCGGGCGGGATGTCGGTTGCGCTGCGCAGCATGAAGTCCGCTGCGCTTTGCTGAAGCGGCGCCAACATCATCTCCACGACAGTCGACGCGAACAGCCAGATCACGGCGCCGAAAATGCCGGCGCGGAACCCGACGCGCGCGCCGTCCATCAACCCGAACGGCCCCGGATGTTCCTGTTGTGCGAGATAGGCGGCAATGGCGCCACCCCCGAGAATCCAGAGGCAGCAGCAGTTGGCGAGATTGACGATCGGCAGCGCCGACAGCACTCCAATGAAGAGGCCGCCGAGCAGGACCGCCTGGGTCAATCGTAGTACTCGCGTCCGAGGTGGGTGATCAGCTCCTCGCCCTGCATGTGGCGGAGCGTGTTCTTCAGTTTCATGAGCTGAATGAAGAGATCGTGTTCCGGATAC
This sequence comes from Vicinamibacterales bacterium, assembly GCA_035764385.1. Classification (GTDB taxonomy): domain Bacteria; phylum Acidobacteriota; class Vicinamibacteria; order Vicinamibacterales; family UBA2999; genus Gp6-AA40. The sequence goes on from DASTZI010000459.1 coordinate 1,091, forward strand.
ACCTCACGCGCATGCATCGGCGCCTTGAAATAGAACGATAACCACTCCTGAATCCCTGACATGCCCGCGCGTTTGGCGAGATCAAGGAACAGCGCGGAATCCACCACGATCGGCGCCGCAAGAATGCTGTCGCGGCAGAGGAAGTTGATCTTGAGCTGCATCGGATAGCCAAGCCATCCGATCAGATCGATGTTGTCCCACCCCTCCTTGTTGTCCCCGCGCGGCGGATAGTAGTTGATGCGGACGACGTGGCAGAGATCCTTGTAGAGCTCCGGATACAGGTGCGGCTGGAAGATGTAGTCGAGCGCGGATTTCTTGCTCTCCTCTTTGGTCTTGAACGACTCGGGGTCGTCGAGCACCTCGCCGTCACGATTTCCGAGAATGTTCGTCGAGTACCAGCCACGCACGCCGAGGAGACGGGCTTTGAGGCCAGGCGCAATGATCGTTTTGATCAGCGTTTGCCCCGTCTTCATGTCGTTGCCCGCGACCGGAGCGCCAGTCCGCGCCGAGAGCTCCAGCATCGCCGGCACGTCAGCCGTCAGATTCGGCGCCGCGTTCGCGAACGGAATGCCTTCACGCAGCGCGGCATACGCATACACCATGCTCGAGGGAATCGATTCATCACTCTGTTCGAGTCCCCGCTCGAAGGTCGTGACCGAGGCATGCACCGGCGCCTCTTTCATGTACACCTCGGTGCTGCCCGTCCATACCATGACTAGCCGATCGCAGGCGTGGCGCTCCTTGAACGCACGGATGTCCGCAATCAGCTGCTCCGCGAGATCGCGCTTGTTCTTTCCCTTTTTGATGTTCGGACCCTGAAGCCGTTTGACGTACCGCTGGTCAAACACCGCCGGCATCGGGCGAATCGCCTCGAGCTCGTTGCGCACACGATCGAGCTGCCCGTTTTCGAGCACTCCGGCCGTTCGCGCCGCGGCATAGCAGTCTTCTTCGAAGATGTCCCAGCCGCCGAACACAATGTCATTGAGATCGGCGAGCGGAACGAATTCGTTGATCTTCGGCGACCGTCCTTCAGTCCGCTTGCCGAGGCGGATCGTCCCCATCTGCGTCAGCGATCCGATCGGCGGCGCCAGCCCTTTTCGGATGGCAAATACCCCGGCGATCGTGGTCGTCGCGACCGCGCCGAGGCCGACGAGCAGCACGCCGAGCTTGCCTCGCGCCGGAGCGATTTGAACTGGTGAACTCACGACCGCAGACTATACCATGTTGAAATTCGCATGTTTTTGCGCAAATCACGCCTTGAGCCGCTGCCCGTCACCATGAGCGCCGTGCGCATGGGCGAGCGTGTTCTGCAGATCGGCATCGATGATCCAGCAGTGGCGAGCGCGATTGCGGCGAAGGTCGGACTCAGTGGTAACGCCGCGATCGCAGTGACTGACGATCGTGAAGCCGCACGCGCGCACGGTGCAGCCGCGAACGCCGGCGTCCTCGTGGACGTGAAGGTCACGCCACTCGCGCCGCTGCCGTTTGACAACGACGCGTTCGATCTCGTCATCGTTCACGGCACGCGTGTACTGCTCTCATCGCTCGACGCCAACGTGCGCCTCGACGCCATGCGTGAGTGGCATCGCGTGGTGCGGCATGGAGGCCGCGTGATGACGATTGAACCCGGCGCCGTCAGCGGCATCAAAAGCTTGATACAACAGCGGCGCAGCGACGAAGACTACGAGGGCAGAGGTGGCGTCGTCTCCGCCCTCGAGGTCGCCGGCTTCCGCCCGGTACGGCTTCTCGCCGACCGCGAGGGCTACAAGTTCGCCGAAGGAATCAAATCCTAGAAGGGCGGGAACTGAATACGCCGCAGAGGACAGCTCGACCGTTTGAAAGGACACCCCGCCCGTCTGCAATCCGAAATCCCGCTGAATACACGCTCGAAACGAGGCAAGCCTTTTGCCTTGGTTCGTTTACCGCAATGTCGACCGGTTCCCGCAACGAAGTATTCACAGTCGGTGAAATCGCTCGTGCCGGCGGTGTGTCGACCGAAGCCGTCCGGACGCTTATTGGACGCGGCGAACTGAGTTTCATCGCGGGCACTCAGTACATTGCCGTGCCAAGCCCGGTGCGAACCGCTCGTCTTCTTCGGGAGGCGGCGCTGGCGCTTCATGCGCAGCCGGTAGTCGCGCTGTTCGCGCGGGCCCACAATGCCCCGCCGCGGACGCAGAAACCTGCCGTCGCCTCGCTGACGGCGCACGCCGCCGTGGCGGTCCTCATCGTGTTGCTTTCGATGGGCCACACCGAATCGGCATCCATCGTCGACGCACCTCACGAGGAGTCGCACCTCGTGTTTCTTATGAGCCCAGGGCCCGGCGGGGGCGGGGGTGGTGGGGGACTGCGCCAGCCGAAGCCTGCGCCGAAGATCCTGCGAAAAACCGAGCGACCGCGTCCGCAACTCTCGGTGCCGCCAGCCAAAGAGGCGGAACCGGTTGTCATCGCGAAACAGGAGCCGCCCGAACCGGAACCGCCGAAGGAAATCATCGCCCCGGTCGAAACCATCGCCGCCAACGACGTGGATCGCGTTGGTCAGATCGAACATGCCGCCGAAGCACCTGAAAGCAACGGGCCTGGTTCAAACGGCGGCGTCGGAACCGGTCAGGGTTCCGGCAATGGCGAGGGGCTCGGTTCCGGAATCGGCGAAGGCGAAGGAGGCGGCACCGGTGGTGGCCCTTATCGGCCAGGCAGCGGCATCGAGCCGCCTCGACTGTTGCACGAGGTGAAGGCGCAATACACGGAAGACGCGCGACGGCGGGGTATTGCTGGCGACGTTCTCCTCGAGGTCGTCGTCCGCCGTGATGGCAGCGTCGGCGATGCCCACGTACTCCATGGCCTTGGATACGGACTGGACGAACGCGCTATCAGTGCAGTGCGCCAATGGCGCTTCGCGGCGGCGCAACGCAAAGGCGTGCCCGTGGACGTGCTGGTCGAAGTCGCAGTCGAGTTCACGCTGCGGTAACGGAGCAGGGGAAATGGATGTTGTGCTGTTGACGTTGACGACGCTGTCGCTGGCCGCGGCGGCGGGATTCGGATTTCTGTCATGGCGGGTTGGGCGGGAGGAGCGCCAACGCGAGCAGGCACGAGTCGCGGCATTGGCAACGGCGATGACCGGCCCTTCCGCGGTTCGTGGTCGGGATGAGACAGCCCCGCAATCGATCCTGCGAGGTTTCGGCGAGACGTTTCCATCAGAAGTCAACGCGGAAACCCACGTTGCCGTAATAGGATCGGTGTTCGACCGCGCTACGGACGGGCTTCGGGGACGTCCGGCCATCAAAGCGACCGTTATCGGCGCGATGGTGGTGACGATCATCATCGGGGCGATCATCGGTGCGCGCATGTCGGACAGCGCGACGGCTTCCACGACGCCGACGCGTCACGAAGCGGTCGCGAACAGTGCACCTGCGCCGCTCGAACTGATGTCGATGCGGCATCAGCGTCAGGGGACGACGTTGACCGTATCTGGACTGGTTCGGAATCCGTCGCAGGGTGTTGCGATCAACGGCGTCACGGCGGTGGTGTTCGCCTTCGATCGCAGCGGATCGTTCCTCGCCAGCGGACGGGCCGCGCTCGATTTCAGCGCGCTCGGCCCAGGCGATGAATCGCCGTTTGTCGTGGATGTTCCGAACGTTTCGGATGTGGCGCGCTATCGCGTGACATTCCGGAGCGGAAGCGGGGTTGTCCGGCACGTCGACCGTCGCGGCAACCAGGTACAACTCGCACAGGCCGTGAGGTAAGTCATGGGATCCATCCGTCTCCTCCTCGCCACGCTCGCGTCGTTGACGGCGGCGGCCGTTGCGGTGATCGGCGCCCAGGGTTCGCCGCAGGGCGACGATGCGTTCCGTTTCAAGAGCGGAGTCGAGCTCGTCAATGTGACCGCGACGGTGAGCGACGATAACGGCCACTTCGTAACGGGGCTGACGAAGGACGATTTCAGCGTGTACGAAGACGGCCAGCCACAGGACATCTCGCAGTTCAGCAACGAGCGTGTGCCGGTCAGTCTCGGGCTCCTGCTCGACACAAGCGGCAGCATGACGCCCGAAAAAATGTCGTCAGCGCGCAATGCGATTGACCGATTTATCTACGACCTGCTCGGCAAAGACGACGAGTTGTTCTTCATGCAGTTTGCGAGCGTGCCCGATCTGTTGCAGGGCTGGACCTACGACAGGCGAGCAATCAGCCGAGCGGTCGGACAGGTGACCGCGGCAGGCGGGACGGCGATGTATGACGCGATCGCGCAGGCATTGCCGATTGCCGCCGACGGCCGCAATCAGAAGAAGGCGATCCTCCTCATCTCGGATGGCAATGATACGAACAGTCGGACGTCGGTCAGCGCGCTGCGGAACATGATTCGCGAGAGCGAGGTCATGGTCTATGCGCTCGGCGTTGACGGCAACGACGTGTCGACCTATTCCCCACAGCCGCGGCAGCCGAGCGGTCCCCGCTTCCCGATTCCGATGCCACGCGGCCGCGGTGGGCGCTGGCCGGGGTTTCCCTTTTCACCGCAGGTCGGGTTCCCGCCGATCGGCGGCGTCTGGGGGCGCGGCGGCAACGAACACGTGAATGAAAATGCGCTTCGTGCGATCACCGACGACACGGGCGGCCGCACCGAAATCGTTCGCGGCTTCGGCGATCTTGGCAACGCGACGCAACGCCTCGCCGATGAATTGAGCCAGCAGTACTACATCGGCTACAACAACGGCGGCAAGAAAGACGGGAAATGGCACTCCATCAAAGTGGAGATCCGAAACCGCCATTACACGGTCCGAGCGCGTAAGGGCTATGTAGCGTCGTAAAATTCCAGTGCGTGTCGACGTTCTGGATTGCGCTCGGGCTCAGCCTGCTCGGCGGCCTGGGCGGATTGCTCATTGCCTCCGGCGTCCTTCTCATTCACGACTCTCTTCGCGCCAGGCTGATCCCGTGGCTGGTCAGCTATGCCGTCGGTGCCCTCCTCGGCATCTCGATGATGGGACTGCTCCCAGAGTCGCTCAACAACCTGTCGCCGGCGCAGGTGTTTGGGACGCTCCTCGGCGGCATCATGCTGTTCTTCGTGCTGGAGAAGCTGGTGCTCTGGCGCCACTGCCACACGCACGACTGTGAGGTCCACGAAAGTACCGTCGCGTCGGTGATGATCGGCGACACGTTCCATAACTTTGTCGATGGAGCAGTGATTGGGGCGGCAGTGTTGACGTCGATTCCGCTGGGGGTGAGCACCGCAATCGCCGTGGCGGCGCACGAGATTCCGCAGGAGATCGGCGACTTCGCCATCCTCCTGCACGCGGGCTATTCGC
>DASTZI010000460.1:0-8517 GCA_035764385.1 Vicinamibacterales bacterium
GACCTGTGGCGGGGTGAAGAGAATCCCGCCGCCGATGACGTTGGAGACGATGAGGGCAGCGGCGTCAAGCGGACCGAGCCGCCGCTCGAGAGCGGAAGACACCACCTCGCGACTCGCTTCGCTCGCTCGGGGCAAGGCTACTGCGTCAGCAGTTGACGATCGATTGTGAACTCGCCGAGCTTCTGCCAGGTACGCGAGCCGTGCTTGCCGAAGATTTCGACTCTCGCGTCGACAAACTGCTTGTTCTGCAGCATCTGCAGGCGTGACTCGGTGCCGGTGTATCCAAGATTGGAGCGGAGGACCAGAAAGCCGGGGGTCGTTTCATGCGCCGGCAGCCCGTCGCGATCGATTGCGGTGGCGAAATGCTCGCCCCAGGCTTCCGGCTCGCCGACGCGACGGAAGATGGCGTTGACCTGCACGCTTTCGACCGGTTCGCCGGACACGTTCTCGAGCTTCAGCGAGATGCTGGGAACGAGCTTGTTCTTACCGTCCTGGATGCCCGCGTCGTACCAACCGGTGTGAACGTCAGTAATCTTGAGGGCTTTCTCAACGTCGAACTGATGACCGCAGCCTGTGAGGAACAGGGCTGCCGTGGCCGCAAGAACAACACGCCGCATAGAGCAATTGTAATGCGATCAGAATTGCTTCACCTCGACGTGCTGGCGCGCCTCGTCGAGCGTCATTCGACCGGCTCGAAACGCAGCGAGGTCGGACCCCTTGATGCGGAAGACGATACTGCTGATGTTCGACGTATCGCCGGGAACCAGCCGGTCGGGCCGGATGTTATCGCGCGCCGCGACCGTCAACCACTCGTTGTCTCCCACGGGGAGTGGACCGCTGTTCTCAATCATGGCATCGATGATCGCAGCGCTCACTTCCCGCGTGTACGCGGCGTTTGGATCGTCAATCAACGCGGGATCGACCTGCGGCGTCGGCGCGGCGGGCAGCGCCACCTGCTGCGTGCTCACAGTGGTCGCGCCGCCTGATCTCGCCGATGCGTCCGGCTGCTGAATGGGGCCCACAGGGCCGACCTGCAGCTCGAGACGACGAAGCGCCCGTTCGAGCCCAGCACGCTGACGCGGATCCTGAACCGTCGCGATGTACGCCTTCAGCTGATTCACCGCTGCCGCCGCGCCAAGTCCGTTGTCATCGACCATCTGTCTGAGCGTCCACGCGATGGTTCTCCTGAATGCGGGAACCTCGACGTCGAAGAACAGGCCGTAACCCTGCAGCAGAAACCCCCGGGCCGACGGTGCGCCAGTCAGCATCAATGCGTCGGGTGGCATCACAGCACGCACCGCCCGCATCAGGCTGTCGGCGCCGTTGGCGACGGCGCTTTCGAGCACGCTCTCCATCAGCGAGACCTTCTGGCGAGCACGCACCTGATCCGCCTCGTTTTGCGATACCTGTGCGAACGAGTTCGACGCCAGCACAAAGCCGATCGTGAAAAAGAGAGCGACACGATTTCCATACACGGGTTTCATTACTGTCCTCGCTGTGACACGCGCATCAGATAATTCAACATCTGGCGCTGCTGCGCCACTTCAACACCGGTCGTTCCATCGATCTGTCCGAGGGTCCGCTCGATGCGAGCGAGATCGACGTTTCGCTGCGCATCGAAATCGCGCACCAGTTCGGCGCTCCGAAGGGCAAGCTCGCGCCGCTGCCGCTGCTCGCTTTCGTCGATCATCACGCGCACACGTTCGAGAATTCGCGCATCGGCGGGCGACGCCGCGACGTTCTGATTGCTGGCGTGCGGCTGCGACATCTCCGAACGAAGCCGCTGTTCGAGCGCGACCAGATCCGCGCGCGTGATCGGCGCGGCAGCGGACGTATTCACCGGACTGCTGGTGTTGGACCGCGCCACCGCGGGCCCCTGCGATGGCCTGTCCGCAGGCTGCATCACGCTACGGACCGCGCCCATCATCATCCCGGTCGCGAAGATGACGACGGCGGCAGCCGCCTGCGCCCACGCGGGCATCGGCTGCCGCCACCAGCGCGCGGGACGAAGGATGTTCGATTTGGAATGTTCAGGCCCGACTTGGAAACCGAGCTGCGCATCGGGCGGGGTCCAGGACGCGAGCTGCTCGCGCGTTCCGCCAAGCGCGATGAGCTCCTCGGCGCACGCTCCGCAAATCACCAGGTGCGCGGCGATCGCCCGCCGCTCCGCTGGCGTGCATTCGTCGTAGAGGTACGACACCAGCGCGCCGTGATCTCCGCAGGTATAGGTTTCAGTCATCATCGTCTCACCAGCCGCGGTGTGATTTGGCCCGCAACCTTGCTCGAGGCAACACCTTCGACTCTATTCAACGCAACCCCATTCTTTTCAAGATGACGCCGCAGCACGGTGAGACCCTGATACAGGCGGGTCTTGACTGTGCTCAACGGACATCCCTGCATGTCGGCGATCTCCTGGAACGTCATCCCGTGGTACTCCTTCAGGATGATCGCGGTCCGCTGCTCCTCGGGAAGCAACGCCATCGCCTCCTCGACCACCGCACTCAGTTGACGCCGGCCAACGAGCTCCTCAATCGATTCGACCGGGCCACGTTCGGCCGCAAGCTCCGTCGGCTCAACCCCCTCGGGCATCTGTACGACCGGCGCCCGCCGCTGGCGGCGAATCCAGTCGCGACAGAGATTGAGGGCGATTCGATAGAGCCATGACGAAAACTTCGCCTCGCCCTTGAATCCAGGGAGCGCGCGGAACGCGCGCAGGAAGGTTTCCTGACAAACGTCGCGTGCATCCTCTTCGCGACCGATGACGCGGTACGCCAAGGCGTAGATGGGCCTTTCCCATCGCAAGATGAGCTCATTGAAACTCTCGGCGTCGCCACCTATAGATCGGGCGACGAGCTCGTCGTCGGTCAACGTCATTTTCTGGATCCGGGGGCCCTCCGGTCCGGTCAGCAAGTAAGACGGCTGGCATCGTCGGACGGCCGTATGTTCATGATACGACCTACGTCTTTACACCCCTGCGGAACTAACTTCATCCGGACCAGCTGGTTACCTGCTACACGGTTTCGTCGGCGCATGGCTGCCACATACAGACAGGGTGGTAAGATAGGGAGCCTTGGCCCTTAACTTCCCGACGGACGAAGTCTTCCTGACGACGGAGGAGGTGCTGGAGTACCTGCAGGTAAACCTACGCACCGTTTACCGTCTGATCAAAGCAGGGAAGATACCGGCGGTACGCGTGGGCCGGCAGTGGCGATTCAGAAAGCGGGACATCGACGCGTGGCTCGAGACGCAGCGCCCGCGAGCAGACCGGCCTCCACTCCCGTCGATGCCGGCACGCAGCACACGGCAGCGGGTGCTCGTCGTTGATGATGAAGCGAGCATTCGCGATCTGCTGTCGAAGACACTCGCCCTGGCCGAGTACGACGTTGACACCGCGCCCGACGGCACCGCCGCGCTCGATCGTCTGCGGTCGGTCAACTACGACCTGCTGATTGCGGACTTGAAGATGCCCGGCATGGATGGGCTCACCCTGATCCGGCAAGCCAAGCGCATGAAGGCCGATCTTCCCGTCATCATCATTACCGGCTTCTCCACCGAATCGAGCGCAATCGAAGCGGTGAACCTCGGCGTGGCCGGGTACCTCACCAAACCGTTCCGGGTTCCGCAGGTGCTCGCCGCCGCGTCCAAAGCGCTCGGCGCACCCGCGGCGTGATCCAGCTTTCCGATCTCAGCAAATCGTTCGGCGACCGGACCCTGATCGACCACGTCACGTGGCAGATTTCCGACGGCGAGCGCGTCGGCCTGTGTGGTCCCAACGGCGCCGGCAAGACAACGCTCCTCAAAATGCTCGCCGCCCTCGACGAGCCGGATTCCGGCGCCATCGTCAAACCGGTGGACCTGACGATCGGCTATCTGCCGCAGGACGGCTTGACGCACTCGGGCCGCACAGTGTTCGAAGAGGCGAGTAACGCATTCCAACCGCTGCTCGACATCAAAGCCGAGATGCACGAGATCGAGCACCGGCTTGGTGACGCGTCGGTTCCCCAGGCTGAACACGACACGATGCTCGTTCGCTACAGCGAACTGCAGGATCGCTTCCGGCTTGGCGACGGTTACAGCATGGACCTGCGGATTGCGACCGTGCTCCGCGGGCTCGGCTTCAGCCCAGAGGATGCGGCACGTCCTGCGGAAACGTTTTCGGGCGGATGGCAGATGCGTATCGCGCTTGCGAAGCTATTGCTGGGACGTCCGAATCTGCTCCTGCTCGACGAGCCGACCAACCATCTCGATCTCGAAGCCCGCAACTGGCTCGAGGAATATCTCGGCGCGTATCCGTATGCGGTCATCCTCGTCTCGCACGACCGCTACTTTCTCGACGCCGTTGTCACGCGCATCACGGATCTCAACCTGCGGAAGCTGACGGACTACGTTGGCAATTACAGCAAGTACGTCGCGCAACGCGACGCGATGCTGGAGCGCCTCCGTCAGGCCAAAAAAGAGCAGGACGAAGAGACCGCGCGCGTGAAAATGTTCATTGATCGGTTCCGCTACCAGGCGACAAAAGCCGCGCAGGTACAGAGCCGTATCAAGCTTCTCGAGAAAGTCGTTCCGATCGAAGTTCCGCCGGAGCGCAAGCGAATCCACTTCACATTTCCCGCCTGCAGGAAGAGCGGACGCACGGTCCTCGAGCTGAAGCACATCCGCAAGGCATACGGACCGCTGACGGTCTTCAAGAACCTGTCGCTCCACATCGAGCGTGGCGATCGCATTGCGCTCGTCGGTCCGAACGGCTCGGGCAAGTCGACGCTGATGCGCATGCTGTCAGGAGAGGAGGCGCCCGACAGCGGCGCCCGGACCATCGGTCATGAGGTCGTCATCGAGTACTTCGCGCAGGACGAAGCGGCACGGCTCGACCCGACCCCTACCGTGTATGAAACGCTGGCAGCGGGATCGCCCACAGACATGGTGCCGGCGATTCGAAACATCCTCGGCGGATTCCTCTTTTCCGGTGACGACGTCTACAAGAAGGCCGGGGTGCTGTCGGGTGGGGAGCGAACGCGGCTGGCAGTCGCGCGCATGCTCCTGCGACCCTCCAACACGCTGCTGCTCGACGAGCCGACGAATCATCTCGATCTCGACTCCAAGGACGTGTTGCTCGAGGCGCTCGAGGACTACGGTGGAACGTTGATCTTTGTCTCACACGATCGGTACTTCGTCGAAAAGCTGGCGACCAAGATCATCGAGGTCGGGCACGGCGAGGCTATCGTCTACCCTGGCACTTACACGGAATTTCTCTGGAGCAAGGCGCAGCAGGAAAATCCCAAATCCCAAATCCCAAGTTCCAAATCCCAAAAGGGCCCGAAGCCCGAAGTCCGGAGTCCGAAGCCCGTCGAATCCCGAGACCCGAATCCCGAATCCCGCGAAGCAAGGAAGCGGCAAGACGCCGAGCGCAAGAAGAAGCAGCGCGCAACCGATGCCCTGCAGAAGCGCATCTCGGAGCTCGAGTCACGAATTGCCGAGCGTGAAGCGCAGGTCAAGGAGCTCGAAGCGACGATGGCGGCGCCGGGGTTTTACGAGAACCTCCAGGCGATCAAGCCCGTCACGGATCGGCATCAAGCTCTGATGTGGGAAGTCGGCGATCTGATTGCGCAATGGGAGGCGCTGCAGGAGCACGCCGCAGAGCTACCGTCCGAAACGTAACCTCCGAAACGTAAGTCAGAGCCTTTCCGGCTCACATTTTCCGCGTTACGCTTACAAAATCGTAATGCCGACCGGTCCAATGGGAGGCCTAACAACCTTGCTATCTGCGGTTTCCGCCTATTCCCTGATGTTCAGCTCGGGCATGTCGTTTGCCCCTTTCGCCCCATCGTTGCTTCTCGCTCTGTGGAGCTGCCGCCGTTGACCACCAGCTCGAGCCACTCGATTTCCGGCCGTGGCTTCCCTGTTGGGTCTGGACCAGCCGACGCGTTCTTCCGCCATATCGTCGCGGGAATGCGGAACGGCGTCCTCGCCATCACCAATGCGGGGGCATTGGCGCTGCTCAACGAAGAGGGGTATCGGATTTTTGGCGTCCAGCCGCAGCCGGACGATCTCGGAAAGCCGGTTGCGGAGTTATTGCGCGCGCACCCGGACGTCGTGCGCCAGCTGCTGTCCGCGTTCGAGATGCACATGCTTCCGAACCGGGCGGAAACGCGGCTGCGGCCGTCGGGCAAGGTGATCGGCTACACGCTCGCCTTCGTCCGGGACGACGCGGGCGAGATTGCCGGCGTGGCGATGTTCTTCAAGGACCTCACCCGCGTCGAGCAGATAGAAGAACGTGAACGGCTTCGCGATCGACTCGCCGCGGTCGGAGAGATGGCGGCGGCGATTGCACACGAGGTCAAGAATCCGCTGGCCGGCATCGAGGTCATGGCCGGACTGCTGCGCCGCAAGATTCCGGACATCCCGGACGCGCAGGCGGTGCTGACCGACATCATCGCGGAGGCCAAGATGGCCAACGCGATCGTGCAGGAAGTGCTCGAGTTCGTTCGACCGATCCGGCTGCAGGTGGAGCACACGGGGATTGCCGAGGCGCTTCACGCGGCAGTGAGCCTGGCGGATACGAAAGCCTCGCGCGGGTCGATCGACGTGAACGTGGACGTACCGGCGGGCCTGCCGGAAATTCAGGCCGACCATCACCAGCTGACGCAGTTGTTCACGAACCTGCTGATCAACGCGTACGAAGCGATGGACGGCGGCAAGGGTCGGGTGGTCATCACCGCGTCGACGATGCAGCAGGATGATGGCGGTGAGGGACGCGAGGCCGTGCGGATCGAAGTGCAGGACAGCGGTCCGGGTATGGCGCCGGATGTCGCCGAGCACGTATTCGACCCGTTTTTCACGACCAAGGCGCAGGGCTCTGGACTGGGGCTCGCGATCGTTCGAAAGATTGTTGACGCCCACGACGGACAGATCGACCTGCGCACGGCGCCGGGAAGCGGCACGCTGGTTCGTGTGACGCTCCCCGTTTCGGTTCGCAGGGATACCGAATGAAGACGAGCACCAACGAGCGAACAGCGAGTCGACGGCGGAAGTAGGACGTCGATAGCAAGAAGGCGAAGTAGAAGAGGACAAAATGGGCCGCATACTGATCGCAGACGACCACGACTCGCTCCGCCGCGGACTCGCGCAGGCGATTGCCGAAGCGGGGCACGAGATCGAGGAAGCGCCGAATGGCAACGCCGCCATCGAGAAGCTCCACGAGGGCTTCTTCGACGTCGTCGTCAGCGACCTGAAGATGGGTGGCAGCACCGGGCTCGAGGTGCTGAAGACCGCGAAGCAGTTGCATCCCACGACTGCCGTCATCCTCATGACCGCGTTCGGCTCCGTGTCCACCGCCGTCGAGGCCATCAAGTCCGGCGCGTTCGACTACGTGCAGAAGCCCTTCGAGATCGAGGAGATGGAGGTCAAGATCGAGAAGGCGCTCGAGATGCGGCGGATGCAGCATCAGATCGACTACCTCCGTCACGCGCAGGGCGACATCTACGACTTCGAGCGCATCATCGGCTCGAGCGGCGCGCTCGAGAAAGTGCTGGCAGTGGTGCGCAAGGTTGCGAAAAGCAATACCACCGTCCTCGTCCGCGGCGAGACTGGAACCGGCAAGGAGCTGATTGCGGGCGCCATCCATCACAACTCGCACCGGGCCGCGCGCAACTTCATCAAGGTCAATTGCGCGGCGCTCCAGGAGAACCTCCTGGAATCGGAGCTCTTCGGTCACGAGAAGGGCGCGTTCACCGGCGCCGACAAGCAGCGCATCGGCCGCTTCGAACAGGCGGACGGCGGCACGCTGTTCCTCGATGAAATCGGCGACATGAGCGCGAACACGCAGGCCAAGATCCTGCGCGTGCTGCAGGAGCACGAGTTCGAACGGCTCGGCGGAACCCGGACGATTCGCGTCGACGTCCGCCTGATTGCCGCCACCAACCGCGACCTGCCCTCAATGGTCGAAACGGGAACCTTCCGCGAGGACTTGTACTACCGTCTGAACGTCGTCACGATCGAAATGCCGCCGCTCCGCGAACGGAAAGAAGACATCGGCGCGCTCGCCGGCTTTTTCATCCGCCGATTTGCCGGCGAACTGAAGAAAAAGATCGAAGGGCTCGACCCCGACGCGCTGAAGCTGCTGATGCGCTACAACTGGCCGGGCAACATCCGTGAGCTCGAAAACGCCATCGAGCGCGCGATGCTGCTGGCCGAGCGCTCACAGATTGCGGTCGAGGACCTGCGGCTCGGTGACACCAGCACGACAGGTACGGCGCGCGAGGCGTCCTCCATCGTGAAGATCCCGCCAACCGGTATTCCGCTCGAGGAAATCGAGCGTCTGGCGCTCGTCGAGGCGCTCAAGATGTCGAACTGGGTGCAGAAGGACGCGGCGGAGCTGCTCTCGATCAGCCCGCGCGTGATGAACTACAAGATCAAGACGCTACGGATCGACTTCCCGCGCGGCCGCCGCGCGATCATGCAGCAGCCGCACGACCCGACGATCGCGATCGCGTAAGAAGACGGGCCCCGGGCTCCAGG
>DASTZI010000461.1:0-4234 GCA_035764385.1 Vicinamibacterales bacterium
CTTTGAATTCCGCGAACGGATAGTGCTCTGGAACGTTCACCGTCTTGGAAATGGCCGCATCGATGTAGGGCTGGATGGCCGCACTCATGCGCATGTGATCGAGCGCATGCATCTCGAGCGCCGTCACAAAGCACGCGGGGAGCATGGCTTTGCGCTTCCCATTGACTTCGAACACTTTGCCCGGCCCGTGTCGCTGTGCTTCGGTTTCGCTGAACGGGATCATCTCTACCGTGGCGTCGATTCCACGCATGTGCTTGTACAACCGGTAGGCGTGATCTTCGACCAAGTACTCTTTCTTCGTGTCGTCGGGCATGCGCTTCTTGCGGGTGTAGCACCAGCTGAATGGCGGTTCGATGCCATTCGAAGCGTTGTCGGCGAACGCGAGAGAAATCGTGCCGGTGGGAGCAATCGCCAGAAGGTGGCTGTTGCGAACACCATGCAAGCGAATCGCTTGCTTCATTTGGGACGGCAGACGCGACGCAAACGACGGCGCGGCCAAGTACTTGTCGGCGTCGAAGAGCGGAAATGCACCCTTCTCGCGCGACAACTCGATCGATGCCTCGTACGCCGCATCCCGAATCGATCTCAAGAGCGCCGCAGCGGTGTGACGCCCCGCCTCGGAGTCATAGCGCACTCCGACCATGAGCAACGCATCGCCCAGACCGGTAACGCCCAAGCCGATACGACGCTTCGCTTGCGCCTCCCACTCTTGTCGCGGCAGAGGCCACTCGGTCGCATCGAGCACGTTGTCCAACATGCGCACTGCGACGGCCACGACGCGAGTCATCGCCTTGAGGTCGAAACAAGCGCCGGTCGTGAACGGATCGTGCACGAACTTCGTCAGGTTGAGGCTGCCGAGATCACAACACCCGTAGGCGGGAAGTGTTTGCTCGCCACACGGGTTGCTGGCTTCAATGAGCTCGCAATACTGCAGGTTGTTGTCACGGTTGATCGCGTCGATGAACAACACTCCGGGTTCGGCATGATCGTAAGTGCTCTGCATGATCTGTTGCCATAGTTCGGCGGCCGGCAACCTACGGTATAGCCATAGCCCGTCCTCCCGGCGATTCATGCCAGAGGCGAGAAGCTCCCGGCTTGGCTCGGCCGTGTGGACGAGATCCCAATCAGCTTTGTCCAGGAGTGCGGCCATGAAGCGATCGGTGATCGCCACGCTCATGTTGAAGTTACTGAGCCCACCTTCGCGCTTGGCGTTGATGAATTCCTCCACATCCGGATGGTCGCAGCGAAGCACGGCCATCTGTGCGCCGCGGCGTGCGCCAGCGGATTCGACGGTCTCGCACGATTGGTCGAAAACCTTCATGTAAGACAGGGGGCCACTCGCGCGGCTCTCCGTACCTTTCACCCGCGCACCCTTGGGTCGAATGCGCGAGAAGTCGTAGCCGACTCCCCCACCGCGCCGCATCGTTTCCGCCGCTTGGTTAAGGGAATCGTAGATGCCAACCTCTCCGTCGACGCCAGAAATGCTGTCACCGACCGGCTGTACGAAGCAGTTGATCAAGGTGGACTTGAGGTTCGTTCCGGCGGCTGAATTGATGCGGCCGCCCGGGATGAAGCCGTCCACCTGGGCGCGATAGAAGGCCTGCGCCCATTGTTCGCGCGCGTCCGGTCTTTCGACCAGCGCGAGCGCGTTGGCCACGCGACGCCTGACATCTTCGATGCTGGCCTCTCCCGTTTTCGCATACTTCTCGAGGAGCACATCCTCGGAGATCGTCTGCGGTGGCAGGGTTGCTGCGACCAGCGTTGCAGATTCACTTAGATCATTGGGTTTCATGGGCTTCTCCATTGATAAATTACCCACGAGGCAAGGCCTGACGAGACTTGGGCTCGCTCGGCTCGGCTGCCTTCGAATGGGCGGATAGACGAGACTTGACGCGAATCGCACACGACTCGCGGTGACAGGTGACCGACGCTGACGCCGATCCATGACGATCGGCTCCAGCGGGTGTCTTACGAACGCTTGCTGGCTTCCGGAAAAACGCCTGTTGCCAATGGCGTGTTCAGGGTTGGCCTCTGGGCGAAAAGCTCAAGGCCTGACTGTCAAGCTCGCGCAACGCTCTTGCGGTATGTCAGCTATCGCGGAGCAAATCTTTCCGGCGCCAGCGCGAGCGCGAATGCTTGAGGAAAGGAAGCACACCGCTTCCTCCCTCTTTAAGTACATCGCCGCAAGCGCAGCGATACCTCGCTTGCGGCTGATGATGGGTTTCTTCAGCGCGACAACGCAGGCGTAAAGAGCTGGCCACGAGAGATCGCTTCGCCCAAGCCGTGTGCGCCGAATTGCGCAGGCAGCAGGTACATCGTGCTTGTAGGCTTGTCGCTCTCGTCGAGACGCTCGACCTGATAGCCGTGGGGACACCACGCAATCCGGTAAGCAAGTCGGTCGGCACCGCAGATCACAAACTTGCGACCCCGGTTGCCGGTGACGACTTCGCTTTCCTTCACCAGATACTCGATGTCCGCAGGCGTGCACACTTGGACGAGTCCGCTAATAGCCGGACGCCTATCATTGATTGTTTGGTGCATTGCGGTCTCCTCACTCCTCGACGACCACACAGCGGAACACCGCCGGTGCGGACACGCCAACATCGGCGGCCGGGGCGACGGTGACCAGAAGCGCAGCGGCCCGCTTCGACTTCGAAGGGCCGCGTTCAGCGGAAGCGTCAATCGGGAAACGCACGCAGAAGAGCTGTATTCCCTCTTGACTGCTGAGACGCTCCATGCGCTTCGCGTCTTCGTAGTCCATGCGGCCCACGATGCCCAGGGCAATAAACAGAACGAGCAACACAAGCACCAACTTGGCTGTGGACATGACCTACTCCTTGAAATTAGATGAACGAAAGGCCGTTCCGGAAAATTCACGCGAACAGGTCGCCCTGCGCGCTGTGTTTCTTGATCTCCTCGTTGATCCACTGCGGGTTCTTGGCCAGTCGGCTTTCGATCCAGCACGGGTGCTCGAGGACGGCTTCCGCTGCCCAGGATGGGTAGCGCTCGATCGTGGCGGTGAGCCACTCACGAACGTGGTGCCTGATCCAAACGCGGATCGACTCCGCGTCGACCGGGCCCAGGTAAGGCACCGGAGATAGCGGGCTTAGAGCCACGACTCTCAGGCAGTTGACGAACGAGAACGGCTGACGCTCGCATTGAGGATCGGTGAAGACCCAGCGCAGCGTGTCGATCTTTTCGTCCAGTGGTGTGTCGGGATCACCGAGATCGGCAAGCTCCTGGAGCAAGCGCCAGTGAAGCAACACCACGTCTTCTTCCGACCACTCCACAGGCGCTTCATCGTCGAAGACGTACTGGAGGGCTGCGGTTTTGGCTTCCGGCGCCAGATCCTCGAAGAGAACCGGCTGGCGTCCTTTCGCTTGCACTCGAACGGCTTGAGCAAAAGCGGATGGGAACGGCCCGATGGATGGACTCGTGTTCAACATCATTGCCTCCCGAAATGGAAAGACGGGGGCAATGCGCACCCCAGGGCGGGGACGCAAAGTCCCCGCGGGGTCGTTTCAAATGCCGGAAGGACCGGCGCTAGAGGGGCTGGCTTGGGACTGCTACGGCGCGAGCCGTTTGGGCGGGCTGCCAGCTACCGCCAAAGAATCCTGTTGACGCGAGACGCGTTGAGACGATTCCTCGCCTCCAAAGGATTCTTCGTCGGACTAGACAATAGTCCACACACCAAGTACGTGCTGTCGAGCTTGCGCGTAGAGCGCAGGTGATGTCTGAGGCTTGCCGAAAGCTTCGCAGGGCCAGCTGCTGCGTGATTGGAACTCTACGCACGCACACAATCTGGTGTCAACGGGGCCGGACCAAAAACAACCGGGCTGATGCCGAAAGCCCCCTGAAAAGCCGGTCATTCCGGCTGGACGTTGGCAGTTAGCGCCACCGAGAATCGCATGGCCTACTACTTGCCCTCCGACCATGCGCGCGCTTAAGAACTTCTTCATTGGGCAACGCCCTGCAAGCGCTCCTGGTACCGAAAACGCACGCGCCGACCACGCGGGGAGCGCCGCTGACGCGGCTGGTGTGTTCGCGTATCCACCCGTCGATCCGGGCATTCCGGTGCGATCCATCGACGACGTACTTGCTGCCCAGGATGACCTGATTCGTCGCATCAAACTTTCCTATGGCTCCGATCGAACGACCTTCAATACCGATCTCTTCTCTCTCATTCGCCGTTACGCCGAATACGTGCATCTGCTTCCTGCCACCCCCGACAATC
>DASTZI010000462.1:0-41011 GCA_035764385.1 Vicinamibacterales bacterium
GTTGTGGCCGCCCGACGCTGCAATCTCGAGCGCACGCCGCGGCAGCAGCTGCCCACGTACATCTGCGAGATCTCCATCGCATTGCGTCGCCGTCATCTCCGGAGGCGAGCTGCGGCTCCCGGCCGTCCCCGGCGATCGCAGTGCCTCGAGCGCGTCGCCAAGCGATCGTGCGACGCAGACGACCAGGTCCGCGACCAGACAGGCTTCCGCGGCATTCTGCGGTGGCAGCAACAATCGCGAGACGCCAAGACGCCGGGCCGCTACCGCAATCGGCAGCACTCCCCGAATGGCATTGATTCCACCATCCAGCGAAAGCTCTCCCAGCACGAGCGTATCCTCGAGCACCGTGGGAGCGAGCTGACCGGTGGTGGCCAGAATCCCGAGCGCAATCGGCAGATCGAACGAAGAACCGGCCTTGCGCACGTCAGCCGGTGCAAGGTTGACGGTGATCCGATGAGGAGGGAACTCGAATCCGGAATTCCGGATCGCAAGGCGGACTCGATCGCGGCTCTCGCGAACGGTCGTGTCGGGAAGTCCCACCATCGTGAACGAAGGCAGGCCGAACGACACGTCCACTTCAATTTGAACCGCATAGGCTTCGACGCCGAAGACCGCGGCCGATCGCAATCGCGAAAGCATGCCGCACACAAAGCAAGCGACAGGTCCTGCGGAAATCTCAGCGATTCCTAAACCTGGGTAGGTGGAGGTGCAGAACGTGCGACGTACTGATGGCCGGGACGCATCGCTTTCTGCGATGCGCACCCGGCGGGAAGCGAAGCTCGAGAACGGGCTCTAGCGGGTCGCGAGGGCGGCCGTGCGGGTGGTGAGAATGGTCAATCGCTGGCCTACGCGCAGCGTATTGGTCCGCAGGTCGTTCCACTTTTTCAGCGAAGCCACGCTCGTTTCAAACACACGCGCGATGGATGAGAGCGTGTCGCCCGCCTTCACGCGATAAACCAGCTTGGACTGAGCGGTCGCTTCGGTCACGCTCGGTGCGCTCGCCCTGGCGACGACGACTGGATCGATTGGGCGGGTCTCCACCAGCGGCGCGGGGTTGTCTGTTCGTGCTGCGAGCAACAGCGTCGGGGCGCGCGGGACGATCAACTGCTGGCCAGGCGTCACCCGCGACTTGACCGAGAGATAGTTTGCGTCGGCGAGATCGGCGCGGCTCACCTTCAGCTTCCGTGCGATCGACAGCAGTGTTTCGCCGCTCCGGACCGTATGCCACGTCAAGTTGGTCACGTCGCCCGCGTCGGCGAGTTTCGTGCGCACCATCTCTGCGGTCCCCTCGGGAACCTTCAACTCGTAGTTCGTCGCGCGAACGGGCGTGGTCCAGCGGCGAAGCTCAGGATTCAAATCCTGGATGGCCTCAACCGGCGTTCCTACCCATTCCGCGACACGCCGGAGATCCACGGCGGCTGGCAGCATCACGGTCTCGAACTTCGGCTCGTCCAGCGACTCGGGGAGGATTTCCATCCCGTACTGTGCCGGATTGCGAGCGATGATCACGGCGGCGAGGATCAGCGGAACATAGTCACGGGTCTCGCGCGGGAGGTAACGCTTGGACGCGCTGAGCTTCCAGAAATCTCGCGAGCCGCCCGATCTCTTGATCGCGGTCTGCACGCGCCCTGGTCCGCCGTTGTACGACGCCAGCGCGAGATGCCAATCACCGAACGTGGAGTAGAGCGTCTTGAGGTACTTGGCTGCAGCTCGTGTTGCTTTCTCCGGCTCGGCCCGCTCGTCGATGTACCAGTCATGCTTCAGGCCATTTTCAAGCGCCGTCCCGCGCATGAACTGCCACATCCCCTTGGCCTGGGCCCGCGAGAGCGCGTCGGGCTTGAATGCGCTTTCGACCAGCGGCACGTAGGCGAGGTCCAGCGGCAGTCCCTCGGCCCGAAAGACGTCCTGAATCATTGGGAGGTATCGTGCGCCGCGATTCAAACCGTCCTGCAGGTAACCGCGCAGCCGGCCCGTAAACAGCTCGACAAATGAAAGGACCCGGCCATTGAGCGGAATCGCGATGTCGTGGTCGGTCGACTGAAGATCTTCGGTGACCGCCTGCCGCGTCGCAGCCGACGGCTCTCCGGTCGATGTGGACAGCGCCAGCAGGTCGTCAATCGAGGCCGACTCGTATCTCTTTTCCGCGAACCCGTCACCCTGTGCGAGCGAGGTCAGCTCGGTGGCGCTGATCCGCTCGACCAGCCGATCGAAGTGCTCGCGAATGCGCGGCTCTGATCGCGCGCCATACGGCGACTCGAGGAGCACGTCGAGCGCCTTGTTGAATTCCGCGCGGGCCGATTCCAGGTGTCCGCGCTGGAGTTCCGCCTGGCCGGTCTCAAAATGGCTGTTTGAGAGTGCAATCAGATCGGCGATGGGATCCGTCGCCAGCTGCGGCGACGAAGGCGCCGACACCAGGACCGGACCGATCACAGCGGGCCGTGAGGTGGACGGCACCACCTGTGAACGGGCCGCACACCCTCCGGAAAAAACTGCGAGACAGAGAAACGCCGCCGCCGGGAGGAGGTGAGTTCTCAGCACGGCAGTTAGCCTAGCATCCGATGAGGGGGTGGTCAACAATAAGTCCAATAGACTCAGCAATTACGAAATTCGGTGCGAATTTCTGCGCCATTCTTACCGGGGCCAGCCGGCCTCGACGAAGACCTTTTGTGCCTCGCCAAGATCCCGCGCCGACGGGGTCACGATCGTCTTCTCGTCGATCACTACCTTTCGACCCGCCTTCATCGCCGCCCGGACATCTTCTTCACAGACGAAGGCGGCAGCGATTTGGGCGGCCGGCTGCGGTTGAACACCCCCCGTATCGGCAGGTGCCCGATAACCCCTTGATTCGAGGAAGCTGTCGATCCGGGCCGCGAGTGTCTGGACGGGAATCCCCATCGGGTCCGGTCGGACCGGCGATTTTGGCAGCCGCGGATTCGAAGCGCCGGTTGCCGGAATTGCAGTACTTTGCGGGGCCGACCCTGGTACCTCCGCCGAAGTCGTCGACTTCAGCACAGGCCTTACTTCGTACGCGAGACGTTTGATGTTCAGCAAATGACGCGGCGAGATGTTGTCCGACGTGATGTTGCCGCCCCATCCCCCACAACCGAGTGTCATCGCCGGATCGAGGCCCGTCGTCAAGCCAATTGATCCATGTGTCGTAGGCGTGTTCACACAGATCCGAAATGCCGGCTTCTTCAATCCAAATTGCAGGATCACATCCTCATTCTTGGAGTGAATGGACATCGTGTGACCCATGCCGCCGTAACGCAGGATCTGAATGCAGCGCTCACATCCCTCGCGCCAGTCCTTGACCACATAGAACGATAGGACAGGGCAGAGCTTCTCAATCGAAAGCGGGTAGTCACGTCCAACCCCGCTCAGAGGGGCGATCAACGCGCGCGTACCTGACGGGATGGTGATCCCCACCTGTTTCGCAATGTAATCCGCAGGCTTACCGACAAGCGCCGGGTTGGGCAATCGTTGCGGCGTGACAAGCGCCTTGGCCAACGCGTCCATCTCGGCCGCGTTCATGAAGTAGGCGCCCTCGGAGACCAACTCGCGCCGGATCTCTTCGGCGACAGCCTCGTCGACGACAACCGAGTTGGGCGATGAGCAAAGAACGCCGTTGTCGAACGTCTTGCCGATCATGACGTCGCTGGCGGCCTTTTTCAGATCGGCGCTGCGCTCGATATAGCAGGGAGCATTGCCAGGGCCGACGCCATACGCAGGCTTGCCTGAGCTATAAGCGGCGCGCACCAGCCCCATCCCGCCAGTCGCAAGGATGACGGCCACGTCGCGATGCTTCATCAGCTCCTGTGTGCCTTCGAGCGTCACGCCCGTCATCCAGCCGATCGAACCAGCCGGAGCGCCTGCGCGATTGGCGGCATCGCACATGATCTCCACCGAGCGAGTGATGCAGCGCACCGCAGCCGGGTGAGGACTGACGACGATGGCGCAGCGCGCCTTCAGGGCGATCAGCACTTTATAGATCGCGGTCGACGTCGGGTTTGTGGACGGCACGATCGCCGCGACGACGCCAAAGGGCTCGCCGATTTCAACAATCTTCTTTTCTTCAATCCGATTGACCACGCCGACGGTTTTCATCGACTTGATGAAGTCGTAGACCTGCCGCGAGCTGAAGAGATTCTTCTGAACCTTGTCGGCGATGACGCCGTAGCCGGTTTCCTCGACCGCCAGACGGGCCAGCGCTTCGGCGTGTGGAGTGACGGCGTCGGCCATAGCCGTCACGATGGCGTCGATTTGCTCCTGAGACAGCTCGGCGAGTTGCGACTGCGCCTGTCGGGCGGCGGAGGCCAGCGCCCGCGCCTGTGCGATCGACTCGAGATCCTTGTTGGAGGTGGGGCGATCCTGGGCGGCCATTCGCGGCGACTAGGATTTCGGCAGGATCCTCTCGACCTCGGTGTGCGGCCGTGGAATCACGTGCACCGATACGAGCTCGCCGACGCGCCGTGCAGCCGCCGCGCCGGCATCCGTTGCCGCCTTGACCGCTCCTACGTCACCGCGGACGAGCACTGTCACATATCCGGCTCCGATGTACTCCTTGCCGACGAGTACGACGTTGGCTGCTTTCACCATCGCGTCGGCGGCTTCAACTGAGCCGATCAGACCGCGGGTTTCAACCATACCCAGCGCTTCGGATGCCATCGGTGTGACGCACTGTAACAGAATTGCGGAGTATCATTCCACTCTCGATGGCACGGGTTCCTGCGCGTATCTGCTCCTTTGCATTCACGATCATCGCGCTCCTCGCCGGCTGCGGACGCACGCAGCAACCGGAGACATCCGTCGTCACGCCAACGGTGACGCTCACGCGGTCCGATGCCGCGATCGGCATGCCGATTGAGATGGCGTATCGATTCGTTGTGGCGGCAAATGCGCCGGCGTTCACGGAAGACGACACGGTATTCGTTCACTTCCTGGACGCCGACGGCGAGTTGATGTGGACCGACGATCATGAGCCGACTGTGCCGACGAGCCAGTGGAAGCCGGGTCAGACGATCGAGTACTCCCGTACGATGTTCATCCCGAAATTTCCGTACGCAGGCGAGACAAGCGTCGTCATCGGTCTGTACTCCCGCCGAAGCGGCGCGCGCGTGCCGATGGCCGGACAGACGAAAGGGCAACGGGAGTATCAGGTTGCGAGCTTCAATCTGCACCCGCAGACAGACAATCTCTACGTTGTCTTCAAAGATGGATGGCACGAGACAGAGGTTGCCGAAGAGGCGACCGGGCTCGAGTGGCAGTGGTCCAAGAAGACGGCGACGCTGGCGTTCCGCAACCCAATGCGAGACGTCCTGCTTTACTTTCTGTGCGACCAGCCAGTCACAGTGCTCGGAGCGCCGCAGCAGATCGAGCTCCGGATCGGTCCGAATGTCATCGATTCGTTCGCCCTCCCGCCCGGGCCGCGTGAGCTTCGAAAGGTGAATCTCACCACCGCACAACTGGGCAGCGGCGAAACGGTCGAGATCACCGTTGCCGTAGATCGCACGTTTGTGCCCGCCAGTACTCCTCAGCTCAAGAGCACCGATTCGAGAGAACTCGGGATTCGCGTATTCAGGGCTTACGTTCAGGCTAAATAGCCCTTACAATTGCACTTTCGATGACGCGGCACCTCATCCTGTCCGCGCCGTTACTGTTGCTAACGGCTGCGGCGCCAGCCTATGCGGAGCTTGTCTTCTTCCAATCGGGCCGGGCGATGTCGGTACGGGCGATTCGATCCGAAAATGACGGAATCGTGCTGCAGTTGCGAGCGGGCGGCGACGTCCATTGCGACCAGAGCCTGATTGTGAGGGTTGAACCGGACGAAGTCGAATACCCGGAAGAGGTTGCCGAGGCGTCGTCGGTCATCCGCGAGCCAGACGCACCTCCGATTCCTGAGGCATTTCGGCAGCTGGTCACCGCCACGGCAGCCAAACATGGTGTCGATGCCCGCGTGGTGAACGCGCTCATCCAAGTGGAATCGGCGTATCACAGCCGGGCCGTGTCGCCGAAGGGTGCTCGTGGCCTGATGCAGGTGATGCCCACGACCGGGCGGCAGTATGGTGCTCTCGACCTGTTCGATCCGAAGGTGAACGTCGACGCGGGTGTTCGACATTTGAAGAAGCTGCTGTCCCGATATGACTTACCGCTGGCCCTTGCCGCGTACAACGCTGGCGAAGCCGCCGTGGATCGGTTTGGCGGGATACCACCATTCCGAGAGACGCAGAATTACGTCACCCGCATTCTTCGAATCCTCGGCCGGAGCTGATCACTCGGCCCGGCCACTCGGAAAACCTGAGGGTCTAATGCCTCAGGGAACCCGGCCCGTCCTTTATGGAATTCCGTTGTAGGCTCGGTACCGCCGGCGGCGAGATTATCGAAGGTGTTTACATCGCCGACAGCGAAGCACATCTGCGCCGCGAGCTCGAGGAAAAGGGGCTGTTCATCCTTTCACTCCAGCGGCGCGGCGTGCTGCCTGCCTTTGGACTCTCACGTGGCCGCCGCCGGAAGATAGGCCGCCAGGAACTGCTCGTCTTCAACCAGGAACTCGCCACGCTGCTCAAGGCGGGCATGCCGCTGGTTCAGTCCCTCGACATCCTCCGGCAGCGGGTTCTGAACCCGACGTTCAAGGCGGTTCTCGACGAGATTTACGAGGGGGTCAAAGCCGGAACTGCGCTGTCAGACGCCGTTGGCGCACACCCCGACTTGTTTCCTCCGGTGTACGGCGCCTCCCTGATGGCGGGCGAACGTGCCGGCAATCTGGACGAAGTCATCCGCCGATATGTCGCCTATGAGAAGGTCATCGGGGCCGTCAGGCGGCGGACTATTTCTGCCCTGATTTACCCTGCCATTCTCGCCACGCTGATGCTCGTCCTCATCGGCATCATTGTCCTGAGGGTCGTTCCGGCGTTCTCGGATTTTTACAGTCAGTTCGGCCGGGCGCTTCCCCTGTCGACGCGGATCGTGGTTGGCGTCTCCAAGGCGATCGTCGGCAACTTCGGACTCATCGTCGCGGGGGTTGCGGCGATGGGGGTCGGCCTCATCGCCTGGTGGAAGCAGCCCGGACAGCGAACGCGGATCGATCGGATGCTGCTGGAACTGCCGTGGGCTGGTGAGACGATTCGAAAGTTCTCGACCTCGCAGCTGGCGCGAACGCTCGCCACGCTGCTCGGCGGCGGCATCCCGTTGGTGAACTCGCTGGAGATCGCGGGCCGCTCGATGACGAACCGGTTTCTGGCCGGCGAGCTGATCGAGATCGGGAACAGAGTTCGAGAGGGTGAGAGCTTCGCCGCGGCGATGCTGGCGCGGCGGGTGTTTCCGGACGTCGCGGTGAAGATGGTGGAGGTCGGGGAATCAACCGGCGCGCTCCAGGAGATGTTGAACAGCCTGGCGGAGTTCTACGACGAGGAAATCGAGACGGAGGTGGCGCGGTTCATCACGCTCGTCGAACCGCTGATCCTCGTCATCATGGGCATCGTCATTGCGATGGTCGTGCTTGCGCTGTACATGCCGCTCTTCGAGTTGAGCTCGGTGGTGAGTTAGGGGTCTGAATGGCTACTGTTGATCAAACCAATCTCGTCACGACTCCGGAGGATTACTCGGAGGAGATGGCGCGGGCGCGGAAGCTCGCCGAGCGGTATCACGTCGAGTTCGTCGACATGGACGAATTCCGGATCGATCAGGAATTGTTTCGATCGATTCCGGCGGATCTGATGCTCCGCTACGGCTTCGTGCCGTACCGCCGCGAGGGGAAGGCGCTTGTCATCGTCGTGTCCGACCCGACAGACCTCCCGATGATCGACGAGATCGGCGTCGTGCTCAACACGCCCATCAAAGTGACGGTCGGCGCACCCTCCTCGATCCAGTCGATTCTGAAGAAGAGCGAAAGCTCACAACGGGTGCTCGAGGACGCGACCGAGGGTTTCCAGCTGAAAGTCGTCAAGGAGGACGAATCAGGCGAGGAAAGCCTCACCGTCGACAAGCTGACCAGCGACACCAGTCCGGTGATTCGTCTGGTCGACTCGACGGTCTTCACCGCGATCCAGCGCCGTGCAAGCGACATTCATATCGAGACGGGCGATGACGCCGTGCACGTCAAGTACCGGATTGACGGCGTGCTGCAGCCCGCCATGCGGCCGATCGCGAAAGAGTTCCACAGCTCGATCATTTCGCGCATCAAGGTGATGGCGGAGCTGGACATCGCGGAGAAGCGCGTGCCGCAGGACGGGCGCTTCCGCATGCGGATGCCGGGCAAGACGATCGATTTCCGTGTCTCAATCATGCCGAGCGTCCACGGCGAGGACGCCGTCATTCGTATCCTCGACAAGGAATCGATCAGCGAGCAGTTTACCGAGTTGAAGCTCGACATTCTCGGTTTCCCGGAACAGGAGCTCCGTCGCTTCAGGAAGTACATCCGCGAGCCATACGGCATGGTGCTCGTCACCGGTCCGACCGGATCTGGCAAAACGACGACCCTCTACGCCGCGCTGTCGGAAATCAAGTCCATCGAAGACAAGATCGTGACCATCGAAGATCCGGTCGAGTACCAGCTTCGCGGGATCACGCAGATCCCGATCAACGAGAAAAAGGGGCTGACGTTCGCCCGCGGGCTGCGGTCGATCCTTCGACACGATCCCGACAAGATCATGGTCGGCGAAATCCGCGACCCGGAGACCGCGCAAATCGCCATCCAGTCCGCGTTGACAGGTCACCTCGTGTTTACGACCGTCCACGCGAACAACGTGGTAGATGTACTCGGCCGCTTTCTGAACATGGGCGTCGAACCGTATCAGTTCGTGTCGGCGCTCAACTGCGTCCTCGCGCAGCGTCTGGTACGGCTCATCTGTTCGCATTGCAAACGTCCCGTCAAGATCGAGTCGAAGCTGCTCGAAGAGTCAGCGCTCGATCCCGCGCTGGTCCAGAACTACCAGTTCTATGAGGGCGCTGGGTGCATCGATTGCGGTGGCACCGGCTTCAAGGGACGCACCGCGATCTGCGAGCTGCTCAACTTGTCGGATCACATCCGTGAGATGATCCTCGATCGTCGGCCGACATCCGAAGTCAAGAAAGTTGCGCACGAAGAGGGCATGCGGTTCCTTCGCGAATCAGCCGTCGAGAAGGTGCTGCACGGCCTCACGACGCTGCGCGAGATCAACAAGGTGACGTTCGTCGAATGAGTCTGTTTGCCTCCTGGCTGGCCAGCTCTCCTCCGGACGCGGCGATCGAAATCGCTCCGGAACGCGTGTCTGTCGCGGTCGTAGGCGCACGCAGCCGTGGGCTCGTGGTTCAGGCGTATGCCTCCGAACCGCTGCCCCCGGGCACGGTCGTCGCATCGCTGACCTCACTGAACATTCATAATCGGCCGCTCGTGTCGGCTGCGCTGCGCACGGCGCTCGACCGCGCCAGTATTCGTCCCCGGCGTGTTGCGCTGGTGATTCCGGACCTGACGGCCAAGGTCTCCCTCGTGCGGTTTGACACGATTCCCGCGCGCCGTGAGGACCTCGATCAGCTTGTGCGCTGGCAGGTGAAGAAGGCGTCGCCGTTTCCGATTGAAGAGGCTGTGGTCACCTGGACACCAGCGGCTCGCCACGCTGATAACAGCGCCGAATTCCTCGTGGTGAGCGCGCGGCGCGACATCGTCGCGGAGTACGAGGCGGTGTGCAATGAGGCGAAGGTGTACGCGGGTCTGGTCGATGTGTCCACGGTGGGCATCCTCAACCTACTTCTCGGTGGCAGCGACGTGCCCCAGGCCGACTGGCTGGTCGTCCACCTGCGTCCGGACTACACGTCGATCGTCATCATGCGCGGCCCGCACGTGATTTTCTTCCGCAACCGTCCGGAAGGCGACCAGGCGTCAATCGCGGATCTCGTCCATCAGACCGCGATGTACTACCAGGACCGGCTGCAGGGGCAGCGGTTCGCGCGCGTGTTTCTGGGTGGCAGCGGCCGCGTCGGTGGCGCTGTCGATTCGGCGCGAAAGAATCTGGAAGAACGCCTCGGAGTATCGGTTGAGCCGATCGATCCATCCCAAACCGCGACGTTGACGGACCGCATCGCCGTCACGCCGGATTTGATGGACGTGCTTGGCCCTCTTGTCGGCATGGCGTTTCGAACGCGCGCAGAAACGGTGACCGCCTGATGTTGAAGACCAATCTCGCCACGCGTCCGTTCTACAACGAACGCGCCGTGCACTTCGTTCTGGGCGTCCTGGCCGTTCTGGTGCTGGCGATCAGTGCATTCAATGCGTTCGAACTGATTCGATTGACTGACAGCCAGCGGACGCTCGGGGCGCATGCGGTCGATGCCGAACGAGAAGCAGCGAGGCTGCGGAGCGAAGCCGCGACGATTCGCGGGCAGATCAACGCCAAAGAGCTGGAGGTAGTCGCCAACGCCGCGCGCGAAGCCAACAGCATCATCGATCAGCGGGCGTTTTCGTGGAGCGACCTCTTCGATGAGCTCGAACATACGCTGCCCGACGATGTACGGATTACCGCGGTCGATCCCTCGTTGAATCCCCAGGGGCAGTTCGTCGTCAACATCGCCGTTCAGGCACGTCGATCCGAGGATCTCGATGCGTTCATCGAGGCGCTCGAGAAGACAGGCAGCTTCCGCGACGTGATCACGCCGGCGGAGGAAACCAACGAGCAGGGGCTGCTGGTGGCGGTGGTCAGGGGTGTCTACGTCCGCACCGGGGGCGCGCGTGGCTGACGCTCTTCGAAGCGAAACGCTGACGCAGCGGGTCGTGCGCGAGCACCGTCGCATTGTCGTGCCGCTTGCGATCGCGTTGGGGGTCAATGTCGTCGTCTACCTCGCCGCGGTCTATCCCTTGTCACAGCGCGTTGCCAATATCCAGCAGCGCGATCGGACCGCCGAGGAACAGCTGTTGGCGGCTAGACGCGATCACGCCCAGGCGACGGGCACGCTGACGGGGAAGGATCGAGCAGCGGCCGAGCTCGCGACCTTTTACAAGGATGTATTGCCGCAGGACCTCGCCGGCGCGCGCCGGCTGACCCAGCTGCGCCTCGCGCAGCTGGCGCGCGAGTCCAATCTGAAATTCGTCCGCGCCACATTCGAGCCTGTGAACGAAAGCAAGCGGACGTTGACGCAACTGCGCATCGAAATGGTGCTGTCCGGGACGTACGCGGATGTGCGCGCCTTCATTCACCACCTCGAAACCGCGCCGGAATTTGTGGTGGTCGACAACATCGAGCTGGGACAAGGGGCCGAGGGTGGAGCGTTGAGCGTGACGCTGCACCTGTCGACCTATTACCGCGAAACGGCCTCACGGGACGCCGAGCAATGAGATTGGCGGAACAATGAGATTCAACGTGTCGCGGCAGCTGCTGTTGCTCGGGGCGCTCGCCATCGCGGTGGCGGTGGTTGTCGTGATGCGTCGTACGGATAACTCTGCCGGCACGGGTCAGGCTCGGTCGAATGGAAGAAGCACGACGACGACGACTGCGGCAAAGGAGACGTCGGTCGCCGATCTCAAGCTCGAATTGTTGAAGAGCGATTCGTCCGACCTCGAGCCGTCGACGCGCAATCCGTTTCAGTTCAGGTCGAAGCCCTCCGCTCCAGCTGCGCGCGCGCAGGCGAGCGCCGCCAAGCCGCCGGTCGTGATCGCGCCGCCGCCGGTACCCCAGGGTCCACCGCCTCCGCCGCCGATTGCACTGAAATACATCGGAGTGCTCGAAACGGCACAGGGTCGAATGGCTGTCTTTCGCGACAACGGTGGCGACATCGTGAATGGTAGAGAAGGCGATATCATCGATGGTCGTTACCGCCTGCTGAAAATCGGCGTGGAATCGGCCGATCTCGCGTACGTGGATGGACGGGGCCGCCAGACAATTCGGCTCTCGGGGCAATGATGCGTGTACATAAATCGGCGGCAAAGCCGGCAGTGGTGCGGCTGACAAGACCCGCGCTCCTGTTGATGCTCGTGTTCATCGCGCTGATCGCAGCGGGATGCGGTGCCGCGCGTACCTTCGGCCGCGCGGAGAATGCCGCGCGCGCAGGCGATTGGGACGCGGCAGTGGAGTACTACCGCCGCGCCGTGCAAGAAGATCCGGACCGCAGCGACTACAAGATCGCGCTCGAGCGCGCGATGATCAATGCGTCGCATCAGCACCTCAATCAGGCGCAGCTGGCCGAGGCGCGCGGCGAACTCGAAGAGGCGCTCCGCGAATACCGGCGCGCCAGCGATTACGATCCGCCAAACCGCCAGCTGGCGGCGAAAGTCATCGAAATGGAGCGGCGGATCCGCGATCAATACGAGGCGCAGCCGCGCAACAACATTGCACAGCTCCGGGAGCAGGCACGGCAGGCCGGACCGGCCCCGTTGATCAAACTGAACGAAACGCTGCCCGAGATCCGCTTCAACAACACGAGCATCCGCGACATCCTCAATTTCATCGCCGCGGCAACCGGCGTCAACATTACGTACGACCGCGACTACCAGGACCGCGCGTACACCGTCCAGTTGACCGGCGTCACGCTCGAGCAGGCGTTGACCCAAATCCTGTCGGCCAATCAGCTGTTCTACAAGGTGATCAACCAGAACACGATCATGGTGATCCCTGACACGGCACAGAAGCGGGCCAACTACGAAGATCAGGTCATCCGTACCTTCTACGTTTCCCACGCCGATGCGACCGAACTGTCCCAGATGATCAACACGATCATCCGCGTGCCCGCGATGGCGGTGCAGCCGATGATCGCGCCGAACAAGACGAGCAACACGATCACGATCCGGGCAACCACGGCCGTCGCCGCGATCATCGAGAAGATGATTGAGGCCAACGACAAACCGCGTGCCGAGATCGTCATCGACGTCCAGATCCTCGAGGTCAACCGGGGACGCGCCAAGACCTTCGGCGTCGATCTGTCGGCATACCAAATTGGCGCCGTGTTGTCACCTGAATCCGACCCGCGCAGTACGACCGGAGGCGGAAACACGGGCAACACATCGACGACGACGCTCAACACGGCGCCGACCTTCAACCTGAACACCATTACCCGTGGCGTGTCGACTGCGGACTTCTATCTGGCGGTGCCCTCGGCGATCGTGCACTTTCTGGAAACCGACACGGAGACAAAACTGATTGCCAAGCCGCAGCTTCGCGGCGCCGAGGGACAGAAGATCACACTCAATCTTGGTGACGATATCCCGGTCCCGTCCACGGTGTTCACACCGTTGGCGACTGGCGGCGCAAATACGAATCCGCTGACATCGTTCAACTACCGGCCGGTCGGCATCAACGTCGAGATGACGCCGCGCGTCACCATTGAAGGGGACGTGATTCTCGACCTCCTCGTCGAAAACAGCACGCGTTCCACCGATGTGAACGTCGCCGGACAGAACCTGCCGTCGTTCGGCACCCGCAAGGTGACGACGCGACTGAGACTGCGCGACGGTGAATCAAACCTGCTGGCAGGGTTGCTGCGCGAGGACGACCGAACGACATTGCGCGGCATTCCCGGCATCCTCCGTCTTCCGGTTCTCAACAAGCTGCTTGGGTCGAACGAGACCGACGTCAGGACGACCGACATCGTGATGTTGCTGACTCCGCGCATTGTGCGGACGCAGGAAATCACTGCAGGTGACTTGAGTCCGATCTTCATCGGCACGCAGCAGAACCTCGGCCTGAATGGGCCGCCGCCGCTGATCGCGGCGCCGCTCGAGGCGGAACCTGCCGCACCTGTCGCACAGCCGGTGCAGCCGCCGCCGGCCGCGCCCAATCCCGCCGCGCAAGGTCCCGCGGCCGGCGCGCCAGGTGTGTCCATCATTCCGCCTGGAAGCTCGCCGATTCCCGGAACGACCGCCGTTGCAGCCGCCCCCGCTCCACCAGCACCGGGCGC
The DNA here is from genome assembly GCA_035764385.1 of Vicinamibacterales bacterium. Lineage (GTDB taxonomy): Bacteria > Acidobacteriota > Vicinamibacteria > Vicinamibacterales > UBA2999 > Gp6-AA40. The sequence continues at coordinate 13,858 of DASTZI010000462.1, forward strand.
CGCGCCGCCCCAGGCCGGTGGTCCGGGCACGCAACCAGCGCCGAATTCGGGCGCGACACCCGCCAGTGCCGGCGCGCAAATCGTCGTGACGCCGCCGGGACCGGAATTCCGCGTCGGAGGCGGACCCTATACGGTCGCGGTATCGGCGACAAACGCGTCACGCCTCTCGGGATTGTCGCTGACGGTTACCTTCAATCCCGCGGCGCTGCGTGTCCGTGCGGTGCAGGAAGGCAGCTTCATGCGAGCGGGCGGCGTTCAGGCTACGTTCACGCAAATGGTGGATGCGACAACCGGCCGCATTGATATTGCCGTCGTCCGCACCGGTGACTCGACAGGCGTTGCGGGCACAGGACTCCTGGCGGCGCTCGTATTCGACGCGGTCGGCGGCGGCGCGGCGAACCTGTCTGTTACGGGTACCGCAACGGCCCCTGGCGGTACACCCGCGTCGCTGCAATTGACGCCAGTGTCCGCGGTGACGGTCCGATAGTAACCATGGATGGGAGACCTTCGTGCTTCCGCGTTCCAACGTCGAGATTCGACATTCGACGTGTGTTGGAAGGTCGAAGCCGCAGGTATGGACTCGAGAGCACGGGCTACACGCTCGTCGAGCTGCTGATCGTCGTCACCCTGCTGATGGTTCTGGCTTCGGCAGTCCTGCCGCTCGCACAGGTCACCTCGCAACGTCAACGGGAAGCAGAACTGCGGCGGAACCTGCGGGAGATGCGGACGGCCATCGATAAGTTCAAGGACTCAGTGGACACGGGGCTTATCCCGACGACGGAATTGCGCCCGGATAACGAAGGGTATCCGCCGGATCTCGACACGCTCGTAGACGGAGTGACCGTCGCCAACGACGCGACGGGCCGCAAGCTGAAATTCCTCCGCCGCATTCCGGTCGATCCGATGACCAACGACACCGAATGGGGGGTGCGGTCGTATCAGGACAAACCGGACTCGACGAGCTGGGGCGGACAGAACGTATTCGACGTTTATTCGAAGAGCGGCGGCACTGCGTTGGACGGGACGAAATACCGTGACTGGTAGACGTCGAATCCCGAATCCCGAATCCCGAATCCCGGGCTTCACGCTCATCGAACTGATGATCGTGATGTCCCTCATCGTGATCCTGGCAAGTATCGGTCTCGCGATTTACACCAACAGTGTGACGCGGGCGAAAGAGTCGGTGTTGAAGGAGGACTTGTTCCGGATGCGAGACGCGATCGACCAGTACTACTCCGATAAAGGGGAGTACCCGACGTCGTTGCAGGATCTCGTTTCGCAAAAGTATTTGCGGTCCGTTCCCGTGGACCCGTTCACGAACTCGGCCGATACGTGGCGCGAGGTTCCCGCGGAACCGGATCCCGGCAATCCGACGGCCCAGTCCGGCGTGTACGACGTGCGAAGCGGATCGGAGCTGAAGGCGCTCGACGGAACCAATTATTCGGACTGGAACTGATGACGAAGCGAACTGCGACCACTTCGGCGCTCGCCATCGTGCTCGCGATGCTGCTGGCGGCATGCGACAAGGTGCCCTTGATTGCACCCAGCGGTTCTGCGATCACGCTCAGCGCAAATTCGACGACGGTCCCCACGAACGGGACAGTCGGGCTCACAGCGTTTGTCATCGAATCGGGCGGGACGCCGGTGCAGAACGGAACGAGTGTTCGCTTCACCACGACGCTCGGCACTATTACGCCGTCGGACGCGCAAACGACCAACGGAGTGGCGGTTGCGACATTCAACGCAGGAGCCAATTCCGGAGTCGCGACGATCCACGCCGTTTCGGGCGGGGCGGGCGGTGGGTCGGGAACGACGAGCGGTGGCACCGGAACGACCACACCGACGGCGACCAACGTGGTGACCATTACCGTCGGCGTTGCCGCCGTCAAGACGATGGCCGTGACTGCATCACCGACGAGCGTTGGACCCAATGGAGGCAGCGTAACGGTCACGGCGACCGCGCTGGATCCAAGTGGCGGTTCCCTCTCAGGTATCCCAGTCACCTTCAGCGCCGATCACGGCGGTGTGGATCCGGGTGTTGCGATAACGGACGCGAACGGTCAGGCCACAACGACGCTCACTACGTCAGTGGAGACGAAGGTGACGGCGTCGTCAGGAACCGCGACCGCCACCGCGACGGTAACCCTTCGGCCGGGTCCGGGCGTCACCATCAAATGTACGCCGGCGAGCGGCAGCGGAACGTGCGCGGCCGTCCCGGCGAGCGACGCCTCCAATACGGCGACGGTGACGTTCGACATTGCGAAGGCCACCGGTAGCAGCGCCCTCCGCGAGGTCACCATCAATTTCGGCGACGGCACATCGCAGGGTCTAGGCACGCTTGCAGGCGGAACTGCTACCGTTGCTCATAGCTATAGCGGGTCGTCGGGCGGGAGCAACGCAACCTATACAGCTGTCGTCAGCGCCACAGATCTCGACAACGAGCGCAGCACGGCGTCGACGATTGTGAACGTGACGCCTCGCAGCGCGTTGACGATCGATCTCGCAGCCACCCAGTCAACCTCGGTTCCGGGACAGGGCCAGACCGTTACGTTCACGGCCACAGTCGCCGGCGGCATCGCGCAGTCCTTTGCATGGGATTTCGATGGCGACGGCACCGTGGATGCGACGACATCGAGCAATAAGATCGCGCACGTGTACACATCCAACGGCCGTATCACGGCGACGGTGACGGTGCAGACAACTGACGGCCGCTCAGCCACGGCCCGGACGGAGTTCATCATTACGGGGATCTGAGGTGCCGCAGGGTCACTACGCCGCGCGCCGCCCACTTCATACCGACGGTTACGCGATGGCCGCGCTGCTGGTTGGGCTGACGATCATGGCCCTCTTCATGAGCATGGCGCTGCCCGCATGGCGTACCGCCGCACAGCGCGAGAAAGAAGCCGAGCTGATTTTCCGCGGCCAGCAGTACGCACGAGCGATCGTGCTCTTTCAGCGGAAGTACGCCAACACGTTTCCGCCAAACGTGCAGATCCTGATCGATGGCCACTTCCTGCGAAAGAAGTACAAGGATCCGATCACCGACGGCGACTTTCAGCCGGTGTACGCCAATCAGCAGGCGGCAGCGCAGCCAAACGCGGGAGGTATCGTACCGACGCAGGGCCAGCGCACTGCCCCGACGACCACGGTTGGCGGCAGCTCAATCGCCGCGCAAGGCGGCATCATCGGTGTCGCCAGTAAGAGCGAAGCCACCTCGCTGCGTGTCTACAACGGTCACACCAAGTACAACGAGTGGGTATTCCTCGCGCAGCAGGCAAGCGGTCGCATCGGTGCCCCGAATGGGTCACAGACGCCCACCGGCGGGCTCAATCTGCCAGGCGGTCCACTCGGAGGGCGCGGCGGCCGTGGCGGGGCTGACGGCCGTGGCAACTTCCCAGGTCAGGGTCCCGGCCGCGGGCCAGGCGGTCAAGCTCCCGGTCCATTCGGCCCACGCGGCGGCGGTCAGGGAACACCGTTCGGCACACCATTCGGTCCGGGTGGGTTCGGCGGCGGTGGCGCCCGCGGCGGTCGATAGCGAGACTTACAGCTCGCTCATCACCGCATCGTGGACCGCGGAGCGAACCTGTCTGATCGCGTCATTGTCTCTCGTGGGGTGCACGCGATTGGTCAGTAGCACGACGTAAACGTTTTTCTCCGGATCAATCCACAACGATGTTCCCGTAAACCCCGTGTGGCCGAAGGCGCGAGGAGACATCTTCGATCCACACGACGATGTCGGAAGCATCGTGTCCCATCCAAGCGCGCGCGAACTGCCGGGGACGTCGCTGCGTTTCGTGATGAATTCCTCGAGCGTAGAGCGTCTGACGGCGCCGCTCCTGCCATCGAGCACGTGAAGCAGATGCCGCGCGTATGAGCCGACCGCGGCGGCGGTGCCGAACAGCCCTGCATGCCCCGCAATGCCACCGAGCGCCGCCGCGTTCTCATCATGAACCTCGCCGACGAGTAGTCTGCCGCGCCATGCGTCGTACTCCGTCGGCGCGATGCGCGCATGCCAGAGCGCGGGCGGCGCGAACTGAATTTCTTCGACGATGCCCATTTGCGACAGCATCAGCGCAAAGCGCTCTGCGAACGGCAGGCGCCCGTCGACGATGAAGCCAAGCAGCATGAAGTCGAGATCGCTGTACACGGACTTGGTCCGCGGCGGGTATTCGAGCGGTTCGGCGGCTATCGCCGCTTCATACTCCGCTCGCCCTTTCAGCTGGCGAAAGTACGGCCGCCATGCGGGGAGGCCGGAACAATGTGCAAGCAAGTCGCGCAGCGTGACATCCGCGCGATCGTCGCCATGCCATGCGGCGATGTGGCCCGACATGGGATCATCGAGTGCCAACACACCGCGTTCGACCTGCTGCATCACCATCGGCGTCGTCGCAACGACCTTCGTCAGGGAAGCAAGATCGAAAATCGTGTCGTCGGTTGCAGTTGCGGCGGCCGTGTCGAAGGTCAGTCGTCCGAACGCACGCCGCCAGAGGGGCCGGCCCGAAGTACCGATCTCGATGACGGCAGCGGGGAAGGCGCGCTCAACGATCGCGCGTTCGAGGATCTGCTGCGCAGCGTCGAAACGGGGTCGGCCCTTCGGGCCGACAGGGCTCCCGTTCAAGAGCCCGCGAATGCGCCGCGTCCGATTCCGGTGAGGAATTCGGATCCCTTCGGCGGACTGATCAGGCTGTCGTAGGAGAACAGCACAATACCTTGTGCGCCGGCGCGGCGCGCGGCGGCGATGCTGTCGATGGTTTCGCGCTGCGAGAGCCGGTTCGCGCCGATGCCAGCCCAGAACGGGCGTCCGGCGGCAAGTTCGCGGATTTGTGACAGCTGCCCTGTGACATCGGCGCCAGCCACCATCGGACACAGCGCGTCGATGAATTCGTTGGCTGCCCACGTCCGCCAATCCTGCAGGTTCTCGCGTTCGGCGAATTCCGCATCAGCGGTGACCGCGACGCTTACTGTGGTCCCTGGACGAACGCTCTTGACGGTGCTGCGCAAGCGGACAACAAGCGCGGTCAGCTGCGCCCGCCGGAACGAGCGCCACTCGTCCGCGAGCTCATTCGGGTACGCAAACGGATCGAGCGCTTGAACCGAGTCGATGCGCTGGCGTTCGGTCAGGGGCAACTGCCCCTTCATGATGTCGCGGAACGCGGCAATCGACCTGACGCCGTAGTCGAAATCGGCCCCCGGATATCGCACGTGGTCCAGGTAAACGCCGTCCAACGGGTACCGGCGCACAACGTCGCGGACCGCCTCAGCCAGATACGAGGCCACTTCCGGCAGCGCCGGAGACACATACAAGCCGTCGATGCGATCGGTGTTGCTTCGAGTCCAGCGGACCAGTCGTCCCAAGTAGTCCGGACTGTGCACATCGACGGGCAGCAGCTCCGCCGCAATCGCACGCGGCACCATCAACCATTCAGGGTGCTGATAGATGACATGGTCGCGTGCAAACGGAAGCTCGCCGGAAGGCGCGACCCGAGCGATGTCGAGCCACGCGTGTACTCGTAACCCCGCCGCGTGTGCCTGATTGATCGTTTCAGCAACAGGATCAAAGGTTTGCGCGGCCGTGGCGGCTTCGTTTCCGATTTGAACGAACAGGGTGTTGAAGCCGGACGTCGAGGCCGACGTCACCATCCTGCGGATCGATTCTTCGGTCTCAAGAGTCGTCTGCCGGACCCAGAGCGCGCGCATTTCATCCGTTGCGCTGGCCGCACCAAGGGAGCGGTGAGTCGCCGATACGGCGAGGAGACAGAGCAGAAGCGCGGTCGCCGTCCGTCGAAGTTCTGTATTGCGCTCGCGCATCCGCGCGGCAACGCCGTAACGAGGCATGCAGGGAAGGAACCGAGACTGTACTACAATTTTCAGGGATGTACGTCCTCGGCATAGATGCGGGCGGGACAAAAACGATGTGTTTACTCGCCGATGGTAACGGGCGCATCGTCGGCGAAGCGCGTGGCGGGGGTGCCAACCTGCAGGCGTCCGGCGAACTCGAGGTGGAGAAAGTCCTCCATCAGGTGATGGACGCCGCAATTGGCGAACGCGACTTGCGGCCTTCGGCCATTTGCCTGGGCATCGCGGGGGTCGATCGACCGGACGATACCGCGGCGGTGCAGAGCATCATGCGCCGCATCGGTTTCAAGGCGCAGGTCATCGTTGTCAACGACGCGCTTGTCGCGCTTGTGGCAGGTGCCGGCGATGCACCTGGTGTCGTTGTCGTTGCGGGCACTGGATCCATTGCGTATGGACGAGACGCCGCGGGACGCGCCGCGCGAGCTGGCGGATGGGGGTATCTGCTCGGCGACGAGGGAGGCGGTTTCTGGATCGGTCGCGCCGCACTGACTGCGGTCGTTCGACAGTTCGACGGCCGCGGACCTGCAACACTGCTCACGCCGATGATCCTCGAACATCTCGACCTTTCGACGCCCAAGCAGCTCATCCATGAGATTTACTACCGGGACGTTCACCGGCACACCATTGCCGGCATAGCCGGCCTGGTGCAGCGCGCGACGGACGAGCGCGACGCGATTGCCGCGGAGATTCTGCGTCGTGCGGGCGGCGAACTGGCGTCTGCGGCCGCATCAGTGATCGGTCGTCTGCAGATGCGCGGCGATGCCTTTCCGACGGTGCTCGCTGGTGGCATTTTTCGCGGCATTCCGTGGCTGGCCAGCGATATCACGAAGCGGCTGTCGGAAATTGCACCGCGGACGCACGTCCACCGGCTGGAGGTCGAACCGGCGATCGGCGCGGTGCGTCTGGCGCTTGCGGCCGCGAAAGGATCGCTCGCTGTTCCGACGTATGTCTAGCCTCCCGTGAAGCTCACGGTGCTCGACAACAGCGACGACGTGGCGGCGGCGCTCGCCGAACGCGTCGCATCGACGTTGCAAGCCCGCCCCGATGCGGTCCTCGGCCTGGCGACGGGGCGCACGCCCGTCGACGGATACGCGGAGCTGCGCAGGATGCATGCGGCCGGGACCACCGACTGGTCGCGCGCCTCCACCTTCAACCTTGACGAATTCGCCGGCATCGACAACCAGCATCCAGGAAGCTTCCGGACGTTCATGGAGCGTCACCTGTTCGACGGCGTCAATCTCTGTGCTGAGCGAATCCACTTTCTGAACGGAGTCGCTGCCGATCTCAACGCCGAATGCGATCGATACGAAGCCGCGATTGCCGCCGCAGGCGGCATCGATCTGCAGCTGCTCGGCATTGGGACCAACGGCCACATCGGATTCAACGAACCTGGCGACGATCTGCCGGTGCGCACACATTGCGTACGGTTGATGGAGTCGACCAGACGCGACAACGCGACGCTGTTCGACAACGATCTGTCACGGGTGCCTATGGAGGCGTTGTCGATGGGAATCGGGACGATTCTCCGAGCCCGGCGAATCGTCCTCGTCGCCACCGGCGGCAAGAAGGCCGAGTGCATCCGGCAGGCGGCGAGCGGTCGCCTGACGACTCATGTACCAGCGTCAATGCTGCAGGTACACGCGGATGTCGAATTGATCCTTGATAGAGAAGCCGCGTCGCTAATCTAACCGCGTCCGTTACCCGAGGCTTCTGCCGCGCCCTGCAGCATGCCGCGGAGCCGCGGCTCGATGTCCTCGCCGAGCGCTTCGCGCATCGAGTCGTGCGCCTTCCGGAGCCGCGAGAGCGCCTTCGGATAGGGGAGTCCGGTCTTCTGCATCACGATCGCGGCCTTGACGTTCCAGTGGGCCCGCTTGAGGAGTTTGTCGGCCTCGTCGTATTCGAGGCCCGTCACGATGTTGACAATGCGGCGCGCGCGATCCTTCAGCTTCTCTGAGTTGGTCTGGACATCCACCATCAGGTTGCCATAGGTCTTGCCGATACGGATCATCGCGCCGGTGGTCAGCATGTTCAGCACCATCTTGGTCGCCGTGCCGGCCTTCAGACGTGTTGAACCGGCGATGACCTCCGCACCAACGGCCGGAGAGATCGTGAGATCGACAAAAGTTTGCAGCTCTGTGTGCGGGTCACACGTGACGAAAATAATCCGCGCACCCGCCCTGCGCGCGCGCGTCAGCGCACCACGCACGAACTGCGTCATGCCGCTGGCTGACACGCCGACGACGATGTCCCGTTTGGTCGGCCGCAGACGCATGATCGACCGCGCGCCTTCCTCGTAGTTATCCTCGACACCTTCCTTCGCGCTGAAGATGGCGTCGCGGCCCCCCGCCATGATTGCTTGAACGAGGCCCGGGTCAGTACTGAACGTGGGCGGCATCTCCGCGGATTCCAGCAGTCCGAGGCGGCCGCTCGTGCCGGCGCCGACGAAGATGATGCGTCCTTCCTTGCGCAGCGCTGTCGCAATCATTTCGATGCCGACCGCGATGCGTTCGTGCTCGCGCTGGACGGCGGCGAGCATTTTCCGGTCTTCGCTGAGCATCAGTTCGACGATGTCGTCTGGAGAGAGTTTGTCGATACCGAGTGTCGCGGGGTTGATGGCTTCGGTCGGCAGCGACTGCCACTTCGAGCGCACAGGCATAAGTTCGTTACAATTCTACAATCCCGCGATCATCTTCCGAGTCCACCGTGCCCGCCGCTCGTTCGCGCCGAAGTCCGTCCCGGGCACGCGTCGCGAGTCGAGAGGGCTTGCCCCGAGCGATCGGAGCGAGCCGAGCGGTCGACGCGTATCTGTCACATCTCACGGTTGAGCGTCGTCTGGCTGCGAATTCGATTGAAAGCTACGCGCGGGATCTCATCCTCCTGCGCGAATTCGCGGCAGCCCACAATACGCCGCTCGAGCGCCTCACACGGCAGCGGCTGGAGGAGTTCGTCCGCCAGTTGATGTCAGAGGGACGCTCTCCGCGATCGGTGGCACGCGCCATTGCCTGTTATCGTGGCTTCTACCGATTTCTGGTGATTGAAGGGCGCCTCGAAGTCAGCCCGGCCGACGATTTGCGTGCGCCTCGCGCCTGGAAGTCGCTGCCGCGCCATCTCTCGGTCGATGAAGTGGATCGTCTCCTCGCCCAGCCCGACGTGGCGACGGCTCGTGGCCTCCGCGACCGCGCGCTCATCGAGCTGCTCTATGCCACGGGGCTGCGTGTCTCGGAGCTGATTGGCCTGCGGCCTGGCGACATCAACCTCAAGGCGTCATACCTGACCTGCACGGGCAAGGGCGGCAAGCAGCGAATCGTACCGCTCGGCGATGAAGCCGCAGCCTGGGTGAGCCGGTATCTGCGGGATGCACGTCCCGCCCTCCTCGGCAGACGCAGCAGTCCTCGGTTGTTCGTGAACGCGCGCGGTGGCGGACCAGGACTCACGCGCGTCGGCTTTTGGAAGATTTTGAAAGCGTATGGCCGGCGTGCGGACGTGCGGACGACACTCAGCCCGCACACGCTCCGGCATTCCTTCGCCACCCATCTGCTCGAACGTGGTGCCGATCTGCGAGCCATTCAGATGATGCTTGGCCACGCCGATCTGTCGACGACGCAGATCTACACGCATGTGCTGCAGCAGCGGATGCGCGCGGTCTACGACCGCTTTCATCCAAGGGCCTGAGGCGTGTTTCGCATCCTCGGCCGTCTGGCGGTTCTTGCCGTAGCTGCTTTCGTGCTGCTCGCGGCGCTTCCCAGCGCTCCAGGCGGATTGCCGCCGCTGCCCGACGGTTTGAAGACGCCTGTCCGCGGCGCCATCCACGTTCATACGAACCGCTCGGACGGCACCTCTTCTGTCAATGACGTGCTTCGCTCTGCCGCGAATGCCGGGTTGCAGTTCGTTATCGTGACCGACCACGGCGACGCAACACGCGCGCCGGATCTGCCGGACTATCGCAACGGCGTGCTGTATATCGACGCTGTCGAGATCAGCACCAACAACGGCCATCTGATCGCGCTCGGACTGCCGAAAGCGCCGTACCCGCTCGCCGGTGAGGGGCGCGACGTCGTCGAGGACATCCACCGCCTCGGCGGCATTGCGATCGCCGCACATCCGGGATCACCGAAGCCGGAGCTGCGATGGACCGACTGGGAGACGCCGGTCGACGGCGTCGAATGGCTGAATGCGGACAGCGAGTGGCGAGACGAGCGGACGTGGACGTTGGCACGCGCGCTGGTCACGTTTCCGTTTCGACCGCCGCAGGCACTGGCGCTGCTGCTGGATCGGCCCGAATCGGTTCTGCGGCAGTGGGATTCACTCACACAGCAGCGTCGCGTGGCGGCGGTTGCAGCATCGGATGCGCATGCTCGGGTTGGGGTGCGCTCGCTCGGCGAACCATATGACAGCGCCGGTTCGCTGCACTTCCCGTCATACACGACTTCGTTCCGGGAATTTTCGATCGCCCTCTCCGACACGATGCTGACCGGCGAGGCGGAGACCGATGCCAAACGTGTCATCGAGGCGATTGGCGCCGGGCACGTGTATTCAACCGTTGATGCACTCGGTGGTCCCGCGGCGATGCGGTTCGTGGTGACGAGCGGTTCGCGAACGGCATCGATGGGCGAGGCGCTGCCGGTTACGGGACCGGTCCACCTTCACGTCGACGCGCAGGCGCCCGCGGACGCGACGATTACGTTGTTGCGCGACGGCACGTCAGTGGCAACTGCACGGGGGGCGCGGCTCGACCACGACGCACCTGAGCAACCCGCGGTGTATCGTGTCGAGATCGGACTGCCAAATGCGCCTGGCACACCTCCGGTGCCGTGGATCGTGAGTAATCCTGTTTATGTCGGGCGCGCCGGCCGCCCAATCGACTCGCCGCATCCCGCTCCGCGCAGCTTCATGACGCTCTATGACAACGGTCCCGCGCGCGGATGGCGGATCGAGAAAACCGACGCATCGGATGCCGCGATGGACGTCATCGGCGCGCTCCCCGGAACGCAACTCCTGATGCGATTTGCGATTTCCGGAACAGCAGCCGCGAGCCCATACGTGGCGTTCGTCATGCCGGCAACCAGCACGATCGCGATGTACGAAAGACTCGTGTTCAGCGCGCGCGCCGACCGGCCGATGCGCCTATCCGTCCAGCTTCGCGCCCCAGGTGGAGACGGCGAACGATGGCGTCGATCTGTCTATCTGGATTCCACGCCGCGTACGGTGGATGTTGCGTTCGACGACTTTCGGTCCGTTGGGTCGACCACTGCCTCGTCGCCCGACCTCGCAAAAATCGATTCGATTCTATTTGTCATCGACACGACAAATACCAAAACCGGATCGAACGGCCAGATTCAAATCGACGATATTCGATATGCTCGCTAGGACGAGTCATGCCGACACTCCGTTTCACGGACAACATCCAACGTCATGTGGAGTGCCCGACGAGGGAGGTCGAGGGCGCGCGTGTCCGGGAGGTGCTCGACGCATACTTCCAGACCAATACGCGTGCTCGCAGTTACGTGCTTGACGACCAGGCAAGACTTCGCGAGCACATGTCGATTTTCATTAACGGAGAGCAGTTGCGGGATCGCACTCATTTGACGGATCCAGTCCCGGCGGACGGCGTCGTGGATGTGATCCAAGCGCTCTCAGGAGGATAAAGGGTGGCCAGTGCGACAAGGTGCCACGTCGGAACGCGCAAGGGATTGTTCACGATTGCGCGAGGCGCGTCTGGATGGTCGGTGTCACGCGTCAGTTTTCTCGGAGACAACTGCACGCTGGCCGTACACGATCCGCGAAACGATTCCCTGCTTGCCACGTTGAATCACGGCCACTTCGGCGTGAAGCTGCATCGCTCGCATGATGGTGGCGCCACGTGGACAGAAATCGGCGCACCAACATATCCACCGATGCCTGAAGGCTACGTTCCGAAAATGACGTTCAGCGGGAAACCGATCGACTGGACGCTGCGCCTGATCTGGGCGCTCGAGCTCGGCGGCACGGATCGCCCGAGTGTGCTCTGGTGTGGCACGATGCCCGGAGGTCTCTTCAAGTCCGAGGACGGCGGCAGTTCATGGGCGCTGAATCGGTCGCTGTGGGACCATCCGCTTCGTGAGCAGTGGAGCGGCGGTGGTGCTGAATATCCGGGTCTCCATTCCATCTGCGTGAACCCGAATGACTCAGATGACATCGTGATCGGAGTGTCCACAGGCGGCGCCTGGACGACCCGCGATGGCGGCAGATCGTGGCGCATCGGGGGGAAGGGAATGCGCGCGGAGTACATGCCGCCCGAACTCCAGGACGAGCCGAACTCGCAGGATGCGCATCTGGTCGTCCAATGCGCTGCAGCGCCGGACACATTGTGGGTGCAGCACCACAATGGGATTTTCCGATCGACCGATCGCGCCGCGTCGTGGGGCGAGATCGCCGACGTGCATCCTTCCGCTTTTGGATTTGCCGTCGCCGTGCATCCACGCGATCCGGACACCGCCTGGTTCGTCCCCGCGGTAAAGGACGAAAAGAGGTATCCCGCCGACGGTCGCGTCGTCGTGAATCGTACGCGGGATGGGGGGAAGACGTTCGAGACGCTGGCCAACGGGCTGCCGCAGGAGCACGCCTACGACCTCGTGTACCGCCACGCCCTCGACATCGACGACAGCGGCGACGTACTCGCGTTCGGTTCGACGACCGGATCGTTGTGGGTGAGCGAGAATGCCGGAGACTCGTGGCAGGCGGTGTCGTTGAACCTGCCGCCGATTCATTCGGTGAGATTCGAAAGGGCCGGCTAAAGGCGGCCCAACCGGCATCGGTGGGCGCCGCTTTAGCGGCGCTACGTCCGGACCGTCAGCAGTAGGTACGCTGCACCCGCGCCGAACAGCAGATTCGGCGCCCACGCCGCTAGCGTCGGTGCGACGACGCCACCGGTGCCGAGCGCGGCAAAGACGCTGAACGCCACCCAATAAGTGATCGCGATCACGATGCCGGCGCCTACGCCGTACATCGCTCCGCGCCGACCGGCGCTCACGGCGAATGGCACCGCAAGCAATGTCATGATCACCGTGACGAACGGAAACGATGCCTTCCGTTCCAGCGCCACCTGCTGCGCGATGACATCAAAACCGCTGGTGCGGAGCTGCTCGATGTAGGTGCGAAGCTGCGAGTAGCTCATGAACTGCGGCTCTGGCTGCCGTGTTCCGAAATAGGAGGGCGGCTCCAGCGTGAACTGCGAAACGGGATCCGAGGAAAACTTCCGCGTGTCACCGGACGGCGTCAGGTCGCGCGACCACGTCTCTTCAGCCCGCCAGACGTCCGGGTGTCCGGACGCCGGCTCGTAGCGGGCGCGTTCCGCATACGAGCGCCGCGCGATCGACCGCATCCCGTTCGAGAATTCGAAGACCGAGAGTCCCATCAGCGCACGGTTGCCGGGATCGAAGTAGTTGTAGTGATAGATATTGCCCTGGCTGCCGACCACCCATTGCCGCGTCAGCATGTCGAGCGTGGCGGGCGCCACGCCGTTCATCACCGCTTTGATGCTGTCGGCCTTGCGATTCCACTCGCCAAGGATCGTCTGCTCGAGCGCGAAGAGCGCCCCGCCGGCGACGAGCGCGGCGCCGATCATCGGCACCGCCACCCGATACAGGCTGATGCCGCAGGCTTTCATGACGATGAGCTCGCTGTTTTTCGTCAGCACACCGATCGTCACAAGCGACCCGAGCAGCACTGACATCGGCAGCACGAAATAGACGTACTGTGGCAGCAGGTACCACAGATACGCGCCCATCATGCTCCACGTCGCGGCACCCTTGAAGACCTTGTCCGAGCGATCGATGAACGTCGAGATGTAGAACAACGCCAGCAGTCCCAGCGCGCACAGCGCAAACACGCGCACGTACATGGCTGTGACATAGCGATCGAGGATGCTGGGCCTCGGCAGCAGACGACCGATGAGTCCCGGCGTGCCGATGCTCGCTTCGTCGACCACCGGTCGCTCTACGGCGCCGCGAGTCGCCACACTCCGCGACTTCGGCCACCGCGGAATCGCAAACCGGAACTCCTGGTCGGCGGCGCGAGAGCGCCAGAAAAACATGGCAGCGCCGGCGGCGCTCAGGATGATGTTGGGTGCCCACACAGCGAGCCACGGCGGAATCAGATGTCCCTTGGCGAGCGCCGGCCCCAGCGTGAGCGGGATGTAATAGGCGAAGATCACGCCGAGGCCGAAGACGAAGCTTCCGAGCCTTCCGTCGCGCCGGTTCGTGGCGCCGAGGGCGAGCCCGATGACACCGAACACGAGACACGCCACCGGGATGGCGAACTTCCGGTGGATCGCCATGATCTGATTGTGCGAAGAGAGTCCCTGACGCTCGAACTCCGCGGCGCGCTCCTTCAGCTCCGCAATCGTCATTTCGGGATCACCCTTTTGCGGACCGCCGCGTGGGAAGGCGCGTTCCGGGCTGACGCTGATCACCTGCCGATCGAACTTGATGACCTGGTACGTCCCGTCGGCATTGGTCACGTGGCGGGTACCGTCTTCGAGCACCATTTCGACCCTGCGCTTGACCTGATCGAGGATCACGCGCCCGTGCCGCACAAGGTAAATCGCCTGTGGGCGCCCCGGCGTGTTGTCAGCCATGAAGACGTCGTTCCAGCCGCCCTCGGGAGGAATGTCGCGCACGTAGAGGACCAGATCGGGGAACTCTTCGAAGAAGACGCGCGGCTTGACTTCGCCCTCTGCGCGCTGCGCGAGCACGTTGTACGCGATTTCGCGGAAAGCCTGATTCGCGTCGGGCAGCGCTTCGAGCATGACGTACGACGTCGCGACCCAGCCGAGAACTGAAATGAAGGCGACGGGCCGGAGCAGCCGCGCGACACTGATGCCGCACGCCTGCATCGCGACGAATTCACGGTCCGCCGACAGCCGGCCGAACGCGATGAGCAGCGCGATAAGGAGACCCGAAGGAATCGACAGCGCGAGCGAGGAGGGGAGCAGCGTGGCCATCGCGCGCAGGACGATTGAAGTCGGCACGCCCTTGGCGATGAACGCCTCGGCGTACTGCATCATCGACGGCACAATTAAGATGAACGTGAAGACCAGCAGAGCAATAACGAAGGGAAGCAGGACCTCTCGGATCACGTAGCGGTCGATAATGCGCATCAACGTCCAATCTCAAGAATACAGGACCCTTCCACCTTCTGGAATGCATCCGTGACTCGAGTCGCTCTCCTTTGGCACATGCACCAGCCGTTCTACCAGGACCTCGCGACCGGCGAGCACGTCCTGCCATGGGTGCGGCTGCACGCCATCAAGGACTACTGGGGAATGGTCGCGCTATTGCGCGAATTCCCGTCGGTGAAAGTGACGTTCAACCTGGTTCCGTCGCTGCTGGTGCAACTGGATTCCTTTGCAAGGGAGCAGGCGCGCGACCGCCATCTGGATATCGGCTTGAAACCGGCGGAAGCGTTGACCGCCGAAGAGCGGGAGTTCTGCGTGGAGGAATTCTTCCACGCGCATCGGCCCCGGATGATCGATCCGTACCCGCGTTACGCGGAATTGCTCGCCAAACGCCAGCAGAATGGTGTTGGGCTGAGCGTCCGATCGCAGGCGGCGTACTTCTCGACGGAAGACCTGCGCGACCTGCAGGTGTGGCACAAGCTCGCCTGGATCGATCCGTATTATTTCGATCGCGACGATCGAATACGCGCCCTCGTTGCGAAAGGCCGCCGCTTTACGGAACAGGACAAAGCGACCCTTCGCGCCGTGGAGCTCGAGCTGCTGCGGCGCGTCATTCCTGAATACCGCGAGGCGGCGGAGCGCGGCCAGGTTGAACTCTCGACCTCGCCGTTTTATCACCCCATTCTTCCGCTGCTGTGTGACACCGACATTTATTTGCGAACCCATCCCTCGTCGCGAATGCCGCGCGAGCGATTCCGCCGGCCCGAAGACGCCGCGGACCAGTTGTCGCGCGCGGTGAAACTGCATGAACGGTTCTTCGGACGACGGCCCGTCGGTGTCTGGCCGTCCGAAGGCTCGGTATCGGACGCCATGGTGCCGCTCGTGGCTGCCGCCGGCTTTCAGTGGATGGCCACTGACGAAGAGATCCTCGGCAAGACGACGGGCCGGGAGTTCCGACGCGATCGCGACGGAGCGGTCGAGAACCCGGAGGTTTTGTACCGGCCTTACCGCGTGGGGCGCGATGGGCAGCAGGTTGCCAGCGGGTTTCGTGACCACGCCCTCTCGGATCTGATTGGGTTCAGCTATGCGTCATGGCCGGCCGAAGCGGCGGCCGAGGACTTCGCGCACCGTCTGTCGGCGGCCGGAGCGCGGTACGCATCGCGCACCAACGGGGGAGAGGCCACGATCTTCGTCATTCTCGACGGCGAAAACGCCTGGGAACACTTTGAAGGGCAGGGACGGCCGTTTCTGCGGGCGCTCTACCATCGGCTCGCCTCGCATCCGACGCTGAAGACGGTCACGATGGCCGAGGCGTGCGGCGGAGCAAAGGACATTCTGTCCGGCATTTTTCCGGGGTCATGGATCAATGCCGACTTTTACATCTGGATTGGCCACGCAGACGATCAGCGGGCTTGGAGCCAGCTCTCAGACGCACGGCGCGCGCTCGATAACGCCACCGACGTCCCACCCGAGGCGCTGGCTCGAGCCCGGGAGGAGATGCTGATTGCGGAAGGCTCGGACTGGTTCTGGTGGTACGGCGACGACCATTCGTCGGACCACGATCTCGTCTTCGACGAGTTGTTCCGTCGCCACGTTCGCAACATCTACCGCGCGATCAACGCGCCCGTCCCCGAAGAGCTGTTCGTCAGCAACATCACCACACGGCCGCCAGCGGCAGGCATCGAGCCGCCGACCGGCTTCATTCATCCAGTAATCGACGGAGAAGTCACCGACTACTTCGAATGGATTGGCGCGGGCTCGGTCGACGCGGTCGCCGTCGGTGATGCGATGCACGAGGTGTCCGCGCATTCCACGGTCATCTCGGGTGTGGAGTTCGGCTTCGATCCGAACAACCTCTATCTCAAAGTCGCGGGACGATTGCCAATGCGGGACGCCCTCGGCGGCGGCCAGCAGTTGAGCGTCAATTTCCTCAAGCCCGAGGGGTGCCGGATCATCGTGACCACGGAAGGCGGGATGGTTCGCGCGGAAATGACCGAGCGTCCCCGTGGGGGCCGCGACTTGACGCGCACGTGCCCTGACATCAACGTGGCCGCCGGGCGCCTGCTCGAACTACAGGTCCCGTTTCAGTGTCTCGGGGTCTCGAAGGATGCGACCGTCGCCTTCATCGTCGCCATCAACCATCATGGCGCTGAAGTGGAGCACCACCCGCGGCATCGGCCGATTGAGGTCCAGGTCCCGGACG
Organism: Vicinamibacterales bacterium; assembly: GCA_035764385.1. Lineage (GTDB taxonomy): Bacteria > Acidobacteriota > Vicinamibacteria > Vicinamibacterales > UBA2999 > Gp6-AA40. Next base: position 31,071 of record DASTZI010000462.1, read on the forward strand.
AGCGGTTCCCGTCACGCAATTGGACGGCGTAGCGTCGTCCAGGCTTCCGCGTTAGTTAACATAACATCTATTATGCGACGTTGTGGAATTAGGCCATTTGAAGGCCATTTCCAGCCTTTCAGCGGTGTTTCCTTTTCAGGCTGTTGCGGAGCCTTGCCAGCGCTCTGAGCTGACTACCGCGCGGCGCGCAGTTCTTTGATGATGCCTTCGAGGGCCGTGATGATCTCGTTCTTGTCGACTTTGCCCTTGCGAAACGTCATGCGGAGCTGGAAGTGCTTCGTCTCAGGCTTGAACGAAAACAGGAATGGCTTTGGACGCCCCGCGCTTGCCTTTGCGGTTTCTTTCCTGACGTCCTGACGCGTGACACCGTTGCCGCCGCTGACCAGGCGTTCCACCAGCGCCATCATCTTCTTCGGCTCAGACTGCCGAACGATCTGCAGCAGCGTCGACTTCGAGCCAATGTCGGCCAGCCGACATAGGTTTCGAACTTCCTCCGGCATGTTGTTCAACGAGAGCGACTCGGTGATCGCGGTGCGCGACTTTCCGAGCTTCCGCGCCATGTCCTCGTGCGTGTAGTCGCACTTCTGTGCGAGCTGCTGCAGCGCCTCCGCCTCTTCAAACGGAGTCAGGTCTTTGCGCTGGAGGTTCTCGACGAGCGCCAGCTCCATCACTTCGCCGTCGTCCACCTCGCGGACGATGACGGGGATGTCGCGAAGGCCGACTTGAACCGCCGCGTGGTAGCGACGCTCGCCCGCAATGATCTGATACCGCCCACCGCGCTGCCGGACAATCAGCGGTTCGATGACGCCCTTCTCGGCCACCGATGCCATCAGCTCTGATAGATCGCCCATGACCTGGCGCGGCTGGTTCGGGTTTGGATCGAGCAATTCGATCGAGATCATCCGGCCGACTGGCGCGCCCGCCGAGGCGGCGAGCGCCTCAACGTAATGCTCGTCATGCCGCATCCGCAGCGTCTCAGGCAGTCCGCGCTTCGACACGTTCGATGACCTCCTCGCAGAGACTGTAGTAATCGGTCGCGCCCGACGAATCGGGGGCAAAGGTAAAGATTGACTCCTTGTACGCGGGACTCTCCTCCAGGCGAACGCTCTTGGCGATCACCGTGTCGAACACCTTCCCGCCGAACACCTTCTGAATCTGCTCGCGGATGTCGCGCCCGAGCGCGGTCCGCTTGTCGTGCATCGTGATGACGACCCCGAGGATGCGGAGCGCCGGGTTTGGCCGCTGCCGCACCTTCTCGATCGTCTCCAGCAGGTCGTCGGTTCCCTCGAGCGCGAAGTACGACGACTGAATCGGAATCAGCAGATGCGTGGCCGCGACGAGCGCGTTCACTGTCAACAGGCCGAGCGCCGGCGGACAGTCAATGACAATGTGCGAGAAGTCACCGTTGAGAGCTTGGATCTTGTCCTTCAGACGGAAGTGCGCGTCGAGCTCGCCGACCAGCCTTGCCTCCAACTTCGCCAGACCGATGCGCGCCGGAGCGATGAACAGGTTGTCGACCGGCGCCTGTCGAATCACGTCCGTCAGCGCGCACGTAGGCTCCGCGATGGCGTCGTAGGTCGACCGGGTGATCGTGCGCAGATCGAGAAACGAGATACTGCTGTTGGCCTGCGGGTCGAGATCGATGAGCAGCGTGCGCTTGCCCCGCATGGCAAGCGCGGCCGCGAGGTTCACGGCGGTAGTCGTCTTTCCGACACCGCCCTTCTGGTTGGCGATCGCGACGATCATCGGCCTTGTACTGGTGGATGAGGCAGGTTGCAGAGATTCTAGGGATAGTGTGTCGATGTGTCAAACACCCCAACAGACGGTATCAGCTTTTCAGGGGTCAGGAGGTTACCGAGATCGGGCTCAGCGACGTCGGAGGCGGATTGTCGGCCGGCCGACAATTCTGCCAGCGCGATGCGTTTACATCTTGTACTTGCCCAGTTCCTCAGGGTCGAGGCTCTCGAGCCACTTTTGAAGACGGTCGCTGTCGGTGCGCTCCGCGTTGAAGTCGACGGTCTTCGCACTGTCGATGACGTTCTCCTCCACCAGGATCGGCGATCGCGTTCGAAGCGCCAGCGCAATGGCATCGCTCGGTCGCGCATCAATCGCGACCCGTTCGCCGCGGACGGTGAGGTGGATGATGGCGTAGAAGGTGTTGTCCTTGAGGTCGCACACGACGACGCGGTCGACCTGTCCATCAAGGTCCGTGATGATGTTCCGCAGCAGGTCGTGCGTCATCGGGCGAGGGGTCGCGACGTTTTCGATTTGCAGCGCGATGGCGTTCGCCTCGAAGATCCCCACCCAGATTGGCAGCACCCGATCCCCCTGCTTGTCCTTCAGGATGACGATCGGCATGTTGGTGACGGGATCCACCATCAGCCCCTTGATGGTCATTTCAATCAGCATGGTCTTGCTACGTCCTTCCCCGCGCGTCGAATCGTCACTTCCCGCCTTCATCACGTCGGCAGAAACCCGTGCCCTCGCACGTTTGATACCACGGCCTCCCCCCATAAACTGTGGGGACCTGCGCGAAGGATACGGACATCAACTGTCCGCCCAATCCAGTCTGACGCATTCCCGCGACTCGCGTTTCGTGAATCGGCATCCACGCCGAACGCCGGCATCGCACAGTTCACCACCGTGTTGCCGCTGGTCCGTCCTGATATCTCCGCGTCGTGCCGTCGGCTTGCTGAGTCGATCAGCACCTCGACCGTAGAGCCGACGGCCTGCTGGTGAAGCCGCGTCTGAATCTCACGCTGCAGCGACTGCAGCGCTACGATTCGCGCCGTCTTCTCCTCTGCCCGCACATCGTCCGGCATCCGTTGCAGCGCCAGCGTATTCGGCCGCGGAGAGTACTTGAACGAGAACATGCTGTGATACTGCACGCCTTCGGTCAACGACAGCGTCTGATCAAAGTCGTCGGCATTCTCACCCGGGAAACCAACAATCATATCGGTCGATAGCGCGACGGTCGGGATGGCCGCACGAATTTCGTTGACCAGTTCCAGATAACTCTCGCGTGTATACCGGCGGCGCATGGCTTTGAGAACGCGCGAGGAGCCGGACTGCACGGGAAGATGCAGGTGCTTGCAGACCTTGGGGAGATCCCGCACGGCCTCGATCAGTCGACGACCGGTGTGCCGCGGATGCGGACTGGCAAAACGAATCCGCTCGACCCCAGGAACGTCGTTCACCGCGGCGAGGAGTTCCGCGAAATCGCACGCGGGGTCGTCCGGCGCCTCGTAGTGATTGACGATCTGACCGAGCAGCTGAATCTCGCAACGCCCTGAATCAACGGCGTCGCGCACGTCGGCCAGGATGTCCGCCTTGGCGCGCATGCGCTCATGGCCGCGCGTGTACGGGACGACGCAGAAAGCGCAGTGGTCGTTGCACCCTTCGATGATGGTGACGTAGGCCTTGACGGGATCGCTTCGCCGGGTAATCCCCAACGGGAACGTCACGTCGTCCCACGGGTTGATGTCGACCTCGGCGAACGCGGAGCTCGCGGCCTGCTCGACGAGGGCCGGCAGCATCTTCAGTCGCTGCGTGCCCACGATCACGTCAATGACGTGTCCATTTGACTTCCTGAGGAGGGACTCGCCTTCCTGCTGCGCAACGCACCCGGCGACTGCCACAACCGGCTTCCGACCGGTTTCCTGCTCGAGAACACGAAGCTCGCCCAGACGCGTATAGAGCTTCTCCTCAGCGTGTTCCCGCACACTGCAGGTGTTGATGACGACCACGTCGGCGTCGACGGCTTCGCTGGTTGGTTCGTAACCAGCCTGGTCGAGCAGACCCGCCATCCGCTCGGAGTCGTGGAAGTTCATCTGACAGCCGAACGTCTCGATGAGGTATTTCTTCGCCATTTCCTCAGCTATTCGCGGACTTTCGCTTTCGCCTTTCGCCTTTCGCCCCAAGGGTCCTTTCGGACCCGGCATCAATCAGTTCGCGCGCGCTGGCGCGAGTCTGCTCGCTGATTGATGCGCCTCCGATCATGCGCGCGATCTCCTCGATCCGTCCTTCCTGATCGAGTCGCTCGACGCGCGTCACCGTGCGCTTGCCGCGAATCGACTTTTCGATCAGAAAGTGCGCATCCCCGCGCGCTGCGATCTGTGGCAGATGGGTGATGCAGAGCACCTGAAAGCGCGTCCCCAGCTCCTGGAGCCTCGACCCGACGACATCGGCGACGCGCCCGCCAATGCCCGCGTCCACCTCGTCGAAGATGAGCGTCTTTGGAGCGACAGGATTCGAGTCGAACATCGAACCTGGCTTGGTGGTGGCCAGCGTCTTCAACGCCAGCATCACGCGGGACAGCTCGCCGCCGGACACGATCCGAGCGAGCGGCCGAAGCTCCTCCCCGGGATTCGGTGAGACGAAGAATTCGGCGTTGTCGATGCCGCGCTCGCTCCATCCCGACTCCGGAAGCTCCCCCTCGTTGAATCGCACTTCGAAACGCGTTCGCGCCATCGCCAGTTCGGCCAGCAGTCCTTCCATGTCGCGAGCGAAATGGACCGCGGCCGTCCGCCGACGTCGAGACAGTTCTCGCGCCTTCGACAGATATTCCGCAGTCGCGGTGTCGAGCGACTTGAGAAGATTCTCGGCGCCTTCGCCCGCTCCGGTCAGGAAGTCACGTTCACGCGCCAGCGCGGCACCACGTTCGATGACCTCGTGAAGGGTCGGACCGTACTTGCGCTTCAATCGCTCGAGCAGCGCGAGGCGGTCCTCCACCTCCTGCAAACGAGACGGCGACGCGTCTATGCCGTCGGCGTAACTTCGAAGAAAGAACGCCAGATCCTCCAGCTGGGATTTGATCCCATCGCGCGATTCCACATACGGCGCAAACTGCGAATCGATGGTTGCCAGTTCTCCGACCCGTTTCCACACCCCGCCGAGCCCGGCAAGCACGGCGTCGTCACGGTCATACAATGTTGCATAGCTCTCCTCGCAGAGACGTTGAATCCGTTCGGCGCTCGCGAGCACCTGCCGGGTCGCTGTGAGCTGCTCGTCTTCGCCGGCTTTAGGCGCGGCCTTTTCGATTTCTCCGAGCTGAAAACCAATCAGGTCGAGTCGAGCGCTTTTCTCCCGCTCGTCCATCCTCGAGCGCTCGAGCTCGTCGCGAAGTGACCGCAGTCGGACCCAGACTGAGGCAACTTGCGCCGCGATTTCACCACCCCCCGCGTAGTCATCGAGCAGGGGAAGATGCGCAAGCGGATCCAGCAGCACCTGGTGCTCGTGCTGCCCGTGCAACTCCACCAGTCGAGCCGATAAATCCCGCAGGGCAGATGCAGTGGCGAGCGCGCCATCGATGAATGACCGGCTGCGACCCTGGTTGCTGATCTCTCGACGGACGATCAGCTCATGGCGGCTGGCGTCGTCGAAGATGGCCTCTATGGTGGCGAGGGGCTCGCCGGTTCGGACGAGATCAGCAGAGGCGCGGGCGCCAAGGAGCAGGCCGACCGCCTCGACCAGAATGGATTTCCCGGCGCCCGTTTCCCCCGTCAGCACGTTGAACCCCGGTTCGAACTCGACCTCGACGGCTTCGATCACCGCCAGGTTGCGGATGCGGAGGAAACGCAGCATGCACGCGGAAATGCAATCGTATCATACGTTTGACAGCACTCTGGTCGCGTGCTACCCTCGCGTGTCTGCGCTGTCCCAGCGGCGCGCTGCCGATGCTTCGGAGGCTTCGTTGCACACGCTTGGCATGTTCGTTCTTGCACTGCAGGTGCAGGACGGCGCTGCTCCGGTCTCGTCTGGGTCCCGCGTTTTAATCGACATCATCACGAAAGCGACCGTCATCAATCAGGCGGTCCTCGCGATACTGATCGTCATCTCGGTGATGTCGTGGGCCATCATCCTGGCGAAATCGCTCTCGTATCGGAGAGTCCAGTCGCAGACCGCCAAGTTCCTTCAGGCGTTCCGCAATAGCAGCAAGTTCTCCGAGGTGCAGGCCGTCTGCGCCACGCTACCCGCCAGCCCGCTCGTCGGGGTCTTCCAGGCGGGCTATGCAGAGCTGAACGCGCAGTTCCGACTCGGCGGTCCCCAGCCGGCCAATCCCTCCGGGCCGACGCCACGTCCTATGTTGAAGAGCCTGTCCGCTGTCGATCGTGCTCTGCTGAGGGCGGCCACCGTGGAAATCAACAAGCTCGAGAAGCGGGTCCCCTTTCTGGCGACCGTCGCGAGCGTCGCGCCATTCATCGGCTTGTTTGGAACAGTTGTTGGAATCACGATCGCGTTTCAGCGCATCGGTACGACCGGTTCAACGAACCTGGCTGTGGTCGGGCCGAGCATCTCCGAGGCGCTGATTGCGACCGCCGCCGGACTCTTCGCCGCCATTCCGGCGGTGCTGGCGTACAACCACTTCAGCACGCGCGTGAAAGTGTTCGCCGCCGAGATGGACGATTTCTCGCTCGAATTTCTCAACATCGCCGAGCGTAACTTTACATAGATGCCGAAAGTTCTCCCTTCAGCTCCGACCCCCGGCGGCGGTCGCCTGACGCGAGCCCGCCGTGTGTCGGCAACGCTGGCTGAGATCAACGTCATCCCTCTGGTTGACGTGATGCTCGTGCTGCTCATCATCTTCATGGTGGCCGCGCCGATGCTGCAGCGTGGCGTGGAGGTGAACCTACCCGTTGCCAGCCGGTCTCAGGAGATTGCCAGCGACCGCATCTTCGTCAACGTTCCCCTGTCGTTCAAGGACGATCGGCGCGTGTATATCGGTCAGGACGCTGTTCGCGTGGATGTGCTGACCGAGCGGATGCGACAGATGATGGTGAATCGCACCGATCGGCAGGTCTTTCTGCGCGGCGATGGCGGTATCGAGCTGCAGGAGCTGCTCGACATCATGGACCGCCTCAAGGCCGCCGGCGTCGAAAAGGTCGGCATCGTGTCGAAGCTGCCGGGTGAGCAATGACGGAAGGCAGCGTCACGGACATCATTCTTTCCCGGGCGCAGACCGCTGAGCGCCTCAACGGGATGATTGTCTGGTCGGTCGCTGCCCATATTGCGCTCTTCGCGTTCATGATCTTCATGCCCGCCAGCTGGCGAGGCGCTGTCGATGAAGGACCTCGCACCGTGATGACGATCAGCCTCGGCGGCGCGCCAGGCCCGCGCAACGGTGGTTTGACCACGATGGGCGGACGGACCGTACAGACGCCACCGCCAGAGCCGGTGAAGAAGGTTGTGGAAACGCCGCCGGCGCCGAAGACACCGGCAATGACACTTCCGACGAAAAACGCGCGGGTCGTGAAACCGCAGACACGCGAAGCTCCGAAAGAGGCCACCGCGCGCACGCCGGCGACGGGTGAACCGCAGGAGGGCTCGACGCGCGTGAACACCGGCGCCCGCGGTCAGGGCTTCGGGCTCACGTCCAGCGGCGGAGGCGGAACCGGAGTGACGGTCGACACCGCGAACTTTTGCTGTCCGGAATACCTATCTCAAATGGTCACGCTCATTCAGCGGAACTGGGACTCGAAACAACAGGCAGCTGGCAGCGTGATTATGAAATTCACTGTGACCCGCGCCGGCACGATCGAGAACGTGCAGGTCGAGCAGTCGAGCGGCTTTGTCGCTCACGAACTGACCGCGCAGCGCGCGCTGCTGCTGACGCGATTGCCCGAGCTTCCGATTCAGTATCCGAATCCGACGCTCACCATCCACATGCGATTCGAGTATCAACGTTAGATGACAAGACAACCAACACGCACGATGTTGAGCACTCTCGCGGCGGCGTCGTGTGCCGTCGCCGTGCTCGCCCAGGCTCCGCAAACACCGGCACCGACGCCGCAACAACCGTCGGAAATCCAGCTGGTCATCAGTGGCGAACCCGGTACGCCGCCGCGGTATGCCGTGCCCGATTTCGTGGCGCTCTCGCCCGACGTCGCGGATGTCGCCAAGATGCTCGGCCAGGTCTTGTGGGACGACCTGAATTTCGAGCGCGAGTTCTACATGATTCCGCGCGACACCTACTCCACGATTCCAGCCGCGCGTACCGCTAACGACGTGCCATTCAGCGCGTGGCGCGAACTCGGCGCCGATGCGGTGGTGTTTGGAACGGTTCAAAAGACCGACGCCAACACCGTCCGCGTGCAGGTGCGTCTCTTCAACGTACGCTCGCGCCAGTCGGTGTTTGCGAAGGAATACACCGGATCAGCCGCCACGCCACGCCTCTACGCCCACACGGTGTCCGATGAAATCCACCAGCAGCAGCGAGCATTGCGTGGGGTGGCTCGGACGAAGCTGGCGTTTTCCTCGGATCGCAATCGCGAAAAGGTGAGCGGTCCGGTCCAGAACCGCGACGTCAAAGAGGTCTACATCGCGGACTACGATGGAGAGAATCAGCGACGGGTCACCACCAACCGTCAGTTGAACATCACGCCAGTCTGGGCACCCGACGCGCGCGCTGTGGCGTACACGTCGTACCGTCGTGGCTATCCCGACATCTTCATCGCGCTCATCTATCAGGGCATTCAGGAGACTCCGACCAACGGTGTTGCACAGAACTGGCTGCCGATCTTCTCTCCCGATGGCACGCGGATCTGTTTTACGTCGAACCGAGACGGCAATCCCGAACTCTACGTGATGAATCGCGACGGCTCGAACGTGCGACGCATCACGAACAGCCCCGCCATTGACACGACGCCCACCTGGTCTCCCAACGGGACGCAGATTGCGTTTACGTCCGACCGCGCCGGCACGCCGCAGATCTATGTTGTCGGCGCTGACGGGTTGAATCTGAAGCGGATTACGACGAACGACTCGTGGGCGGACAGACCGACGTGGGCGCCGGCGCCGTTCAACGAGATTGCATACGCCGGGAGGACCGGACCCGCGTTCGACATCAAGGTCTTCGACCTCGCGACCGGCGAGACGAGGCAGATCACATTTGGTGAAGGGAGCAACGAAAGTCCCGCCTTCTCACCGAATGGACGTCACATCGCGTTCGCGTCGACGCGGGGCGGCCGCGGGACGCAGATCTACACGATGGCGCGCGACGGCAAGAACGTGCGGCAGGTTACCCGCGACGGCAACAACTACACGCCGTCCTGGTCGAATTGATTCACAGCTGGCGTCGCCGCGGAACGGCGGGGGCGGGAAAGGAACGGACATCGATGCCGCGGCCACTCATTCTTCTCCTCATGTTGCTGGTGCTCGCAGGAGCGTGCGCGAAGAAACAACCCCCGCTCGGGCCTCAACCCGCTCCACCATCCACGGCAGCGGCGCCCGCGCCGGTTGCTCCGCCGGCTCCCCCACCCCCGCAGCGCGTAGAAGAGTCGGTGCCGGTGCCAGCCATCAGCGAAGACGGCATCAGCAACCGGTCTCTCGAAGATCTGAATCGAAATTCGCCGCTGCAGCCCGCGTTTTTCGGTTTGGACAGCTCCGAGCTCGATGACGCGGGACGTGCGATCGTCGCGTCCAACGCGGCGGTTCTCAAAAAGTATCCGGCGTGGATGGTGACGATTGAAGGTCACTGTGACGAACGCGGCACGGCAGAATACAACCTCGCGCTCGGTGAACTCCGCGCTGTCGCTGTGAAAACATATCTCGTCGCACTCGGCGTCGCGCCCGATCGGCTCCGGACGGTAAGCTACGGCAAGGAGTTCCCCTTCGATCCGGGCCACACCGAAACCGCGTGGTCGAAGAACCGGCGCGCGCATTTCGTGATTACATCGAAGTAAGCGGGGGACATGATGAACAGGCTTTTCACGACAACCGCGATCCTGCTTACCGTCGTGACGGGTCCTGCCTCGGCGCAAAGCCGTGAGCAGCGACAGATGATGGCGGATATCCGGATGCTGCAGGAGCAGACGCAGGAGCTCGCGGTTGCGATCGCCACGGTCACCCAGGCGCTGCAGGACTCGATCAAGGCGCTCAATCAGCGTCTCGATCAAGCGAACGACACGACGCGGAAAGGCTTCGCGGACCAGAAAGTGACCGTC
>DASTZI010000463.1:0-2047 GCA_035764385.1 Vicinamibacterales bacterium
GTTCGCGCGGCGCACGTCCAGAGCTCCCGCGGCGATGCCCATTCCACGTTTGAGCGCCTGCAGCGCGGCGCCGACGCCGTTGACGCGTCCGCGAATCCGCTGGACGAACAGTTCCGCGACTCGTCCCGCAACCGACGCTGCCCCTGCCGGCCGCAGGTAGAGCCGTTCCAACGATTCGATCGGACAGTCGTTCTGAACGAGCAGGGCGCCGTTCGGCAACGGGAGCGTCTTGTAAAGACAGAAGACCGACCACTGGCCGAAGCTTCCGAGCGGCCGTCCGTCCTCGGTCTCACTCAGGAGTGACAGCGCGCAGTCTTCGACGAGTAGCATTTCACGCGTTCGGCACAAGTCAGCGAGCTGCGCGATCGGTTGTGGCCAACCGGCATAGTGGATGACGTACAGGACGTCTGGAGAGTGCGCGCGGCACAGTCGTTCGACGTCGCTGGGATCCCACTGCATGTTGGCACCGACCGGGCAGTAGTGAATGTTCACGCCGGCCGCCTGCATTGCGAGGATTTCGTTGCCGCTGTAGTAGTCGGGGGCAAGCACCGTCAGCGACCGCTTGGTTTCCCTCAGCGTTCGAAACAGGTGGTAGATCGCGTTGCGGGCACGGTAATAGGCAATCCGCCGAGGCGCGTTGAACGGAAACGGCGACTCCAATGCAGACGGACGTCCAATCAGGTGCGTTGCCGCGAGGCCCTGGTAGGTCGGCACGAATGTTCCGACTACGCTTGCCATTTCTTCTTGATCTCCGGCGCCATCTGAAACTTGATGGAATGCAAAAGCCGGGCTCGCCTACTGTTCGAAAACATGAACAACCAGTCGTGACCGCGCACCGTGGGCGTCCACTCCTGTTTCCAGGGCTCGGTGTCGCCGAGAAAATCGATTTCGCGGAGACCGCGCGCGTACGCCTCCTGCGTCGCGAGATACGTCAGCAGCTTGAACGGCGAGCACGCATGAAAGTCGCGGTCGTGGCCGGTCTTCAAGAGAAAGAGACGACCGTCGTACACCGCGCTGTAAGAGACAGCGATCCGTTTCCCGCCGACCGTGAGAAACAGCAGCCGCAGCCAGCCGCACTCGGCGGCGCGCGCCGCCAGCAACGTATAGAAGCTCTGGACGGCCGGCTCGGAGGCAATCGACGTCCCCTCCTGGTCCTTCCACCCCGATGCCTCGAGGCGCCATGCATCGTCGAGCGCCGCGGCGATCGCCGTCTTGTCCGAGAGGATTTCAAGTGCAGGCGTGCCGATCTGATTCAGGCGGGTGAGCCGATTCCTCACGTTCGAGCGAAACTTGGCGGAAAGACTCGCCCAGTAGCTCTCCCAGGTGCCGGTCAGTTCGAGGTACGGAGAGTCGCAGCTGTTCCACGTGCCGCTGCGCAAGTGCTCCGTGGATGTGAGGCTCGACATCGCCGAAATCGTTCGAGACGTGCGCGGCAGTTGCGTGAGCTGCAATACGTCCCACTGGTCGATCTCGCCGGCGAGCGAGTTCCGGATCGCGCCGTAGATCTCGCTCTCATCACCTGCGACGACAAAATCCGTCCGCGGTGTGTGGTCATTCGCGATGAGCGCAAGGCGTCTCACCGGCAGGCCGTAGACGACCGCGTGTTCGCGCATCAATGGTGCGATGCCGACGATGTGTTCCTGATCGCGGACGACGATGATGTGCAGTTGGGCGCCGGCATTCCCCGAGCGAGCGAACTGAGGCGACGCGGCGAAGCTGTCCCACCACGTCCGCACCCACTCATGCCGCAGGAACGGATGCGGAATCCGCGCGCGTTCGACCGCGTCGTTCCATTCGTGCTCGAGAGCGGCGAAGGACTCGTAATCGCGGACGATGTCTACGTAGGATCGGGAATCCGGGATCCGGGATCCGGAAAGATTCGGTCGTTGGTCGATGCCGGATCCCTGATCCCCGATCCCTGATCCCGACCGTGATTCTCTCAACGTCAACATGCGGCGGCCGGAAGCCGCTTGCGCCGCTTCCGCTCCAGCAGGTCGGTGTAGAGGTCCTCCGTTGCATGCACCATCCGGCGAACGGAGAAGTGATC
>DASTZI010000464.1:0-21224 GCA_035764385.1 Vicinamibacterales bacterium
CACTCAGACGTCCGAAGCCGCCTTTGAGATTTTTCAACGGAATCGATCGGCCCAGCGCTCTCATCCTTTGTGCGGCGGAGTTCACGTCGGTCCCATCGAAGTACTGCGCCAATCCTTCGTTGAGCCACGCCGGAATCCCGCTCGGCGCAATACCAGCAATGATGGCGTGGGTGAGCTCGTGCGTCAGGACTTTCCCGAACAGCTCGGGCTGCTGTGAAGCGCCCGCTACGGGCATGCGAATTCTGCCGTCGTACTGGCCACCGGCCCACGCCGGGGCGCGTGTGACGTCGCGGAACTGCTGCTCGGTGTAGAGGACTGCGACGATCGTATTCGGCGGGTATTCACCGAGCGTGTTTGCAATGCGGAAAAATTCCGTGTTGAAGACGCTGGTCGCCTGTGCGGCAAGTGATTGCTCGGCATGGCCCTCGAACAGCACGCGGAAGCGTTCGTATCGCATTTCATCGAACGACTTGTGAACGCTGGCTTCGCGGCGCCATTGCTCCAGCGTCCGCGCGAGCTCCCCATTCTTCGGCGCATGCGTCAGCGCCTCCTCGTAGGTGTGGATGGCGCGATCGACTTCGCCCTCGTCATACGCGATCTGACCCAGAAGAAGCGACGCCGGTGTTAGCCCGGGCATCACGTCGAGTGCCTTCTGCAGCGACGTCATGGCTTCTTTCTGCCTTCCCTGCGCGTGCGCAGCCGCGCCGGCTCCCATCAGCAATACGGGATCGTCTGGCCTCAAGGTCAGCGCTTCGGCGAAGAGGCTCGCTGCCCGGTCCTGATACCCGTCTCGGAGCGCCTTCCATCCCGCATCATTGAGCTCGTTCAACCGGGATTGGCCGTGAACGGACGCCACCCACACGGCCAATAGACACAGAACCGCGGTCACTCGACGTCGAAGCATGACGAGCGGGGCCGGCAAGCGTCATGCCTGTCGTCATCTCGCAGGAATGGCGGCAACTGACTCGTCGTGTGTCGGCAGGATTACCAGTTCGGAGGCCTGATTACACGTTGGCCCACGGCCGACATCCGCTACCGGCCCCGGCCGGCAGCCTCGGCATTCACGGCCAGCGTCGGCTGATTGTGCAGAAGCGTGCTGCGGATCTCGTCGGCTTGCTCTGGGGAAAATCCGAGTTTCAGCACATCGATGCGCTGGAAATCTCGAACGTCCCATTGACCACGCATCAAGCCTCCGTCCGTGTGCGCGCCGCGGGGGAGCATCAGATGGGCGATCTCGTGCGCCATCACGAATCCGAGAAGGTCGTCCTCGTTCATTGCCGCCCGTGCTGCCCGGTCTCTGACGCGGTCATAGATCGCATAGGCGATCCGTCCCATGCCTTCCTCTGGTACCGCCGCAAATCCGAGCGCGCTTTCGTCGACGTGACCACGGGCTGCCATCTTCGGCGTCAGGATGATGAGCGTCACCTGCGCGATCGGTAGCTGCGAGACTGAATCGCGCCGCGCCGATCCCGGATGCCGCTCGCTCTGCTCCAGCACTCCCATCCACTCAGTCCGCACGCCGATTCGTTCGTACATCGCCGTGACGATCTCGCTGGCACGCGTCAGCGACCGCCTCGAGACGTGGCAGTAGTCGTGAATCTGAATCGTGACGGCCAACTCGGTGTCGGTGCGATCGTCGGCAGCCAGAAGAGGAACGCTGCCGGCCACGAACGTGACAATCAACCACGCGAACGCTCTGGGCATTTTGACCTCTCCGCCCATCCGCAGCGGCAAGATCAGCGCCGCGTCGCTGATCACTCAGGGTGGCGGCATTTTCGAGCGATTGAAGGGGAAGTGTCCGGCAGAGGCGCGCGGTGTCGCGCGCCCCATTGACAACATCTCGTGAGCGAAGCGTTACTCCTTGCCCGACGTCGCGCGGACTTCGCGTCCGAGTGCGTTGGTGAACGCCTGCATCTCCGGCATGACCTTGACCGCCGTCGTGCCCATCGCGATGGCGCGCGCCGACGCGTTCGGACCATACGCGCGCTCGTTCCTCGAATTGTCAGGATTCAGGCTGCCGCCCGATAGGTCGATTCCGGCAAACAGTCCTTTCGAGCGAGAGTACGACAAGATTTCGGCTGATAGTTGAGCATCGGTTGCCGCGCCGGCGGAGCGTCCAACCGGACCTGCGGCGATCGAGGCGCCAGCGCCCAGTGTCACCTTGTTATTGAGCAGCTTCTCGGCGCCGCGTTCATTCATCACGACCAGCACAAGGTCGGTCGACGACACGCCGGCCTGTAGACCCGCGCTGCCCTTCGTCATTTCCATGAACACGGGGGGACCCCACGTGTTCCCGCGCCTGCAGCTCATGACGCCGGAGCCGTGTTCGCCGCCGACGATGAATGCGGCTTTCGTCAATCCCGGGATCACGACCACGCAGTGGGCCTTGTTCCAGATCGATTCAGGAATCCCTTTGTCCGGCGCGTTCCTGATCTCCGTGAGCACGGCCGCAGCATCGTTCAGCTTTTCGATATCGCTCTTCTTTAGCTGGCCGAATGCCGACGCAGCCATGAGCACGACCGTGGCGCTCGCAACGATCGTTTTTAGCGTTCGCATGCTTCACCTCCCGCAATATGTGCGTGCAACGCATGCACCCCCAGCAACGCATGACGCATCAGCAGGGACCGTGAAGGAATGAATGTCAGACACGTTGTCCGCATCCGGCATCGCGATCTGCGGTCGAGCAACCATGCTCACATATTGAGATCGCGATCACCGTCTGCGAGAAAGCGAGCGAGCCGATGCCGTTACGGCTCAACGCGCATCGCTGTGGATAGCCGGAACTGGAGCAGCGTCTCTGCGGGGACGACCAGATGTGTCTTCCCCGAGCCTGTTATGACTGCGCCGGTGCCGCCGCCGGTGGCTGCGCCGATCGCCGCGCCTGTGCCGCCGCCCAAGATACCGCCGAGAGCACCGCCGATTGCCGCGCCGCCGATCACCTTCTTCGCGGCCTTCTTACCTTCGCTCGACCCCTTCAGTTCGACCTGACTGGTCGCTACCGGATACGTGCCGGATTTTGTGTGAATCGAATGGATCTTGAGCGCGATGCGGTCGCGCCCTTTCATGTTCGACGACTGTTCGACGTTGACGACTTCCAGCGTGGCGGTCGCCCCGCGCGGAATGACGATGTGGCCGTCGACGGCAACCGGATCGTCAACAATACCGGTGACCGTCATGCCCGGCCGAGCGGAATCGGCGGTAAGCGGCTGGGTTGTCCGGACGTTCAGAACCGTGCCTGCGGGGACAATCGAGGCGCCGGCTCCATACGCAATTGATGAACAGATCGCGACCAACAGAATGCTGAGCAGAACGGACACCGTACGCCGCATGGATCTACCGCTCCTTTCGCGAGCGATCGAAGGACCGCTGCATTGTGATGGCAGCAAATGCGTGCCCACAGCCCTCATGCGTCCGCTGTAAAATGCGCCCGTCCTGCATGCGGAGGTCAACGATGAGTCGTCAGTCCATGAGGTGTGTCGTCGCATCGATCATCGCGCTCGGCTTGGTGGTTGGGATCGCATTCAAGGCGGACGCGCAGGCCCAGCTCACGCTGCTGTCGCCGAATCCAATTGAGGCCACGATCAACAAGCTGACAGCAGATTTCGAAAAGAAGTCCGGCGTTCACGTGAACGTCACCTACGGCACGGGCGTCAGCACGCGAAAAGACGTGGCGGCCGGAAAGGCGCAGGACGTGTCGCTCCTTTTCTCACCGTTTCCCGAAGCGCTGAGGACCGGCAACATCATTCCCAACAGCGCGACCGTCATCGCAAGGATGCGTCTGGCGATCGCGGTGAAGAAGGGCGCGCCCAAGCCGGACATCTCCACGCCCGATGCGGTCCGGCGCACGCTGCTGAATGCGAAGTCGATCGTGTCGGTGGATCCGGAGCAGGGAAGCGTCGGGACTGCGGTGCTGCTCGCGCTCGACAAGCTCGGACTCACCGAGCAGCTGAAGCCAAGAATCAAATGGGTGCCAACAGGCGGCGTCGTCCAGGACTCGGTCGCGAAAGGCGAGTACGAACTCGCGTTCGGCCCTTATCTCAGCGACATGCGTAACCCGGGGCTCGACATCGTCGGCGCGTTGTCACCGGCCGCGGCGCCGCCGATCGACGTGACGGGCTTTATCTCGACGACGACCAAGAATGCGGAGGCGGGACGGGCGCTGCTGGCATACCTCTCATCGCCAGAGGTCGCGCCCGTGTACCACGCAGCGAAGATGTTCGCGGCCGCCGACAAATAGCGGCGACCGCGGACCCTTACTTGATGTTGATTCCTGACGGCTTGGCGAGCGAGTCTCGATACTCGATTGCCTCGGACGGGACGCAGAGGCTCTCGGAAAAGTCCTGCGCCTTCATCCAGTAGAAGTTCGCGCGCATGAACGTCCACGGCTTGGTATAGAACTTCGGGTCGTCGACCGTGACGGTCACCTGCATGTTGTATTGATCGACCCGCGTGAAGCGCTCCGTGATGTGCGCCATGGCGCTGCGCGGGTGCCCTTCCTCGTCCAGCCATGCGCGCTCATCGAGACCGGTCGTCTCCGCGACGAACGTGGTGTCGTTCTCCCAATGGCCGACCGAGTATCCGTAATAGCGTGATTCGGGCGCGCCCCTCACGTCGACTGCCTTCGGCAGCGCTCGTCCGTCCGTGAAGATCTCGCGCCACACACGCTGCTGCTCGTACGCGATGAGGATGCGATCCGGCGCGGATCCGATGAGCGTTCCACCGCGTTGGGTGATCGCGTGCGCGAGCAGGTTGCGTGGAAAGCCGAGTGGATCGCATGTGATGAACGGGTCGTTGGACTCCGGCTCGCCCGCCTGCGCATCCCCGCCCCCGCGTGAGCCAAGTCGCGTTGCGACACCGTAGGCTTTGCGCTCCTTGAACGCGGCCTGGCCGGCGGCGGTCATCGGCGGCACCGGCTCTGGCTTGTTGGTGTTCGCCGGCCCTACCCACGCCCCGGACAGATCACGTTTCGGCGCCGGGCCGGGTGGGTTCGGCATCTTCGGGATGCCCTCCGAGATGAATCCCTCGCCGCTGATGCGCCCCCGGCCTTGAGCAGCGGGGTTTGCGGCGTGCGCGACGAGCACCGCCAGCACGGCGGCCGTTGAAGCCAGAATGGAGTAGCGCACAGTCTGCCTCCTCGTTACTTCTTCGGTGCGGCGTCGGGATCGTACCGGCTCTTGCCGCCCTCATCGCCGCCAAGCTGCGTATCGTGCAACTCGCTTCCATCGGCGAGAACGATCTTCTGCAGCCGACCGGCAGGGTTGCCGTTCTTCGCCAAGTACATTCGGACGGTAATCATGTCGCCCGCCGCGACGGACGTCTTCGTCCACCCGATCAGCCGCAGTGCCTGAGGCGCCGCGGTTTCGACCGTGACGTGCACGGGGTTGCCTTTCGCGTCTTTCGCATCGAAGTCGATGAGCGCGTGGGGGTTGGCCCAGTTGAACTTCGTCACCGTGGCGTTCTTGAACTCGGTGATCTTGTCGTCATACGCCGCATTGCCGTGGTGCGCCAGCACACGACTGCTGACACCCATCAAAACACTGAGGCTCAACGCCGACGTCACGAGCAGCTTGCCTTTCATAATCGACCTCGTCATAGAAGGGTTTGCCCAGTGCATTGGCGTGGTTACGCCGCACCAGGCGCCTGGCAGTTTCTCACGAAATCGCACACCACGGCGAAGGCGAAATCCGGGTCTCGCGTGGCGGGTCAGATTCTAGCTCAGGATCTACTGCACGACGATGGTTCCGTTCATGCCGGGGTGTAGGGAGCAGTGATAGGGATAGGTCCCCTTCGTGGCGAAGGTGAACCTGAAACTCTCACCAGCCGCCAATCGTCCCGAGTCCCAGACGCCTGTGTCGGAGACGATGTCGTGGTTGGTGGAATCGCTATTCGACCAGGTAACGACCGTGCCTTGCGCGACCGCCGCCGGATTCGGCACGAACGCGCCGGTGCCCAGCGTCCGCGCATTGGTCGGGATCGTGATCGCGGCTGTAGACCCCGACGGTGATGGTGATGGCGACGGTGCCGGCGACGGTGATGGGGCCGGTGCTGGCGACGGCGTTGGTGACGGACTGGACGGCGACGAACTCGACGAGTAGCCGCTTCCGCACCCGGTCACGAATAAGACAAAGAGAAGAAGCAGACCCACGCGACGAATAGGAATGGCAGTCATGAATGCTCCGAACATGGCGGGGAATACCGTTATGCCGGAGCAACGGGACTGCCACGTTCAAGCTGCCGCAACCCGCGATATTTGCGTCAATACCGCGATGTCACGTTTCGCAATTCGAACGCTATTGCAGTGCACGTAAGCGGCTCAGCGATTCGCCGGGCGGATCGATCGCGATTCAGCGAATGACGCCGCGACGGACGGCGTAGAGGACGATTTCGGCGGCGCTGTGTACGTCAAGTTTCTCGAGGATGCGCGCGCGATGTGTCTCCACCGTACTGGGGCTGATGAAGAGCAGCGCGGCAATGTCCTTGTTCGTCTTCCCTTCCGCAATCAACTGAAAAACCTCACGCTCGCGATCCGACAACGTCTCGTAACGATCGATGACGCCGGGTTCGCCCGAGCGCTGCTTGACGTAGTCATCGAGCATCAGCCGTGCAATGGCGGGACTGAAGAACGACTTGCCCTGCGCCACGGCGGCGACGGCCTGAATCAGATCAACGTCGGCGGAGTCCTTCAGCAGGTATCCGGAGGCGCCCGCCTGAAGGATCTGCGTCACGTAGGCTTCGTCGGCATGCATGCTCAGGACGAGGACGCGTACGCCGGGGACATGCTTGACGATCTGACGTGTCGCTTCAACGCCGTTGAGCAGCGGCATGGCGACATCGAGCACGGCGACATCGGGCTTGAGCTGTTCGGCCTGGCGGACGGCCTCGCGTCCGTCGCCCGCCTCGGCGACGACCTTCCAGTCAGGGCATTCCTCGAGCACCTTCCGCAGTCCCTGGCGCACGACTGTGTGATCGTCGGCGAGCAGAATGCGCACGGTCGCCACGGCCTTATCCTGCACGGCGGATCGATTGTTGGGCATGATCAGTTACCGAATCGGCGTCGAGCGGCAGCGTCACGGCGAGCGACGTGCCGCCACCATCTCTCCGTCCAATACTAAACGTCCCGCCAAGGGCCTGCGCCCGCTCGCGCATACCGATGAGGCCGAGGCCGCGGCCGGTTGTGAGACGTCCTGCGGCTGCCGCGTCCAGGCCGCAGCCGTTATCTTCCACGACGAGGCGTAAGAGCCGGTCGCGTGCGTCCAGCGACACGATGCAGGTTGTGGCCCCGCTGTGTTGAGCGATGTTGTTCAACGCCTCCTGAACAATTCGGTAGACGCACAACTCAATTGCCGGCGCCAGCCGCGCCTCCATCGTCTCCACCAGCTGCGCGCGAATGCCGGTGCGATGAGAGAAGTTCCGCAGATAGGCGGTGAGCGTCGCCGGAAGTCCGAAATCATCGAGCGCCGACGGGTGGAGCAGTTGCGACATGTCGCGAACGCTGCGCAGGATGTTCTCGCTGAGATCGCGCGCTTCCTCGAGCGCCGCGCGCGTACGGCTCTCAGGATCGCCGCGCAGCGCCATGCTGATGTCCATCTTGACGGCGGTCAGCGCCTGCCCGACCTCGTCGTGAAGCTCGCGTGCGAGCGTGCGCCGCTCCTGCTCCTGCACATCCAGAAGCCGCGCGGAGAGACGCTCCAGATCTTCGCGATTGAGTTGTTCGCCGCGCCGCTGCCGCTCAATTTCCCATTGCAGGCGGTTCACGTGACGCGATGCCATGATCGCCACGATGAGCGCGACGATGAGCGTGCCGGCGCCCATCGAAAGCAGGCGTGTGCGAACCTGGCGGTACAGTACGTCGATCTCCATCACGTGCCGTCGGTTCGCCGCCGCTTGCAGCGCCTCGAGCTGGTCGAGAATCTGCAGCACCGTGTCGCGCTTCGGCACGACGCGGCTGCTCAGCAGGGCGGCGGCCTGGTCGGGCGTTTTCGGTTGATCGCTGAACGCCACGTCGCGCGACGCCCAGTAGTCGGCGAGTTCCGCCTGCAGGCGCGTCCAATGTTCGCGCTCCTGCTCCGATGTCACCTCCGGCACGTAGCTGCCGAGCAGTGCGTCTGCCTCCGTGCGCAATCGCATCAACTCGATCCGGTATGAGTCGCGACGGGAGCCATCAATCAACGCATCGCGCAGATAGATGGAGCCGAGGAGAATATTCGTCCGAATCTTCGAGAGTGTCTGCTCCCCGCGTACGTATGACTCGTGCACGGTCGTGACGTTCTGCTCGATTCGCTGGAGGTTGTGAACGAGTTGATACCCCCAGAGCAGCCAGAGGCCGAAGACAATCGCAAAGCCGGCAAGGAGCGCCGCACGGACACTGTCCGGATCGCGGGTGCGTTCAGGCTCTGTGCTGGAGCTCATCTATCGATGGCCATCAAGGGATTGCGCGACACCGATGATGCCTCTTCTTGTTGAGAGACTGCCATCAGGTCCAAAAAAACGGCCGAATACTGTCTCAACTGGATACCGCGGGCTCGTTCGCTCGGGTACGTTCGATCCCCAGAGTCACCCCTGACGCCTTGTCCCCGTTAGCGGGTGCCGGCGCGCGATCGCCACGGTCGCGGCGGTCGCGCGCATTTCACGCGCTTTTCAGATTTCCATCCGGATCGCGTCACAGGTTAAGCTGGCGCCTCTGTTCACATGAAAGGCATCATTCTCGCCGGTGGGGCCGGTTCGAGGCTTCACCCTGTGACCCGCGGCATCAGCAAACAACTGCTGCCGGTCTACAGTAAGCCGATGATCTATTACCCGCTGTCGACATTGATGCTCGCCGGCATCCGGGACGTCTTGATCATTACCACCCCGCACGATCAGTCGATGTTCCACCGTCTGCTCGGCGACGGCAGCGAGATCGGCATTTCATTACGGTATGCAGCCCAGCCCAACCCCGAAGGGCTCGCGCAGGCGTTCATCATCGGCCGCGACTTCGTCGGAAGCCATCCCGTGGCGCTCGCGCTCGGCGACAACCTGTTCTACGGCGCTCATTTCACCGATGATCTGCGCGCGGCGGCTTCGCGCTCCGTTGGCGCAACGATCTTCGCGTACGCCGTCCGCGATCCGGAGCGCTACGGCGTCGTCGAACTGAATGAACGCGGCGACGCGGTCTCCATCGAGGAGAAGCCGGCGGTCCCGAAGTCCCGCTACGCGGTGACCGGGCTCTACTTCTACGACAATCGCGTGCTGGATATCGCCGCCCGTCTTCGGCCGTCGGCTCGCGGCGAACTCGAGATCACGGACGTCAACAGGACGTATCTCGAATGCGGACAACTACATGTCGCCAGGCTCGCGCGCGGCACCGCGTGGCTCGATACTGGGACGCATTCCGCGCTCATGCAGGCTGCCAGTTACGTACAGGCGCTCGAAGACCGGCAAGGTTTCATGGTCGCGTGCATCGAGGAAATCGCGTATCGCTTGAACTACATCACCGCCGCCGAGCTGGAGCAGCTCGGACGTCGAATGGAATCGAGTTCGTACGGCGAGTACCTATTGCGCGTCGTCGACCACGACTCTTAGCACTTCCATTTAAAAGGCTTCCTTTAGCGTCCCGCGGAGAAAAAAAGTCTCCGTGCTGGCGCCGTTTTCAGTCGAATCGCGTCATCGCACGCTCGCGTTCGACTCGGTAACTCCAACACCCATATGAGTTTGATTCACTTTGCACAAGATAAGACTTTGGTCCCATTTGTCGGCAGCGCAATTGCTCACCTCGGCACACAACGAACCATTTCAACGCCACACTGCGCCCACGGAGAATGACGATGCGGAAATTAGCGCTCACTGCCGCCTTGGCCACGATTGCATTACTTTCGGCCTCGCCCGCCCGGGCGGACTTGCTTCTGAGACTTACCGACGGGACAACTACAGTAACAATCGCTGACGGGGGTGCCGGGGACAGCAACCCGCTCGCGGGGGTCATCACCTTCATCGGTTCCGTGGGAACGTGGATGACAAACGTGTCGACAGGTTTTGGTTCAGGGGCGCCGAATTTCACAGCCGGACACCTGGACCTGAACTCTGCGAATACCAATACGGACGGACCGGGGCAACTCGACATCCTGCTCACTGAGACGAACCTGACCGCGCCGTTTAATTCTTTTACGATGAATTTCGGTGAAACCTTGAGTGGGACGGCTGGCTCGACGGTCGATTACCGAGCTTGGAGGGACGCCGGCAATGGTCAGTTTACCCAGAATGTAGGCCTTATCGGGTTACTAGGTCCGTTCGGCTTGGGAGCCAACTCCGGCTCCATCACTGGTACCGTTGCTGGAGGTACGCCGTATTCTCTGACCGAACGCATCCGGATTGCGGCGACTGGAGCGGTTCAGTTTAGTGGCGACGCCGAACTCCTCCCCGCGGTACCTGAGCCAGGAACGTTGACTCTCCTGGGAACCGGTCTGCTCGGACTTGCGAGAGCTGCCCGGCGTCGCTCGCGGAAGGAGCCGCTCGCCTAAGCGAACCGATTTGACCCTCGCGGATTGACCCTAGGCGGCTGGCACCGGGATGTGCCCGCCGCCTTTTCTTTTCTTGCGGGCAGAAACCAGCGACTTGGCAGCTGTCATCCGCCCTTGAGCCGAAGGAGCCCTCTTTGCTCGGTAGATTCCATATGAACGTTCCATTCGGCGCATTCCTGCTCGCGCCCGTCGCGATTCTGCTTGTTACGGCTGGCTGCTCGAAGGATCCGGAAGTCGCCAAGCGCGAGTACGTCCGCAGCGGCGATGCCTACGTGGCGAAGAAGCAGTACAAGGAAGCCGTCGTCGAATACCGAAACGCCGTCCAGCGGGACCCCAGGTTTGGCGAGGCGCGTGCGAAGCTCGCCGACGCATATTTCCAGACCGGCGAGGTCGAGAACGCCTTTCGAGAGTACATCCGCGCCGCCGACCTCCTTCCGAACGACGTCACCGCGCAGCTCAAGGCGGGCGAGATGTTGTTGGTGGGCAAGCGATACGAGGACGCCAAAGCCAGGGCGGAGGTGGCTCTCACGCGAGCGCCTCAGAACGTCGACGCACAGATTCTCAAGGCCAACGCGCTGGCAGGTCTCAACAACGTCGATGACGCGGTGAAAGAAGTCGAGGATGCCATCAGACGGGCGCCCGACCGGAGCGCGAGCTACGCGAACCTCGGGACGCTCCAGATGATTCGCGGAAATCGCGAAGAGGCGGAGGCGGCATTCAAGCAGGCCGCCGCGATGAGCCCGAAGTCGCCGCAGGGATATCTCGCGCTGGCGAACTTCTACTGGGCGGCGGGCCGTCAGGACGACGCGGAGAAGCAATTGAAGACGGCCTTGGCCGTCGATCCGAAGGACGAGCTCTCCAATCGTGCGCTCGGCTATTTCTATATGGGCACCGGTCGCGCGGCGGAAGCCGAAGCGCCTTTGAAGGCGGTCGCCGAAGTTACTAACGAGGGCAAGCTCACACTGTCGGACTACTACCTGACCGTTCATCGATTTGGTGACGCACGTCGGATGCTCGAGGGCGTACCGCAGAGTGATGGGGAAACCTATCGAACGGCTCGGCTCAGGCTGGCGGGGCTCGACCTGCAGTCGGGCGATCGGCAGCACGCCGTTGCTCTCGTTGACGAGGTCTTAGCGAAGGAACCGCAAAATACCGATGCCTTGCTGCTCAAAGCGCAGCTGCTCGTCAGCGACGGGAAGTTAGACGAGGCCCTCTCTGTCGTCCGGCAGGCCGTCCAAAACGACCCGCGCTCGGCGCAGGCGCAATACGCGCTGGGCCGTCTCCTCGTTAGGCAGCGCGACTCCCAGAACGCGATGAACGCGTTCAACGAGGCGTTGAAACTCAATCCGAATCTTGCCGAAGTCGAAATGGAGCTGGCGAAGTTGCATTTCGAAGCTGGCAGAATCGATGTAGCGGAGCAATTTGCCCGTAACGCCGCGACCAAGATTCCAGGCTATACAGACGCGCTCATTCTTCTTGCCCACATCGATCTCACGAAAGGGCGCCTGGAATCGGCAGAGCGGACGCTGACGGCGCTCGTCAAAGCTAATCCAGGCTCGCCTGTCATCCAGACTGAGTTTGGACGGCTTCAGGTGGCGAAGAAGAACAGAAGTGAGGCACGCGCGGCGTTCGAGCGTGCCTTGTCGAAGGATCCGAAATACGTCGATGCGTTGACCGCGCTGACGCAAATGGATCTCGAGGACAAGCATCAGGATGTCGCGCGAGCGCGGGTTGATGCCGCGGTCAAACGAAACGGGACAGACGGCCGGACCGCTGCGCTTGCCGGCGAGACCTATGTCGCGCTCGGCGACTACGCTGCAGCCGAGCCCGTTCTCCGGCAGGCGATTGAGAGCGATCCGAGCAACCTGAGGACGTATGGACTGCTGGCGCAAGTGCTGGCGGCCCAGAAGCGTTTGGCTGACGGCGTGCGCGAGTTCGAAACTCTGGCAGAGCGCGCTCCCAAGTCCGTGGGCGTTCAAACGTTCGTGGCGGTGCTGCTGCACGTGCAGAATCGAACGGAGGAGGCTCGCGCCCAATATCAGAAGGTTCTGGAAATCGACCCTCGCGCGCCGGTGGCGGCCAACAATTTAGCGTGGATGTACGCGGTCGACGGTCAACAACTCGATATCGCGCTGCAGCTCGCACAAACGGCCAAGGCGCAGCTCCCCGATGACCCGAGCGTGAACGACACGCTCGCGTGGGTTTATTACAAGAAGAATCTGAGTGAGTCGGCAATTCCCATCCTCGAACCACTTACGCGTCAGGAGCCCAACAATCCAACCTATCGGTACCACCTTGGTCTCGCATACGCGCAAGCGGGGAAGGACAGTCTCGCGCGGCAGTCGTTGGAGCGCGCGCTCGCATTGAAACTTTCGGCGGCTGACGCCGTCGAAGCGCGGAAGACACTCGACACCCTCAAGTAGCCTGCCCTTCTCGTCGTTCGTTCGGGCGCGACTCTTGCCTTACCCGGGCGGGCAGCCGCTCGGGTGCAAACGTCCGCACACTCTGACACGTTCAGGCACGCGCGGGAGCGGCGGCAAATCACTGAAATTAAAGGCCGTCAGTGCCCTGTGCGGCCGACCCGGTGTCGGTGATGACGAATACGTCCAATCACGCTGATTACAGAGTTCGGCGATCAGACGACAAGGCTGGCGCCAGCGCGGCAAAGGGAGCGGTTGCCGACTTCCTTCAGCTGCTCGCGCGCGCCGCGCATCAGTTCCATACCTATCCGCCGACGAGCCCGTTGTGCACCGACGCGGTTGCCGCCTGCCACGCGGCCTTCATGGCGCTGGAGCTCGAGGAGCCGATGACGCTCCGAATCGGCAAACGGGAACTGCTCGTACAAGACGAAGCCATCGGGCGCGGCACGGTCGTCGAGCAGCAACTGTGGCGGCCCCTTCACCGAGCGCGCGTCGCGTCGGTGGAGATCAAACCGGACGTCACGCTTCGTGATTGGTCGCAGTTCTGTCCGATTGTGGCCGCAAGCATTCGCCCGTCCCGCCAATCGCCGAGTGTCGCTGAGCTGCTCCTTGAAGCTGGTGTTGGCGCGATCGTGGCGCGTGTCACGCCACGTCCTGAAATGTTCGACCTTGGTGCACCGCCCGCGGCGATGCGAGTCGTCGTCGACCGCGAACGCGTGCGCCAATCATCGATACCGGCGTCGGGACCGGCGCAGCATCTGTACCCGCCCGATAAAGGCTGGGTGCGCCTCGATCCCACGGTCCGGTACGAGTCGCTCTCGCTGCTCGACCTGACGGTGCTCATCAACGAGCCCGCGGACCTCGCGTCGATGCTCACGCGGCTCATCGACGAGGACGCGTCGGACGACTCCTCACGTGCCGCGGCGCTGCAACATCGCTACAGCGATGTCGTCATGTTGATCGGCGCCCTCGACACGAGACTCGCGCGCATTCTGTTCTCGAAGCTGTCGCGCGCCGTCCTCGCCCTCGATTCGGATCGGCGCAGATCGCTGCTGAAGGGCGCGATCCTGCCCAGCCTTCTCGACGGCCGGATGAACGGTGAGGCCGTACTGTGGGATTTTCCTGACGTCGATCTGGCGGAGGCGCTCTGCCTGCTACTCGACCTCGACGCGGCCTCTCCTCACGTGCTCGCAATGGCGCTGGACCGCCTCCAGCTGCCCGACGAGCGACGATCCGCACTGACGCCGTTGATCAAAGCCAGGCTGCGGCACGAACGTTCCTCCGAACCGCTGAAGGAAGGATCGTTGGGCGAGAGCTTTGACGGCATTGCCGCGTCGTTGACGCGCGTGACGGCCGATGTCGCCAGGAACTTCAGCGAATTCGCCGCCTTCGACCTTGCGATGAACGAGCAGACCGCCTCGGCACTCATCAGCGTCCGCGATGCGATCGCCGCGACCGAAGCCGCCGAGGCGCAGATCAGATGTGCGCTGAGCCTGGCCCGCATTGAACCGAATCCGGGCGTCGTGTCCGCCACGCTCGCCCGCGCGCTTGCACCGCTCCTGCAACTGCTGCGGGGCGAACGATGGGAATCCGTCACCCGCGTCGTCACCGAGTTGCACGCGCTCGAGGCACGCCTGCAGCCGTCGCGTCCGGATGTCGCGAAGATCGTGCGTGACATGCTGCTCCGCTTCTGCAGCCACGAATTCATCGTCCGTCTTGCGCAACTATCAGGCACGGTCGACGGCCGCGATCGTGCTGCGGCGATCGTCGCGGTTGCGGCGCCTTCACTTGTACCGGCCTGGCTCGAGCTCCTGGATGGCCAGACGGAACGCGCTCGCGCGCGGCAGCTCGTCCCGCTGATGTGTGATTGTGCGCGAGCGATCGCGCCGACGGTTGCTCAACGCCTCCCGCTGCTGAGCGTCGATGCGGCATGCGCCGCGTTGACCGTGCTTGGCGCCGCCGGCAGTGGTTACGAAGAACTGATCGCCGAACAGGTGAAGACCGGAGAGGAGCGCCGCGCACGCGAGGCGATGCGAGCGCTGGCGCGCATCGGAACGCCGCGAGCCGCCGGATACATCGTCAGACATATCGAGGACGGCCCCCCAGTTGTCCGGCCTGCCGCTGAAGAAGCGTTGTGGCGGTTGCCGTTGCCGCTCGCGTTCGCCAAGACGCACGAGTTGCTCAGGCGACGAGACTTCGTGATTCACCATCCGCACACCGCGGCGCGATTGCTGGAGCGCGCCGTACAAAGCGCGGACGACGGGCTGGCTCCCGTGCTCGAAGGACTCGCGTCCTTGCGTTTCCACTTTTGGAGTCCGGCCGTCGCACGCGTGGGCGCAAAGGCGCGGGAGCTGCGGCAGTGATGTCGGAACCCACTGGAGAGGCGTACCGCATCCTCAAGGGCTTCTCGACGCTCGGGACGTTGACCGGCATCTATCCAGCCGGGCATCCGCTCGTGGCCGATAAGGTGCGCGAGATCTACGAGGCGATGCAGCCGTGTCTCGCCAGCGGCGAAGCGGTTCGCATCGATGTCGTTCGCGGAGTCGTTCACCTGAACAGCGTCCCTGTGGAGGGCCAGAGCGAACCGCAGGCCTTCAGCATCGATAGCCTTCACATCTACCCTGGCGTTCAGCCCGAGGAAATTGCCACGGCGGCGGAAGTGTTGCGGAAGAGCGGAGACGACGCTCAGGAGCCGGTCAGCCAGCAGCTTTCCAGGCGCGGGGTCCACCACATCTCGGTCGGCCGGCTGGTGCCGCTCGACACGCGATGGCGCGCGCGTCAATGGCCGGATCATCCGCAGCACGTGCTGGATCCCGATTACGAACAATCGCTGTTGATGGCCCAGCAGGCATTCGATCAGCTCGCAGAAGACCGCCGCATCGACCTTCGGACGGTGCACGACCTCGTGCGGCTGCTGATGTGCCGCGTGGTGACCAGCAAGGCGGCGATCGCCCAGATTCTTGCCGTCAAGCAGTACGAGAACCTCACATACATCCACTCGGTGAACGTCGCCGTGTTGAGCCTGTTACTCGGGCGTCAACTCGGTCTGGACGATCAGACGCTGGCGAACCTCGTCGAAGCGGGAGTGCTGCACGACGTCGGAAAGACGCGCATCCCACTGGATGTCGTCAAGAAGCCGGGAACGCTCGACAAACGCGAGCGAAAGCTGATGGAGGCGCATCCGGTACTCGGCTCCGAGCTGCTGATGCAGGTCGAGGGGCTCGCACCGCTGACGCCGCTCGTCGCGCTCGAGCACCACCGCAGCGTTACGGGCGGCGGTTATCCCGACCTCGGCGACGGGGTGGTGCCGCACGTGATGAGTCAAATTGTCTCGGTCGCTGACATCTATGAAGCGGTGACCGGCGCGCGCTCGTATCAGCAGCCAACGCCGCCCGAGCGTGCGTGTCTCTTGATCGCGCGTCTGGCCGGCACGAAGTTGAATACGGCGCTCGTGAAAGCGTTCGTCAACGCCATTACGTTCTTCCCGGTGGGCTCTGTTGTGCGGACAAGCCGCGGTCACCTTGGTGTCGTCCTTCGCACGACGCTCGGCGATCCGCTTCACCCGGTGGTTCAGCTCCTCGACGAGGATTGGCGGACGCCGCTCGGCGTGGTGGATACCAGCGCGCGGGGCGACGCCAACGAGTACCAGTGCCACATCGTCGAGACGGTGGTGCCGACGTCCGACGCCTTTGACGTCAGGCCGTTCCTGAGCGCGGCGTAGCGGTCAATCCGTTCCGGTTGTCTTGCCGCGATCGCGGCCGAACTTCGGTTCTTTCGAGGTCCCGACGACCTGAATGCGCAACAGTGTCCCCGCGCCCTGTTTCGAGAAAAACGGATCGATCGGCTTCAATACCCACCGCTTCCATCCGGTCATCGTTTGAGAGACTTTCGCCTGCAACCGGAGCGTGCCGTGGAAGTCCAGCGCATCCCGATCGAGATCGTAGGTCCCCGTGAGATCCACGCCGGAGCCTGGCACGGCGAACGATAACGATTGGAAGGTGATCATTTCGTTTGCGAGCGTGAACTTGCCCGCCATCAGCGATACGACGCCGCTGATGTCGGCGTTGCCGGGCTGGCCGCGCCCCCGACGACTCAAGGTGTCGATCTGATCCTGGACGGTCGATTTGAGAAACCGGGCCTGCGAGAGTTGAAACTGTCCGTCGAGCAGCAATTTCTCTCGCACCGAGCCCGTCAACGGCGGAATGTCGATCTTCGTGTTCAGTGCGATCTTGCCGCGCATGAAAGGCGTGCCTTTCATTGCGAGCGACAGCAGGTCCTGAATGTTTCCCGACGGCATCGAGACATTCAGGCTGATGGTGCGCCGAAGATCGGATTCATGTCGGATGATGCCGCCGCTCGTCCTGAAACTGGTCGTCCCCAACGATCCGTTCACGGGTTGCAGGATTGTGTCGCCGCTCGTGCCGTCGACACGTACCTGGAAACGTGTTTGCAACCGAACGGGATTCCCCACCTGCTTCAATCGGAAATTGGGAACTGTCGCTTCGCCTTTCACGTTGACCGACGACAGCGTGCCCTCGAACTGTCCGGATGATTCGAGCGTGCCGCCGATTCCGGAGAAGACCCCCAGGTCCGCGTTCGCGAACTTGTAGACACCGGCAAGGGGGGAATCACCTGGTTCGTCCGCGACCCACGGCCCCAGCGTTCCATTGCTCTGGACCTCGCCTCGCGGCTTGGCGTTGGTCAGCGCCGCGTCGTACTTCATCGCGACGTGTTGCCCGGCCGACTCCAGCCGAACGCGATGGATATCGAATCGCAGCGGAAACTTCTTGGCGTTGTTCGGCAGGATCGTGAGCGCGGCGTTGGTAATGATCACCTCTTCGAGGAGGACGTTCGAGGTGGTGTCCGCCGCCGCGTCCTGCGTCGAGGGGACGTCTTGTCCCGTGCCGGAGGCGAGGTCGGGGCGCTGGCCGTTCGGCGGCACGTTGATCTCCATGCCATCGACGGTGACCAGATGCAGCACCCTGGTTCGATCGAGCAGACTGCGCAACTCCACATCGAACCTGAACTGCTTCATCGCAAACATCGGCGGCAGATCGCGGCGGCCTTTGTGGCGCAGCTGAACGCCATCGCCTTCGACGGTGGCGATGAGGCCATGCCCGCGGTTGAGCAGCGTCTCGACGAGGGACGCTCGTCGCATCCGCACGCGGAGCGCTGCGATTTCAACCTCGCTATCGAAGCGCTCGTGCAGGTAGGCGATGACCTGTTCGCGGATGAAGGGCTCGACTCGACGAGCGAGGACGTAACCTGTTACCAACATCGCGACGAGCATCACCGCCACCGCGGCTCCGATGCCCGCCAGCCACTTCTTCGTTCGTCTGGTCAACGCATGCCTCTGCGCTCGCCCTGCCGGGTTGATGGGGACGGTTCGACCGGCCAGATGAATATCACAAAAACCGTGAAAAAACGGCGCGAAAAACGTGTGAACCCGCTGAGGTTCCGCACGGCGCGGCGATGGAGGGCATGACGGTTTTTGCGCACCAGCGGGTCGGCACAGACTACAATCCGCGCATGGCAGGTGCCCCGTCCCCCGAACGTCCCGTGGTTCTCCGCCGCCTCGGAATCATCAAGGACTCCAATGACGCGGTGGTGCAAGAATCGCGCGCGCAGCGGGAAACGGCGGAGGATGCCCTGGAGTTGTTCGCGACGGAGACCGAATCGTCGCCCGGGCTCGGACGGTCGTTCAATACGATTCGATCCTCCGCGGCGGCGACGATCGGTTTTGTCCGCCGCAACGCTCTCATCGGCGTGATCGTCGTGTCGGCCACGTGTGTTGTGGCCGGAATCTGGGCGATCAGTCGGCTTGTGGGGGCAGGTGCGTCACCGGCACAGAGTCAACCACCTGTTCCGACGGCTGCTGACGTCTCGGCAGCTCCATCAACCGACGCCGCATCAACCGCGTCGACGCCGGCCAGCTCGTCGAACCCTACAGTTGTCGTGAATGCGTCGCGGGCGACCAACGCGACGGCTGCGCGTAGCCCACAACTCGCACGAAACCGCGTTCAAAGCCCAGCCGCAGCGATTGCGCGACCTGCGGCAACCACACCGCAATCTGACCGTCTCGCCGTCGTTGCGCCACCGGCACCGACGGAGGCACCTGCGGCGGCAGCTCCCGCGGCCGAGGCTACCGCAGCCGTTGTCGACGACACGATTTATTCGGCGCAGGACCGCGATGTGATCCCGCCGCAAACGGATGAGAAATTGCCGGGGCCGACCATCAGCGCGTGGACCACGCGGACCAACGCGATGGAAGTGATCGTCTCCCAGACCGGTGCCGTCGAGCGGGTGAGGCTGGTCACGCCGCCGGTTCGGATGCCGGACATGTTCGCGCTGAGCCGAGCGAAGGTGTGGATGTTCAAGCCGGCCATGAAAGATGGCCGGCCCGTTCGCTATCGTCTGCTGCTGACCTGGGAAGTCAACCCCTAAACGTCCGTCCGGCAACTCGTCGACAATTCGTCGTTTACGGTCCGCCCCAGTTCAGAAGGGGCCTCCATGGCGAAGGCCCCTTCTGAGATCTATTTCTTGATCGAGATCCACACGGTATAGACGCTACCGTCCTGAAGCGTGGCTTTCAGTTGCCAAGTACCTGTCTTGAATCCCGCGCCCTTTGTACTCAGGTTGAAGTGCCACTCTGGACTGGTCAGCCTGAACTGATTGCCCGTCGTGGCGGTGTCGGTCGGAGTGGCATCAATCGGCGAGTCCGCATCAGTAGCCGAGCTGTAGAAAGTAACCTGCAGTGTGTGGATGCCGCTCGTCACCACCGCGCCGCAAGTGCTGCCATTCCGCGCATTGAGTATGAACTTGATCGGAATCGTACTACCCAACTTGAACGACCTCACCGGATCCGTGAAACTGCCGCCATTCGAGGTTTCAACCGAACCACCGATGGGCGACAGGAATCCGTTGAAACAGTAGGCTGTCGCGATGACATCGGTGATCGTTGCGCCCGCAACAGCGTTGTAGTTGGCAGTCGGCGTGAAGCTCCAGGAGTCTGTTGAATACGTCCCGATTGCGGTGTGCGTCGTGTTCAGCGTGACGGTGCCGACGGTCGCCCCTGTCTCGCCATTCACTCCCGTAATCGCGTGTGTTGCCGTGTGCGGATTGCCGTCCCACTGCACGTTGTACGGCGTGACGACGACAGTCGCGTTCGCCTTCGCGATGATGATCGCTACGGCAGCACCGTCGCTCCCGAAGTGGTTGGCATCGCCCGCGTAGTGCGCTGTGACGTAATAGGTTCCTGCGTTGACTTGGTCGCCCGTGTAAGTCAGCGACGTCGCACTGGTATTGAGGCCACCCGCGCCTGTCACCGTCCCCGACCCGCCGTTGTGCGCCATACCGTCATAGACGAACGGTCCGGCGCCGCCTGTGGTTGTCGTCGACGTCGCCTTACCGATGGTAATCGCTACCGCGACACCGTCACTCTCCAAATGGTTCGCGTCGCCAGCGTAGTGCGCCGTGACGTAGTAGGTTCCGGCGTTAACCTGGTCTCCCGTGTAAGTTAGCGACGTCGCAACGGTATTCAGGCCACCTGCGCCGGTCACCGTCCCCGACCCGCCGTTGTGCGTCGTCCCGTCGTAGACAAACGGGCCGTCTCCCACTGTGGTCGTTGTCGATGTCGCCTTGTCGATGGTGAAGTCGCCGGCCGACAGCGCGGGCAGCGTGTTGTAGTTGGTCGTGTCGGTCGGCACGAAGTCGGCCGTCACTGCATAGGTGGCGGCGTTGGTCGGGACGGTTGCCGAGCCGTTGTATTTCACGTTGGCGACCGCACCGGACACCGAGCTGACCGAGATCGCGACCGTCGCGCTCAGGGGTGAGCCGGTATACGTCTGCGGCGAGTTGCTCACGGCCAGGGTCGCCGTCGGCGTCGCCTTGTCGATGGTGAAGTTACCGGCCGATAGCGCGGGCAGCGTGTTGTAGTTGGTCGTGTCGGTCGGCACGAAGTCGGCCGTCACCGCATACGTGGCAGCGTTGGTCGGGACGGTTGCCAAGCCGTTGTATTTCACGTTGGCGACCGCACCGGACACCGAGCTGGCCGAGATCGCGACCGCCGCGCTCAGGGGTGAGCCGGTATACGTCTGCGGCGAGTTGCTCACGGCGAGGGTCGCCGTCGGCGTCGCCTTGTCGATGGTGAAGTTACCGGCCGACAGCGCGGACAGCGTGTTGTAGTTGGTCGTGTCGGTCGGCACGAAGTCGGCCGTCACTGCATAGGTGGCGGCGTTGGTCGGGACGGTTGCCGAGCCGTTGTATTTCACGTTGGCGACCGCACCGGACACCGAGCTGACCGAGATCG
>DASTZI010000465.1:0-28434 GCA_035764385.1 Vicinamibacterales bacterium
GGCGAACAGCGGCTGCGACGTCGTGACACCGTAGGCAGCCATCGCCATCGACGCGAGTGTGAGAACGGATGCGAGACCGACATCCCACGGATGTGTGTGCGGGCCGGTTCGCTTCTTCGTGCGAAGGACGCGTACGCCGACCGAGACGGCGTTCCCCGTCAGGACCGCCACGTAAAAGAGAAACAACGCAAACGCCTTGGCTTGGGGGCGCGGGTCGAGAAAGTAGCGCGCCGCCGACAAGGCAAGGGCGGTGATCGAAACGAGAGTCATTCCGGACACGAACACCCAGCCGGCGCGGCGGTGGGTGATGCCGCCCTTCGGCGCAACCATCGGAATGAACATCGAGAAAAGGGCGGCAGAGCCGCCGGCAATGTGCAGGTAGAGAATCATCTTCAGCATGCCGCGATTCTGCGCGGTTCTTTCGCGGCGCGCATGTGCCGCAGGTCATAGCCGCACGCCGTGACTTCCGGCATACGCCGCGGCGCTGACTGACTGCCTACAATGAGCGGCATGACGCCGATGCACTAGAGCATTACGCATTCGGCATTGAGCATTGAGCATTGAAGTCCGAGTTCATTCACGGCGTGAATTACCCCTGGTCCACTGACGGGCAGACGGTCTTCTACGGTTTGGACTTCGGGACCAACGTATGGGGATCGCATCTCGGCGTGACCACACGACGCGACGCCATCGCACGCGATTTCGCCGAGATGGCGGCGCTTGGCTTCGTCGTGGCGCGGTGGTTCGTGTTCTGCGATGGTCGCGCCGGAATCGTCTACGACGATCGCAGTCTGCCCGCAGGCCTCGACGAGCAGTTCTTCAACGACGTCGACGCGGCGCTCGAGGTCGCACGCGCTGCGCAGATGCAGGTCGTCTTCGTCCTGTTCGATCACCATTGGCTGTTTCGCGGGATTCACCACGCAATGCCGGACCCGATCACTGGCGACATGCTCGACGCACGTCTGCCGAATGGACATGCGCGCGAACTGTTGTCGCAGGAAGGCCATGACGCGCTCTTTGCTCACGTCATCACCCCGTTCGTCCGCCGCTACGGCGATGATGGCGTCCGCGCGGATTTGAAGGAATGCATTTTCGCGTTCGAGTTCATGAACGAACCGGACTTCGTGATCGACGAATGGGAGCGTGACCGCAGCCCGCGGGTCAGGCGCGCGGTGCCGTTTGCCGCCTTTGCCGTCGCGCTCGCGCGCTTCAGCGAGCTTGTTCACGCCTTCACGCCTGCACTCGTCACCCTCGGCGCGGCGCGGGCGGACAACTTGTGGGCCTGGGATGACGACGCGTTGGGGCTCGACGTCGTGCAGCTGCACGCG
This sequence comes from Vicinamibacterales bacterium, assembly GCA_035764385.1. Classification (GTDB taxonomy): domain Bacteria; phylum Acidobacteriota; class Vicinamibacteria; order Vicinamibacterales; family UBA2999; genus Gp6-AA40. Next base: position 1,329 of record DASTZI010000465.1, read on the forward strand.
TATCCGGATTCGCTCCATCCGGGGGATGTCGACCCATTCGTGACGCCGGCGAGCGAGCTCAATGTCAGCCGCCAGCTCATCCTCGGTGAATTCCGATCGGCGGCGCCGCTCGACGAGTCGATCGAACAGGCGCTGGTCGGCGGCTACGCGGGCGCCTGGCCGTGGAGCTTCAGCGGCACTGATTCGTACGGCCGGTTACCCGTCGACGCGATTCGGCGATTCGCCGAGCGTCACCCGGGCCTGGTGAATCCGCGCTTTCGACTCCGAGATTGACTTCTGAACGGTGCGGGGGCACAGTCTGCCGGTTAAGGAGGCGGACGATGACCCTTCGACACGCGGCTCTGGCCCTCTTCGTGGCAACGGTGGTCCTGCCCGCGCATGTCCGCGCGGAAGTATCGCGCGTGGAGATCACCACGCGGCGCGACGTCGCAGGTGGCCGGTCGTTCGGCTCCACGGGACCGTACGAACAGATCGTCGGAAAGCTGTACTTCGCGATCGATCCCGGCAACAAACGAAACGTCGTCATCACGGATCTCGACAAGGCGCCGAAGAATGCGGCCGGCAAGATTGAGATGTCTGCCGACCTCGTCATCCTCAAGCCGCGCGATGCGAGCAAGGGCAACGGCATTGCGCTCTTCGACATTGTCAATCGTGGTCGTGGCGTCGCGCTGAGCAAATTCGACGCACAGGTCACTGGCACCGGCGCCGCACCGCCGGACGAGTACGGCGACGGATTCCTGTTCAATCGCGGATACACGATCGTGCAGGTCGGATGGGAATTCGACGCGCGTCGCGAGGGCGCGATCCGGGCAGAGATTCCGGCCGCCATGGGCATCACCGGACTGGCGCGCGCCACGTTCATTCCGACGACGAACAGCCCAGAGGCGACAGTAGGCGATCTCGTGGGATACACGCCGAGTGATCCGGGCGCACCGCAAAACACGCTGACCGTTCGCGATTCGCCGCAGGCGGCGGCGACAACCATTCCGCGCGCGAAGTGGCGCCTCGCTGGCAACGTCGTGACGCTCGACGGCGGGTTCGAGCCAGGCCGCATCTACGAGCTCGCGTACACGGCCGCGAACCCACCGGTGGCTGCACTCGGATTCGCCGCTGTTCGAGACGCGGCGTCGTGGGTGAAGTTCTCGCCCGATGCGACGGTGTCCGCGAAATACATCTTCGCGTTCGGCTCATCGCAGACCGGGCGCTATCTTCGCGAGTTCCTCTACGACGGCTTCTATACGGACGAGCGGAATCGCCTGGCATTTGATGCGGTTATTCCGCACCTCGCGGGCGCGTCAGGCGTCAACCTCAATCGGCGTTGGTCGATACCGACGTCGTTGTCATCGGATGTCGCGACAATCTTCCCGTTCTCCGACATGAAGCAGCGGGACCCGGTAACGGGCGCCGAGGAAGGACTTCTCGAGAATACACGCGCCGGCGAGCATCAACCAAAGGTGTTCTGGACCAACACCGCGACCGAGGTGTGGGAGAAGGCGGCCGCGCTCGAAACGATGACACCTGATGGAATGCAGGACCGGCCGCTTCCGCCGAACGTCCGGCTCTATGTGTTCGCGGGGACGCAGCACGATCCCGCGAGGTTTCCTTCGAGTGTCAGCAACGGACAGCTGCAGGACAATCCCACCGATTACGTCTGGGCGATGAGAGCGCTGCTCGTCGGTATGGAGAAATGGGTGCGCCAGGGCACTGCGCCGCCGCCGAGCCGTTATCCGCAACTGCAGGACGGCACGCTTGTGCGATCGACGGATGTGGCGTTTCCGGATATTCCAGGCGTGGTCTCGCCGAAAAAGGCGCTGCCCGGCGCTCGCGGCGTCAACAGGCTGGTGGCGAAGGACGGCGGCGCCAGCACGCCGTTGCCGCTGCTGGTGTCGCAGGTGGACAAGGACGGCAACGAGCTCGGCGGCCTTCGTCTTCCTGACGTGATGGTGCCGCTGGCGACCACAGCGGGCTGGAACTTCCGCAAGAGCGCGATCGGCGGCACACACCTCTTCTTCCCACTCCTTGGCTCGTACGTTCCGTTCGCCAGCACGAAGGCTGACCGTGAACGGACTCACGATTCACGACTGTCGATTGAAGAGCGGTATCAGTCACGCGATCGGTACGTGAAGCAGGTGCAGGACGCCGCGGCGTCGCTCGTGAAGGACGGTTACGTGCTCGCCGAAGATGTGCCGGCCATTGTGAAACACGCGGGCGATCACTGGGACGTGCTCATGAAACGACCGAGCAGCACGAGCACCCGCTAGTTGTTCTTTCGGCTGCGGGTTTTGGGGCGAGGGTCCGGGATGAACCCGTTGCGGTTCGGCATCACGATTTTCGGCAGGCTCGTGGCGTCGATGACCTGATCCTCGCGAATGATGCCGTTCAAGTTGAGCAGGTAGGCGACCGCTGCGTAGACCTCGGGCGGCTTGAGCAGCCCCGGCTGATCGAACGGCATCGCCCGATTGATGTAGTCCCAGAGCGTCGTCGCGTAGGGCCAGTAGCTGCCGATCGTCTTGAGCGGCTTTGGCGTCGCGAGCGTGCCTTGCCCGCCGACCAGGATCGGCCCCACGTTACCTTCGCCGTTGGGACCATGGCAGCGGGAGCACTGGGCGGCAAAGACCGCTCGACCCGTCGCCACGGTGCCCGAGCCCTCGGGAAGGCCTCCCCCATCGGGAGCGATGGCGGAGCCCAACGCCCGAATCTCATCCGGCGTCGGCGGTCGCCCGACACCATAGGTGGGCGACTGCGCGGCCAGCGGCACCGCCGCAGCGAGCCACAACACAATCACGCTACGCGTCCACATTGGTCACCGTCCCATCCGCCCGCACGATCCAGAACTTCATCCCGTTGAAGTGATAGTTCGAGTTCGTCCCGCGCGCCGCAATCAAGGCTTCGCGCGTCGGCTGCACGTATCCGGTGTCGTCGGTCGCGCGTGATGCGATCACGGCCTCGCGTCCGTCGAATCGCCACGGCAGGCGGAAACGTGTCAGGGCGATGGGAAGCCGCGGCTCGTGGATGTGCGCGTTCACCCAGCTTCGTCCGCCATCGAGCGTCACCTCGACGCGCTCGATTGTTCCTCGTCCCGACCACGCGAGTCCGGTCAGCTCGTAAGGTCCGCGACGTGGCAGCGTTTGTCCGCCTGACGGAAAGGTGATGACCGATTTGGCATCCATCTCGTACGTGAACATCCACGCCTTGCCATCGGGCATCAGCTCCGTGTACTTCGCGGTCTCGTCTCGAGCCATGTACGCCTGATTGGTGACCTTCAGGCTGTGGAGCCACTTCACGTTCGTGTTGCCTTCCCAGCCAGGGTTGATCAGGCGCAACGGATACCCCTGGTTCGGGCGAATCGCTTCGCCGTTCTGCCCGTAGGCGAGCAGCGAGTTGTCCATCGCTTTCGCCAACGGGATGCTGCGTTCCATCCGGCAGGCATCCGCGCCCTCGGCAATCACCCAGCTCGCGCCTGGCTTGACACCAACCTCCGCGAGCAGCAGCGATAGCGGAACGCCGGTCCACTCGCTGCCGCTCAGCAAGCCGTAGCTGCGCTGCACGTCGACCCCTGTCTTGTCCGCCCACTCGCTCCCGCTGTTGCCGCCGCACTCGAGGAACAGGATTCGCGTCAGAGATGGCAGGCGTCGAATGTCCTCGATCGAGAGCGAGAGCGGTCGCTCCACCATTCCATGGATGACCAGCCGATGCTGCGCCGGGTCGATGGTTGGAATGCCGGAGTGATGGCGTTCGTAATGGAGCGAGGACGGCGTCAGCGTGCCGACGGAATCCTGAATAGGTGTGAAGCTCGAGCCTGTTTCCGGCGTCTTCGTGTCCCGGCGCCAACGGACCGCCTTTTCAAAAGGCGACCGTTCTCCATATGGGCCAAGCGGGGCGCCCAACTTGCCTGGTGTGTCCAGCGCGAGCGCGTCGCGATACGGAACCAGCAGTCCTGCGCCGGCGGCGGCGCCCATCCGAAGTACGTGGCGGCGTGTCGATCGCTTGTGGTCAGTCACGGCGACACCTCGCGCAGATTCTAAGCCCGCAGGGTAGCCACGAGCCAATAAGATAGGCGCCCAGTGAAACTTCCGCACCCCGTAGTCCTTTTGGTCGCTGGTGTCGCCATATGCGCGGCGCTGACCTGGATTCTTCCTGCAGGTGAGTACGAACGAAAAGACGATGCCGCTACCGGACGGCGCGTCGTCGTCGCGGGCACGTACCATCGCGTCGACCCGGCGCCCGTCGGACTGTTCGCGGCCGTCGTCGCCATTCCCCGTGGCTTTGTCGAAGCCGCCGATGTCGTCGGCGTGGTCCTATTCGTCGGCGCCGCGTGGGTCGTCGTCGATCGGATCGGCACCCTCGGCCGGCTGATTACGACGCTCGTTGCCGCCTTCGGGAATCGCGGGCTGATCGCCATTCCAATCATCTCGTTGTTCTTCGCAAGCATGGGTGCACTGGAAAACATGCAGGAGGAGATCATTCCTCTCGTCCCGGCGCTGTTGCTGCTGGGACGCGGCCTCGGCGTCGACGCCGTCGCAGTGGTTGCAATGAGCACAGGTGCAGCGGCGATCGGAAGCGCCTTTGGTCCGACCAACCCGTTTCAAGCCGGCATTGCCATGAAGCTCGCGCAGCTTCCACCGATGTCCGCGGCGCCGCTTCGATGGACGACGTTCGCCGCCGCATCCGCGCTGTGGGTGGCGTGGACGATGTGGTATGCGACGCGGAATCGTGACCGGGAGTCGGGATTCGGGATTCGGGATTCGGCAATCTCAGGTGCAATCGCGCCGGCACAGACGAGGGACTATCTGATTCTCGCGATCGCGATCGCGCCGATTGCGGCGTACGTGTACGGGTCGGTTGCGCTCGGCTGGGGCTTCAACGAGCTCTCCGGTGGATTTCTCATCGCGGGTGTCGTTGCGGGGTTGCTTGGCGGCCTTGGCATCGCGGGAACGACCGCGGCCTATCTCGAAGGCATGCAGGCGATGCTCCCGGCGGCGATGCTGATCGGCGTCGCGCGCTCATTGTCGCTCGTCCTGACGGATGGCCGCGTCACCGACACCATACTGGATGGACTTGCGGCGCCGCTCTCGCGTGCGCCGGCGGCGTTCGCGTCGCTGTTGATGATCCCCTTCCATTCGATCGTTCACGTGGCAGTGCCAAGCGTCAGCGGACAGGCAGTGCTCACGATGCCGATTCTCGTTCCGCTCTCCGATCTGCTCGGCATCTCCCGGCAAGTAACGGTGCTTGCGTATCAGACGGGAGCCGGACTCACGGAGCTGTTGACGCCGACCAACGGTGGCCTCATGGCGGTTCTTCTCGCTGCTGGCGTTCCGTTCGGCCGGTGGATCACGTTCGCGGCGTTCGGTGTGCTGCTGGCACTCGCCGTCGGCGTCGCGGCAATCGTCGTGGCGCTCTCGTCTTGAAACGTGCTAGCGCGGTGCTTTCGACAGGCTGATCAGGTTGGCGAACTGCCGGTACGCGCCAGGAACCCCGGCGGGGAGCTGCCGGAACCACGAATACGACGTATAGACGTATCGCCCTCTTCCGACCTCTGCGTACACCTCGGCGCCGCGTACCGGAGGCTCACCCGGATCCGCACACTCCAGCAGCGGGACATATCTCGAATCGAACGTCGTGAACGCGTACGAGTTCCGCTCCTGAACCCATCCACTGAAGTCGGCGTCAGTAATCCTGTTTGGGAAATTGAAGACAGGATGTGTGGGCACGAGGATCTTCACTGGCGCATCCTCGACTGTCACGCGCGGATTCGCATTCGTGGGCGGTGTGGCCGGATACGGCGGCAGCATTCGGTTCGCATATTCCTGCTGCTGATACTGGACAATCATCGTTCCACCGCGCTGCATGTAATCGAGCAGCCGTCCGTTGTTCGCCACGAAATCAGGGTTCGTTTCCGAGGCGCGGATTCCGACGACGATCGTGTCGAACTTGGAGAGGTCGCCCGTTGCGAGCGCTTCGCCGTCGAGCATCGTGACGTCCACGCCCATCCGCCGAATGGCGTCTGCGACCTGATCGCCGCTCCCCATGATGTAACCAACTTTGACCGGCGCCACTTTCAAGTCGAACACTTGTGCGGTCGTGGTCGCCGGCCAATAGAGGCGATGCGTCTGGATGTGCGGGTAGGCGACAACCTGCACGTCGCGCGAGAACGTCGCGTTTCCGACCGTCGCCTCGGCCGAGATCTCGAAGTGACCCGCAATGCGGCGCGCTGGAGCGGTCACGACCAACGGTGTCGAGGTCTTATCGCCGTCGGCTTTGAGGGTGAACGGCGCTTCTGCAGGCGTAGACGTCCAGCCCTGAGGTAGCCGCAGCCGAAGCATGCCCGTCACCGCCTGCGATGAAAAGCTGATGGCACGCACGACCAGTTTCTGCTGATTCGGCGTAGTGCCAAGCGGGACAACCAGCAATGATGTGTCGACGCCGACGGCGATGCGTGGAACGACGTTGACGTCGCGGCGGAGCTCGCCGCGGACATCATCGGCGTAGCGGAACTGCACCGGTTTTGGGACGCTCAGGTCGACGCCACCAATCGTGAGCATCACCGAGGCTGTCAACAGCGGCGGACCAAAGGGGAGCGCCTTCGGATCGGTATCGCTCCACTTGTACATGTCACCGGTCCGCGGCTGCTTCAGGTAGTACGGCTGGGTGGGTTGCGCGTCAGCGGAGACACGCACCCGGTACGAGACGAGATTGGTCGGCGTCTCGCGACGATTCAGGAATCCGCCACCTTGCCCCGGTTCGTTTGGTATCGGCTCGCCCGTCCATCCAGCAGGCGCATTCAGGTTTGTCTTGCCGATCGTCACGTTGGAGGAGGGCGGTACGAACGTGCGGACCTGCACGTCGATCGAATCGCCGGCGACGACCGTCTCCCGCGACGCGAGCGGATCCACAACGACTTCCGCGGCCCGTACCAGGGCGTCGGAGAAATCATCTTCTTTGAAACCGAGCAGGAAGTCGGCCTCGGCGCGCGCGTCCATCGACGCGCTCGAAGATTTGAGTGCGGCGCGCGCGGCGCGTGTGGTGCGAAGACCATCCGCGAGCGCAGGAATGATTCGTGCGGGGTTTAGCGGCTCGTAATCAGCGAGTGCCTTCTTCGCGGCCGCATCGATCGCGGCCAGTTCCGTCCGGAGTGTTCCGTCGGGCAATCTTGCGAGCTTCGCGATTCCTGGAACCGTGAGGTCAAGACCGTCGAAGATCGTTCTGTCGGGGGCTGGCGGCTGCACCGGCACCGTGCTTTCGACGAGCGCCAATGTCGAGGTCAGCGGCCCTCGCGGTTCGATACCCCCCTGGGCCTGCGTCCTGTGTTGACTGCGCCCCTCGAAGGAGATCTCGGCGTAGCTGCGCCCGGCAACTGGATCGAACACACCGGTCTGTACCGGCAGCGTTGGAACGGAGGGATCAGGTCTCGCGTTGCCGAAGACTCCACGATACAGTTTCTTCGCTTGCCACGGCCGTAATCCTTCGCGCAGTTGTTCCGGGAATTCGTTGGGATCAGCGGCCGCCTTGTACGCCAGCGGTGTGAGGTAACCCGCCTCCTGGTGATGGCCGTGGCCGTCGCTCGGCGTGCCGCTCCAGCGCGAGTAGACCACCAGCGGACGGAACATGCGGATAACGCGCACGAGATCGCCGAGCGTGTCGTGCTCGCCCCATTTCGTCGCCGCCTCAATACGCGACTTCGAGAAACCGTAGTCGAAGGTGTGGCCGAAGAACTGTTCGGCGCCATCGAGGCGCCGCGCCTGGAGCAGCTCCTCGGTGCGAATGACGCCGAGCGCGTCGAAGAGCTCCGTGCCGATGATGTTCTGGCCGCCCTCGCCGCGGTTCAGTGACACGTAGGCCACGCGCGCGTGATCGCCTCGCGCCGCTCTCGCAATGAACGCTGAATCCTCGTCGTCGGGATGCGCCCCGGTATGGAGCACGCTGGCCGTCGTCTGCAGACGCTGCAGGACCTGCGTCAGACCCGTGGCGCCCATGTCGTAGAGCGGCCGGACCTGCGCGTGTCCGGCGAGCACGAAGAGAGACGCCCCAAGAGCGGCAATAACAGCGCGTCGCATAGAGCTCAGAGTATATGGCCGTGGTGGGCCGGCTAAAGCCGGCCGTATCCATGGGGTCAGACCCCGGTGATGCGCCGTACCGGGGTCAGACCCCGGATATGACCCGACTCAAGGTTGGGGGCCTCGGACCACCTGGACAAAGTCCTGTGGACGGATCCACTTCGCAAACGCGGCGCGGACTTCATCAGCCGTCAGATCGTAATAGCGCTGGCCCATACGCCGCGCTTCGTCGAGCGGCAGGCCTATCTGCGCACGGGCGAGGAGCACCCCCGCGATCGCGTCTTCGCTCGATTGCTGCAGCGCCATCTGACGCAGCAGCAGCGCCTTCGCCTGATGCAGCTCCTCCGGTGTGACATTGTCGGTCTGCATTGCGCGGAGGTCGCGCACAATCAGGTCGCGCGCCTTCGCGACGTTCGGCGGATCCGATCCAAAGCTCACCGTGTAGACGCTGCGCGTCTTTCCCGCGGTGAAGTCGTCTTCGACGGTATACACGAGACCTTCAACCTGCCGCAGATCGTGGTAGAGGCGCGTGGCGTAGAAGCCGCCGCCTAGAACGTTGTTGCCCAGCTGAATGGCGTAGTAGTCAGGATCGAATCGCGTCAGCCCTGCCTCCTCCGCGAGAGTCACGGACGCCTGCACCGCTTCGGGATCGGCAACAGTGAAATCGTTCGTCGCGTTCTTCGGTACCGGCGGCAGCGTCGGATCGGGCGTCGGACCGTCAGTCTTCCAGGCGCCGAAATATTTCTCGACGATGTTTTTCGCCTCGGCGGGATCGATGTCACCGATGATCGTGATCGCCGTCAGGTCTGGCCTGAACGTCTTCTCGTAGTGCTTCCGCACGTCGTCGATCGTCAATGCACCGACGCTCTCGGGCTTCGGCTCACGCAGTGCCGGATCGCCGGACGGCAACAGGCCTGTCTTCACCGCACGGTCGACGTGGTAGCCGGGACTCTTCATCTGCCCTTCGAGGTACTCGGCGGTCTGTTGCTTGACGACGGCGAAGGCATCAGCAGGCAGCGCCGGATGCAGCACGTTATCGGCGAGGAGCTCGACGCCGCGAGCGAAGTCGCTCTTCGGCACGCGCAGGGAAAAGTCGTAGCCCGCGCTTTCGTTCGCCGCGATGTCATCGAGCGCCTTTTGAAACGCCAGACGGTCGAGGGTGGTGGTGCCATAGGAAAACAGCTCGTCGAGCACGTCGGCGACACCGTCCTTCCCTGTCGCTTCCTGCAGGCCCGCTTCATGCCGAATATTGCCGAGGAGCGTCACCGTCGGGCTCGTCGGATCGTTTTTGACAATCACGCGCAGCTTGTTTGGGAGCGTCGTGTCGGTCCAGTCCGCGTTCACCGATGGGACGCGAATCGAGGCGAGCGCCGTTTCGGCCCACGCCGGCAGTTTCACCGGCTTGGTTGGCGCCGCGGTCAACTGCTCGCCGCCACCGAATCCCTTTCCGGAGGCCGCTTCGCCAGTCGGCTTCGGAATCAGCGTCGCCGTGATCGAGTTGGAGTCCTTCAGGAACTGCCTGGCGATCCTATTGACGTCGGCAACCGTCACCCGCCTGATGGCCTCGACCGTCTCGTCGGGCGAGTTGCGGCCTTCGGCCGCAAGCGCCTGCGACCAGACAGCTGCGAGATCGGAAATCGAGTTGCGACGAAATAGCGCCGACGCGACTTCTGTTCGCTTTGCCGCCTCGACCAGCTCCTCGGGGAAACCGTCACGCACGTAATTGGCGACAATCGAACGCATGTCGGCGACGACTCCCGTTGGGGCCGTGGATGCAGGGAGCGCGGCGACGCTGAACCCGACGCTCGCTTTCGGATATGTTTCCGCGAGCTCGAACTGCGCGAAGAGCGCCTTGCCCGCCGGCACGAGCGCATACAGATCGGCGCGCTGGCTTGCCAGCACGTCGGCCATCACTCGCGCGGCGGCGAAATCCGGACTGTTGGTGCCGGGCAAGCGATAGGCGATGAACGCCAGGGTGTAGGGGAGATTGCTGTCGAGCGTGAAACTCTCCGGCTTGACAGGCCGCAGCGCGACCGCCGGTCGCTGCCCGAGTGGACGACGCGGAATCGCGCCGTACAGCTCTTTGACCTTTGCCAATGTGAGCGCGGGATCGACGTCGCCGGCGATGACGAGGATTGCGTTGTTCGGCGCATACCATCGGCGATAGAAGGCCCTCAGCGCTGCGCCCGTGGTCTTTTCAAACGACTCGCGCGTGCCGAGCGCATCGTGCGCGTACGGTGTGCCGGCGAACATGACCTCGTTCAGCCGGGTGATGAACTTGTAGGTGGGCTCGGAGAGATCGCGCGCGACTTCCTGCTCGATCGCGCCTTTTTCCTGCTTCCACTCAGCGTCGGAGTCGACCATGTCGCGCATGCAGGCCGCATCGACGCGCAACGCGACCTCGAGATCGGCGGACGGCACCGTCGCGAAATACTGCGTGATCGTCTGCTGTGTGTCCGCGTTGTTGAAGCCGCCGAGCTGGGCAAAAATCGCGGCGATTTGATCGGCGCTCACGTCCGCGCATCCGCGGAACGCCATGTGCTCCTGCGCGTGGGCCATGCCGGGGAACCCTGGCGGCGTTTCGTTCGCGCCGACCAGGTAGTTCTGCATGACCGTGGCGACCGGCGCGAGCGGATCGCGGACGATCACGACACGCAGGCCGTTGTCGAGGGTCGCACGGGTCACGTCTCCTCCCGCGGGTGACTGCGAGAAGGACGACTGGGCCGTCAAGAGAAGTGCAACGAGTAGGATGAGGACTTTTCGCATCACTTTAATCACGTTCCGCCATTACAGGATGGCGGTCAAGAGGATCCGCGTCATTGGTGGCTGCGTGGCTGTTGAGGTACTGTGCCTTGACACGTGACTCGTTCATCCCGGTTCCTTCAGGTCGTTCGTCTGTTCCTCTTGGTGGTAATCGCGGCAAGCTTCCCACGTTTCGCGGCGGCGCAGGCGGTTGAACCGCCGGCGATGACCGCAACGCGACTCAGCGATGGTGACCGCATCGTTCTCGACGGGCGCCTCAACGAGGAAGCCTGGCAACGGGCGATGCCCGCGTCCGGGTTTCGTCAGCAAGACCCGAATACAGGGGACTCGGCGACCGAACCGACCGAAGTCCGTGTTCTATATGACGCGCGCCGCATCCTTATTGGCGTGATCTGTTTTGATTCCGAGCCCGCGCGCGTCATGGGGAACCAAATGCAGCGCGATCAATCGCTCGGCGCCGACGATCGCTTCATGGTCGCGATCGATACCTATTCGGACGGCCGGTCGGGCTACTACTTCGAGATCAATCCGTCGGGCGCCATGGGCGACGGGTTGATCGCGTCGGGCAATGGCGCCGCCGTGAACCGTTCGTGGGACGGCATCTGGAACGGTCGCGCCTCGCGAGATGAGCGGGGCTGGAGCGCAGAGATCGAGATTCCGTTCAATACGATCAACTTCCAAGCCGATGCGTCGACTTGGGGCATCAACTTCCAGCGTACCATCCGCCGCAAAGTCGAGGAGACGCTCTGGAGTGGCTGGGCTCGCAACCAAGGTCTCACCTACATGCCCGCCGCCGGACGGCTGCAGGGGCTCGACGGCCTGCGGCAGGGTCTGGGCCTCGACCTGGTGCCGTATGTCGTGGGAAATTCCTCGGCGGCGCCGGGCCGCGGCGCCGGCGCTTCTGTGCAGACCGGATCAATCGGAGGCGATATCGCCTACAACCTGACGCCGGGGCTTCGCGCCAACATGTCCCTCAATACGGACTTCGCGGAGACCGAGGTCGACCAACGCCAGGTCAACCTCACACGGTTCCCGCTGTTCTTTCCTGAGAAACGAGCGTTTTTTCTGGAGGGCGCGAGCCTGTTCGTGTTCTCCCGCGAGACGGGCAACGCGATCACGCCGTTTTTCAGCCGGCGTATTGGTCTCGACGACTCCGGCGTGCCGCAGCCGGTCGACTACGGCGCGAAGCTGACCGGACACGCCGGCGCGTTCGACGTCGGCGTCATGCATGTCCGGACGCGTGATCGCGGCAGCGTTGCGGGCGAGGATTTCACCGTGCTGCGATCGCAGCGGCGGTTCTGGCGCCAGTCGTACGTCGGCGCGCTCATCACGAACCGCAGCGGCGCGGCTGACCCGGCGCGGCAGACGGTCGGAGCGGATTTCGCGCTCGCGACGTCGAGTCTTTTTGGGAAAGAGGTCCTCGAAGTCAGCGGCTACTACCTGAACACCACGAAACTCTCGGGATCACGCGGCGGCTCGGCGTTCGGTGCGCGCATCAACATGCCGAACGATCCCATCTACTGGCGCCTGTTTGTACGCGAAGTGCAGGATGGCTACGATCCGGCCGTCGGGTTCGTCGATCGGCGGGCCTATCGAGAGATTGCTCCAGACGCCCGCTACACCGTGCACACGGAACGCAGCCGTTACGGGCGATACCTGCGACGGTTCTCCTTCGAAAGCAATTTGGATCACATCTTCGATCTGAACGGCCGTCTCGAATCGCGCCGGGACGACATCCAACTGCTTCGTGCCGATCTCGGCTCGACCGACCTCGTCGAGTTTCATCTGCTGTCGCTCTACGAACGGCTGCCGCGCGATTTCCAGATCTCACCTGGTGTCATTCTGCCCGCCGGCGGCCAGTACTCTTTTCTGCGGCGGCACTATCAGGCGCAGACGACGACGAGCCGTCCGGTGTCGTTGAACATCACCTACGAGGAGGGCACGTTCTATTCAGGAGAACGGCAACAGGTGACGGGAACGCTGAGCCTGCGGCCGCGCCGCGGCTGGCTGATCAACGTCGGTGGCGACTTCAACGAGATTTCGTTGCGCGAGGGGCGCTTCACCACGCGGCTGTGGCTCAACGATGTGAACACGCAGTTCAGTCCCTTCATCTCGCTTGTCAATCGCCTCCAGTTCGACAGCGTGACGCGCCAGCTCGGGTGGCAGGCGCGCTTCCGCTGGATCACCCGGCCAGGCAACGACATCTTTCTCGTGTATACGCACAACTGGACGGATCAGACCACGCTGCAGACGCTGGATCGAAAGGGATCGATTAAGGTGGTGAGGACGATCCGGTTTTGATTTGTGATTTGCGATTTGTGATTTCAGCCTACCCTGCCTGCAAATGCGCGGAGCCGCGCTCGCAGACGAAGCTGCCACCGGCCATTTCGGCATCGGATCGCACACGCACATCGGGCGAGAAGAACCAGTCCGCCTTCATCCGGTTCGGTGTGAGCTCCACCAGGATGAAACCGCGGTGCGCGCCGTCGAGGTATTTGAGGTGGGGGAAGGCGACACGCAGGGCCGCAGCCGCATCCGATCCGCTGCTCGACGTGAACATCGGGGGCGGCGGAGAGCTGATGGCCGGCGTCACCAGTTCGACGGCGAGCGATCCTGCTCCCGACTCCGCACGGTAGCCGTTCCACGGATGGCGGGGCACATCGAACCCCCACGAACTATGCGCGTCGCCGGCGAGGATGACCAGGTTGGCAATCCGCTCACGTTCGACGAACTCGAGCACGCGATCGCGTTGAGCCGGGTAGCCGTCCCATTGATCCGTGTTCGTCGGGCGCGTGCCTGGCAGCGTGATCGACGAGAACATCGTCTGCTGCCCGAGCAAGGTCCACGACGTGCCGGCGCGTTGTGATGCGCGCAGCTGGTCGAACATCCACGCTTCCTGCGCGGCACCCATCAACGTGCGCTTCGGATCCGCCAGGCCCGCCGCATCGCTGTTGGCGACCTGCCGATCGCGGAGCGCGCGGGTATCCAGCATGACGAGATCGGCAAGCGCGCCGAATCGGATGACGCGATAGAGATGAATCGGCGGGTCGGATGATTCCCGAATCGGCATCCATTCGAGATACGCCTTGTACGCCGCGGCTCTTCGCGTCGCCCAGTCGCCCTCGCCTTTTTCCGGATTGTGATTGATGGCGCCGTTGGCCCAGGCGTCGTTGGCGAGCTCGTGGTCGTCCCACACGGCGATGAACGGGAACAGGCGATGCGCCTCCTGCAGGTCCGGGTCCGTGCGATACGTCGCATAGCGGGCGCGATAATCCGCCAATGCAATGGCCTCGTGCGGCGGCTGCGGAATGCGGCTGATCGCCGCACCGACACCGTACTCTCCTTCGGCGAACTCGTAGATGTAGTCACCGACGTGAACAACGGCATCGAGTTCCGGGCGCTTCGCGATCGCCGCGTACACGTTGAAGTAGCCGGCCGGGAAGTTGGAGCACGACACCAGCGCGAACCGCATGCGATCCGACGTTGCGGGGAATGTCTTCGTGCGTCCGATGGGCGACTGCTCGCCTTCGACGTCGAACGCGTAGAAATAGGGGCGGCCTGGCGTGAGACCACCCACGTCCACCTTGACCGTGTAATCACGTTCACCGCTGGTCTCCGCGGTGCCGCTGGACACGACGCTGCGCAACTCGGCATCGGTCGCGACGCGCCATCGCAGTTGAATTGGTCGTGTGCTTGACGGTTCGCGCGGCGTGACGCGCGTCCAGATGATCAGCCGATCGAGCAGCGGATCGCCGCTCGCGACGCCATGTTGAAAGCGGGTGCCGGCGGCCGCGGTCTCGCGCTGTTCCTGTGCGAGCGCGGGGAAGGACAGGCTTGCGGCCGCAGTGGCCCAGAGAAATTCGCGGCGTGTCAGGGACACCGCTCTAGAAGGTATCAGGTATCAGGTATCGGGTTTCAGGGGTGGTCGAGACTAATCCCTAGACCACCCCTGAGACCTGATACGCGATACCTACTTCGTCGTGATGATGCCCGTTGCGAGGACGGCAGGCTGCTTCGGCAGAGCCGGGTGATACGCGTAAACGTAATTGCGCAGCACCGGATGATCCGGGAATCCCTCGAAGCGGAACTGTTTCATCTCGGTGTAGGCCTGAGCGGCGTTCCATCCGTCAAAGGTCATGCGATAGAGAGCGGTCATCGTTCCGGTCCGATGCCGTCCTCCTGCACAGTGCACGTAGACAGGCTGGTTCGCCGGGTTGGTCACGATTTCGAAGAACTGCGCGATCTGCGCATCGGTCGGAGCCTCGGACGTGGTCATTCCGATTCGGACGAACTTCATCCCCGCCCCAGTAACAAGGCCGGCCTCGTTCGACGGTCCATCCTTCTGCAGGTCGATGATCGTCTTGACGCCGAGCGCGGCGAGGTCTCGGTAGTCCGAGCCTTTCGGCTGCGCGCCCCTGTAATAGTTGTTGTTGATCTTTCCGAAATTGCCGATGCGGATACGGCTGAGCGCGGCTGATACCGACGCTGCAGGCGTGGTGGTTTGCGCAATCGCGGGAACCGTGAAGGAGACCGCGACGAAACAAGCCGAGAGGACACGTACACGAGCTTTGTGTGCACCCATTCTGAAACCCTATTTGTTACTGGAAAGAACGCCGGGGGTAAGTAAGAGCCATTGTAAAGGATCCCGCCAAGCACAACAGATATCGTCGGGCACCGGTGCCTCTATCGTGACCATTTCTCGGCTTTGCGGGTGCGGAAATGTAACCCGCCATGCATGCAGTGCCTGGCGTTGGATGACGGGATCAGGTGAACCGTATGTCCGATCGGCGGCAATCGGCCATCCGGTTGCGGCAAGGTGCACGCGAATCTGGTGCGTGCGCCCTGTGCCGAGCCGGCAGTTCACCAACGAATACCCGTCGCCGTTCGCGATGACGGAATACATTGTCTCGCTCGGAACACCTGCCGGATCGGCGATGACCCTGCGGCGATCCGCGGGATCGCGGCGCAGGGGCAGTGCGATCCGTCCTTCGAGTGGCCGCGGCGTACCACGGACGATCGCCAGGTATTCCTTGGTGACACGGGCGGCGTGCGCATCGCGTTGGATGCGTGCATGCACACCCGCTGAAAGAGCAACCACGACCACGCCCGACGTGTCCTTATCGAGCCGGCTGACAAGGCCCGGACGTGTGTCTTTTCTGTTGCGAACCCGCCAGAGGACGCCATTCAGGAGCGTTCCCGACGGATTGCGGAACGTTGGATGGACGACCATCCCCGCTGGTTTGTTCACGGCCATCAACGCATCGTCTTCGTACAGAACGTCGAGTGGTACGGGCTCCGCGACAGCCCGTTCGCGCATGCGCGACCGGGCTGGCAGGTCCACTTCCACCGCAGTTCCTTCACGGACACGCATCGATGCCCGGGCCGCCGGCGTCCTATTGACCGATACCAGACCGTCGGCTATCCATCGCTGTGCACGCGCCCGCGACATACCGGAAACCTGGGTAATGCGCCGGACCAGCACTTGATCCAGTCGTAAACGCGCATCGCCACGGTCCGCCGTGAAATGGATAACCAACAACTGTTACTCGCTTATCTCTGCCGGAGGCCGACTAATAATCATTGGACGGCCGAGTGCTGAAGATAGACTGTACGTAGGGGACAAGCGCCATATGAATCTGAGGATGCCACAGCCCGACCAGGCGATACGAGGTCGTGAGGAGGCAATGGACGTACCGGAGACGCACTTTGTCAACGGCCATCGAATCGTGCCTCCGTTCCCCGAGGGGTTCGAACGGGCGATTTTTGCAATGGGATGCTTCTGGGGTGCCGAGCGGAAGTTCTGGGAGGCGCCCGGTGTCTATGCCACTGCCGTCGGATATGCAGGCGGCTATACGCCGAATGCGGCCTATCGCGAAGTGTGCTCCGGCATGACCGGTCACGCCGAAGTCGTGCTCGTCGTGTTCGATCCGAAGGTTACGTCCTACGACGCCTTGCTGAAGATCTTCTGGGAGAACCACGATCCGACGCAGGGGATGCGGCAAGGCAACGACATCGGCACGCAATATCGTTCCGCGATCTACACGTTCTCGCCGGAACAGAAGCGTGCGGCCGAAACATCGCGGCAGCGTTTTCAGGATCGGCTGAACGATGCCGGCTACGGACGCATCACCACGGAAATTGCGGATGCCCCGCCGTTCTATTACGCGGAGGACTATCACCAGCAGTATCTGGCCAAGAATCCCGCCGGTTATTGCGGGTTGGGCGGCACCGGCGTCAGCTGTCCGGTCGGGGTGAACGCGTAAGCGGTCGAGTCGACGCGTCCACTACTCGCTATAATCGCCCGTCATGAGTCGAGTCAGTTACGCGAACACACCGTCCACCATCGATCAGGAAACCTTACGCACGACGCACCGCGTCCGGATTGTGTCGGCTGCCGAAGAAGGAACCGGGGTGAACGCACTGCCTGGCGGCGTCTACGGGTTCACGTATTCACCAGGCCTCGCGAACGCGCCGCTCTTCGCCGAGCGTCGGTTCCGCAGCTACGAAACCCACAAGCTCGCGAATGGCGACATCTACATCATCGGATTCGCCGATGTGGAGACGGCCGCGGTCCTGGTGTCGAGCAGCACCGAACAGACCATTCAGATGCAGCCGGAGCCCGACGAGAAGGCGAACGTGCTCGTGAAGATTCCGTATACGCGCATTCGGCAGCACCGCCAATATGCGGCGCCAAACCAGCACGGCTTCACGGTAACAATCGTCGGCGGTTAACCCTTCGGGCTGGCGCTTCGATCGTCGGCGGGAGCACTTCTCTCAACCGGGCGATTCGGATCGGATTCCCACTCCGACCACGAGCCTGCGAACAACCGCGCTCCAGGGAGTCCGGCGAGCTCCATTGCGAGCAGGTTGTGGCACGCGGTGATGCCGGAGCCGCAATACATGACGGCCTGACTCGCCGGGGTGCCGGCAAGTACCTTTTCGAAATCAGTTTTCAGTTCGCCGAGCGATCGCATCGTGCCGCCGTCGCTGACGTTATCCCGGTAGTACCGGTTCCGCGCACCGGGAATGTGTCCGTAGATCGCGTCGAGCGGGTCAGGCTTGCCCGCATAGCGATCGGGTGAGCGCGCGTCGATCAGCACGACCGAGGGATCGCCGAGATGGGCGACCGTCTCGTCAACCGTCACGCGCATCTGCTTGCGAAGCCGCTGTGTGAAACCCGACGGCGGGCGTGTTTCAACACCGCTGCGCACGGGTCGTCCTTCGCGTGTCCACTTGGCGAAACCCCCGTCCAGCACGGCGACCGCGTCGTGTCCCAGATAGCGGAGCATCCACCACAACCGGCTTGCGAATGCGCCTGCCTCCTGGTCGTACGCGACGACCTGCGTGTCGTCGGCAATGCCGAGCCGTCCGAACGTCGCCGCCATGTCTTCGACCGCCGGTAAAGGATGCCGTCCGTTCGTACCGGTTCGCTGTCCGGCGAGGTCGTGCGCCACGTCGACGAATACCGCGCCGGGCACGTGCGCGGTCTCGTACTGCGATCGCCCCCAAGTCTCATCGGTGAGGTTGTACCGGCAGTCCGCGATGAGCCAGGATGGATCGGCAAGGTGCTCCGCGAGCACCTCGGATGAGATCAGCGTCGTATGCATGGCGTTCGCATTGCACGAGCAGTGCGCGGAGATCTTATATGAGCCGATTCACTGGAATGGCGGCAATGGTTCTGTTGCTGGTGCTCAGCAGCGCATGCATCGACATGCGCCATGGGAGGCCCATTGTTGGCGGGACGACGGTCCCCAACCCAACGGGCACGATTTCGGGCACGGTGACGAGCTCAGCCGGAACTCCTCTGCAAGGGCGTCGCGTGACCGCAATCGACATGGGGACCGACATGCGCTACGACGCCACGACGGCCAATACCGGCGGCTACACCATCAAGGTGCCGCTTGGACACTATCGGTTGGAAGTTGAGCTGCGCGGAGGGGAACAGCTCGCGCGGCAGCCTGACGAGACGCACATCACCATTGGCGACGTCGACGCGCAGCGGAATTTTGTAATCCGAGGGTAGTGGCTGGGAAATCCAGGAAATCCCAAACCCCAAATCCCAAGTTCCAAATCCCAAGAGGTCCCAATCGCTTTTGATCTGAGGTTTGGGATTTGGGATTTACAGTGACATCTTCTCCAAAGCCGCGATGCGGACCTCGAGCGGCGGATGCGTGTGGAAGAACACCATCCAGCTCCGCGCGCCGTTGATCTTGAGGGTTGCAAGCGCCTGATTCCGCGTGTCAACCGCGTCCTCATTCGCGGCCAGCCGCCGGAGTGCCCCAATCATCCGTTCGCGTCCGGCCAGCATCGCGCCGCCCTTGTCGGCGCGGAACTCGCGCTGACGTGAGAACCATGCGGTGATGAGCGAGCCGAGGAGCCCCAAGACAATCTGCAGCGCGATCACGACGAAAAACGATCCGCCGCTCGAGCCGCGTTCCCGCGAATCGCCACGGTTTGCGATGACGTACGCAATCAACCGCGAAAAGAAGATGACGAACGCGTTGATGATGCCCTGCAGAAGCGTCATCGTCACCATATCGCCGTTGGCGATATGGGTGACCTCGTGACCGAGTACGCCCTCCACTTGATCGTCATTCATCGATCGCAGAAGTCCCGTGGACACCGCCACCAGTGCACGGCTCCTGCTTGGCCCCGTCGCAAACGCGTTCACTTCGGGCGAATCGTAGATACCCACTTCGGGCATCGGCAGGCCTGCCTTCTGTGTGAGCCCGGCAATCATCGAGTAGACGCGATCGGCGCGTGGATCGCCCGTGTGCCCGTCCACGATGACCATTCCCGTCGACCACTTCGCCATCGCCCGCGATATCAGCAACGAGATGATGGCGCCGGTCATGCCCCACACCAGGCTGAAGGCCGCCAAAGCGCCGATATTGAGGCCGCCGGGACCGAAGTAACGGTCGACACCGAGGATCCGCAGCACAATCGTCAACGTCAGGACGACGGCGATGTTGGTCACGATGAACAGGAAAATGCGCTTGCCCATGGCTTGAGGATAGCACCTCCGCTTCGTTAGACGCGGAGCGGCATCCGGCGGTTTCTCAGTTTCGCAGCGCCTCTGCCAGCCGGTGCAGAAAGAGCCCGACGTCGGTAACGACGCCAAGCGTCTGCATGGAACCGCGATCGCTGAGCTTGGTCACCACCGCTGGATTGATGTCCACGCAGACGACGCGCACCCAGGACGGGAGCATGTTGCCAACTCCGATGCTGTGGAGCATCGACGAGAGCATCAATACGAGCTGCACGTTGTTCGACAGCACCTCGGCGTAACGTTCCTGCGCCACAATGAGGTCCATCTCGGTTTCCGGCAGCGGCCCATCGTCACGGATGCTGCCGGCCAGTACGTATTCCACGCCGTGTTTCACACATTCGAACATCACGCCCGACTTCAGCACGCCGTTGTCGACGGCGGTGCGTATGCCGCCTGCACGGTTAATCGTGTTGATCGCTGCCATGTGATTCCGGTGTCCCTGCTCGACGGGCGCTCCCGCCACCAGATCGATTCCGAGCGATGTGCCCGACAGGGCGAACTCGATGTCGTGAACGGCGAGGGCGTTGCCGGCGAGGACCGCGTTGACATATCCGCGACGAATCAGCTCCGAGAAGTGCTCCACGCCACCCGTATGGACGACGACTGGCCCGGCGACGACGGCAATTCGTCCGCCGCCTTTCTTCACTTCCTTCATCATCGCCGCGATGCGCGCCACGCTTCCCTCCACGCGGCGCTCGGAGGAGACGTCGTTGCTCATGAACGCAAAGCCGAGGCGATCGCGTTCCCTGAATTCCGGCGTCACACGAATCCCTTCGTGCCCGCAGACGATCGAGTCGCCGACCCTGACGTCACGCAGCTTGCGGCAGACGGGCCGACCGTTCTCGCTCACGATGACGGCATCCATCCGTTGCTGTTCAACTTCCCGCCACCGGCCAGCAACTCTTACGTGGGTGCGATGGTTCGTCGTCGAGTAGAAGTCGTCGGGGACACAACGGTCCTTCTCGGCGGGCTTGAGGAGCGCGTCGCGCTCCCGGACGGGATGGCACCCCCACGTCGTCAGCTGCTGGAGCAGTTCGTCGAGCTGCTGCGGATCGGACGCACTGATGCGCATCTCGATGCGGGACGGGTCGTCATTGGTCCGTCCGATGTCGAACTTGAGGATTTCGTATTGAGCGCGGTATTCGATGATTTTGTCGAAGATTGCCGACAGATGGCCCGAGTCAATGAGGTGTCCCTCGGTCTCTATCGTGTCGCTGGCAGCCATGCCGCCATTCTATTTGTGATTCGCGATCTGTGATGAGTGATTGGCTGGTCTTGGAGATCGCGGGGTGATTTCCTATTGGCCTTCAGGCGCGAACTTGTAGCCGACGCCGCGGACAGTCTGCAGGAAGCGCGGCGCCTCGGGCCGATCTTCGAGGTACTTGCGCAGGCGGACGATGAAGTTGTCGATCGCGCGCGTATCGGTCTCCTCGTGGAGCCCCCAGACGTGCTCGAGGAGTGTCCCGCGGGAGATTGGCTGCCGGGGATGGGTGACGAGATATCGAAGCAGTTCGCACTCCATACGCGTCAGCCGATAGGACGTTTCCCGCGTGCGAACTTCCATTGCGGTGAAGTCCAGGGTTCGGCCGGCAAATGTGTAAGTGTCGGCGGCTGCAGTGTGGCTGCCGCCGGTCTGTGCTTCGTTCCAGAGACGACGGCGCAGCAGGCCGTTGATGCGCGCGATGACGATGGCCAGCTCGAACGGCTTCGGAAGGTAGTCGTCGGCGCCGGCTTCAAACCCGCGAAGCACGTCTTCGGCACGGCCACGGGCAGTGAGCATCAGAATGGGCACGAAGTGTCCGGCAGCCCGCAGTGTCGAAGCGACTGTGAACCCATCGCGTCCGGGCAGCATCACGTCGAGCACCACGACATCGTAAAGACGACGATCCTCGAGAATCGAGGCAAGCGCCCGCTCGCCGTCGGACGCGATGGTGACGTCGTGCCCTTCAGCCTCGAGATTGAAGCGGAGCCCGTCGGCGATGTGCTGCTCGTCTTCGACGACGAGGATTCGACTCATGGTGTGATTGCCGCCGGGATTCGGTATTCGGGATCCGGGATTCGATTCATGAAGCAAGACGCGGCAGTTCGAGCGTGAACGTGGCGCCACGTCCCTCGCCTTCACTCTGCGCGAAGACCCGGCCGCCATGCGCTCGCGCGATCGATCGGACGATGTACAGGCCCAGGCCTGTTCCCTTGACCTGCTTCAGACCGCGTGTCTGGACACGATAAAAGCGCCGGAAGATGCGCTTCAACTGCTTGCGCGGAATTCCCACCCCGCGGTCCTGCACGCGAACCCACACGGTATCGGGCGAGGGGGCCGCGATGCCAACCGTCACCCTGACGATCTCACTCGAATACTTGACGGCGTTGTCGAGCAGGTTGACGACGACGCTGCGCAGTTCCTCAGCGTCGCCGCGAACGATCAACGGACCATTGTCGTGCGATTCGACGACGATCGCGGCCGGCTGCAGGTGATGGCGCTGCAATGCCAGGTCGACGCATTCCCGTGCGAGCAGTTGCATGTCGACGGGGGCGCGCGCGAACACCTTCGGCTTCTGACTTGCGGCGCCGGCCTTGAGCACCTGATCGACGGTACGGTGCAGCCGTTCGGCGTCGGCGAGCATGACATCGTAGAAACCGCGGCGCTGCTCGTCAGTGAGCGTGCGCGATTGCAGGGTTTCCAAGTACAGGCGGATCGACGCGATGGGCGTCTTCAGCTCGTGCGTGACCGAGTTGATGAACGTGTCGTGCTCTTCGTTGCGTCGGATTTCGAGAACGAGAAAGACGGTGTAGACGATGAGACCGGCGATGATCACGCCGAACGTGATGATGCCGAGGACGAGGACCCGCAGCGGCGCGCGTTCGGCGGTGATGACGATCCAGCCGACATTCAGCGAGAGCGCCGCCGCGACGAGGAGAACGCAGAGGGCGACGAAAAACGCGATCGCCTTCTGGCGTCTGGTCACGAGGTCATTCTAGGTCAAGCGACAGCCTCTTCGGCGCCGACGACAGTCTCCTCCGTGAGCGTAGTCTGCGCCACTTTCGCGACCTTCACATTCCACGCGAGCCCAAGGAGGCGAAGCGCGCTGATGCCAATCCAGTTCAGGTCCAGCTCGTACCAGGCGAGACCGTGGCGGGCCGAGACCGGATGCGCGTGGTGGTTATTGTGCCAGCCTTCACCGAACGTGATGAGCGCGACCCACCAGTTGTTGGTCGAGTCATCGCGCGTCGTGAACCGGCGTGAGCCCCACAAATGGGTCGCGGAATTCACCAGCCAGGTGCAGTGCAGGCCGAATGTCGTTCTGAAGAAGATGCCCCACAACACGTACGGAATGCCGCCGAAGGCGAGCAGACCGAACCCGACGATGACATTCGACATCCAGTGCCAGGTGGACAGGAACACATGGACGCGGTCGCGACACAGATCGGGAACGTACTTGGCGAGCACCGCAGCATCGTGGTGCATTCCTTCACCCGTCAGAATCCATCCCATGTGGGCCCACCAAGTACCTTCGCGCGGCGTATGCGGGTCCCCTTCGCGGTCGGATTTCTGGTGGTGAATTCGGTGGGTAGCGACCCAGAAGATCGGTCCGCCTTCGAGCGCCAGCGTTCCGCAGAAGGTTAGGAAGTACTCAACCCACTTGTAGGTCTTGTAGCCGCGGTGCGTCAGCAGGCGGTGGTAGGCCATGCCGATGCCGAGCATGCCGGCGACGAAATACAGAATCAGAGCGGCAAGCAGCGCGCCTTTCGTGATGAAGAACAGTGCGGCAATCGCACCGACGTGAAACGCTCCCATCGCGATGGCGGTGATCCAGTTGACTCCCTTCTGATACTTGCGCCCGTACATAAGCGTCGGCTGCACCACGAGATTCGACCTCCGGCTGTGTTGTTATCGGAAAAGTGCCGTAGCACCATAACAACGCCGAGGGCAGCCTGACTGTAAAAGTTCTGTACTTTTCTTTAACTCACTTCGCGAGCAGGGGATACGGATTGATCGGATCCCCCTTCCACCACGCGCGATCCGTGCCGAGGCGTGCAATTGCGAAATGGAGATGCGGAGCCGTTTCGGAGGCGTTGCCGGTGCTGCCGACGTATCCGAGCACCTGCCCGCGCTTGACCGATTGGTGCTCGGCGAGGCCGGTCGCGTAGCGATCGAGGTGCGCGTAGTAATACGAGAACGTCTGTGTGGGGTCGAACTGATAGATCGTCAGCCCGCCTGCCTTGCTCGTGAACAGTTTCGCGATGCTGCCATCGTCGACGGCACGCACCTCAGTGCCGCGCGGCGCCATGATGTCAATCGCGTCGTGCCGGCGTCCGATGGCGCGCGAGTCGTTGAACGTATCCGCTAGCCGATTTGCGGTCACCCCTTCGACGGGGATGAGCAGATCACGCCTGGCAAGAGCGCCAATGGCCTCGGCCATCGACGGCGCTGCGGCTTCGACCGCGGGTGCTCGCGGTGGTCCCGCCGATGATTCAGTAGCGCCGGTTGTGGCAATCGGCAACGGATCCGTCGCTGGTGACGCTCGCTGTCTCTGGAGGCGGTCATTCAGCAGCGTCGCCACCAATGCGCCCAGAGCGAACGTGACGCCGAAGTTGACGACGCGCCTGCGGAGCCGTTCCCTGCGCGTCCGGTCGACCCGTCTCACTCGCGAAACTCCACCCGTGTCCCCGGCCTAACCCACTGGGCGACGCGGTCGGCATCCCAGTTCGTCAGCCGGACGCAGCCATGCGACTCCACGTGGCCGATGTTGGATGGCTCGGGCGTGCCGTGAATGCCGTAGTGCGGCTTCGAGAGATCGATCCAGACGATGCCAACAGGGTTGTTGGGTCCCGGCTGCAGCGTCGCCTTGCGGTCGCCGGGCGTCGCATCCCAGAAGAGCTCCGGGTTGTAATGGAACTTCGGATTGCGCTGCACGCCATTGACCTTCCACGTGCCGATTGGCAGCGGGTCGTGCGTGCTTCCGCTCGTCACCGGCGCATGAAAGAGGACACGTCCGGTCGGGTCCTCAATCGTCAGCGCGCTTGTGCTTTTCGTCACCACAACCGTAATGTTCCCGGATGGCGATGCGGCCGCCGCTTGCGTCCCGGATGAGGAAATTACGTTCGGAACCTTCAGACGTTCGCCTGCATGCTGGAACGTCGCCCCGGGATTCAGCTGCTGCAACAGCGCGGGGCTGCTGTGAAAACGTTCGCCGAGCGCTTCGAGCGGCGTTCGATAGTTCAATGCGTCGAGTGCTGCCTGGTCCTCAAGCTTTGGCGGAATGTTCGATGTAAACGGTCCGGCGACGTCCGCGTCCGTGGTCGTGTAGTCCACAAGGGGAGGTACGTCGCCTGCTGTCGCTGCAAGCTGCTTCCAGGTCTCATCGTCCATCCGTCCTGTCGCAGGCAGCTGATGCGAACCCTGGAACGCGGTCAACGCGCGCTGAAGGTTGCGTCCGGCCCGGCCGTCGATCTCTCCCGGCGAGAAACCGCTGCGATCGAGAGCGACCTGTGTGGCGAGGACCTCGTTGACGACGGGGGCGGCATGTGGCGATGCACCTCCACGAACGTTCCCGGTCAAGAGCAGCAAACAGCACAGCAGTGTCAGCACTTTCATGGCGTTGGAAGAGTGCAAACGATGGACCTCGGATATGCTCGCGGTGATGGCCGTGTACTCGCTGAGCATTCACGCCGATTATCGATGCCGCCATTCGGGTGCGTGCTGCACGGCTGACTGGGACGTTCCCGTCGAGCTGCCCCTCTACAAGACACTCGATGAAGCGCTGAGCGCAGGCAGAGTCGCTCCGGCGGGACGGCCGGACGAAAACACCACCGTTCTTATCGTCGAAGACCCGTTGCCGGACGAAGCCGCGGCGATGATTGCGCGAACGGCAACCGGCGACTGCGTGTTCTACCACCGCAATTCAGGACTCTGCGTGATTCACCGCGATCTTGGCGAGCCGATGCTCCCTGCCACGTGCCGTCATTTCCCGCGCCTGGCGGTGCGGGATGCCCGCGGCACATTCATTTCGCTGACGCACTACTGTCCGACGGCGGCTGGCTCGCTGTTCCGCGACGACGTGCCGATTGAAATCGTCGAAGCCCCGCCGGCGTTTCCCGATGCGGATTACGAGGGACTGGTCGTCACATCCGACGACTGGCCCCCGCTGCTGAGGCCTGATTGCCTGGCGGACGCGCAAAGCTACACGGCCTGGGAGCGTCATATGGTTGCCACGTGCGCTGACGACTCGGCCTCACCGGAAAGCATCGTCGCGACGCTCGAACGCAATGCGCGCATCGTGCGCAGTGTCTCTCCCGCAACGGGCGCCGCCATCGTAAACGCGATCGAACAGTTGCCTGCCGGACACGTACACGTTCCTGTTCCGGAAGCGCTCGACGCCAGCCTGGTGCACTACCACGACGTGCTGAAGGCTGTCCCGGATGAATGGCGGCCTGAAGCTGACACTCGCAACCTCGCGGAGTGTTATCGCCAGTACGTCGTAGATCGATGGACCGCTTTTGACGCGCCGCTCAGACGGTATCTCGCCGCGAAGGCCTTTGCGTCCTGGACGGCCTACCAGGGTCTGGGCTTCCTCACGATTGTTCGTGGTCTGGAAGCGGCGCTCGCGCTCGTGCGAGTGGAAGCGGCGAGGGTGTGTCGCGACGCCGACGGTCCATTAGACGCAACCTTACTTCGCGATGCATTCAGGAACGCTGATTTCGCGCTCAATCACCTGGCGGCGGGTGATGAGCTGGCCGAAGGATGGTCCAAGGTCGAGGCATAACGGTTGCAGCACGCGTCGTCATGGACGCATTGGAACTGATCAAGCGAGACCACAAACGGTTGAGGAAGCTGCTCGAGGAGACGCTCGAAGCCGAAGGTGCGGAGCGCGAAGAGCGGCTGGACCACCTCCGTACCGAATTGGTCGCGCACGAGCGGATGGAAGAAGAAGTGCTCTACCCACGCCTCCGAGACGAAAAGAAGACGCACGAGCCGGTTCTCGAAGGGTACGAAGAACATCATGTCGCCGATGTGATCCTTGATGAGTTGCTCGACGTTCCGCCGGAGACCGATTTGTGGAAGGCGAAGGTCAAGGTTCTTAAGGAGAACGTCGAACATCACATGGATGAGGAGGAGGACGAGCTGTTCAAGGGAGCACGCGCCGCCCTCGATCGTGAAGAACTCAACCGGCTCGGCGAGCGCATGGAACAGATCAAGCGTTCGGCTGAAGATTCGGATTAGGCGGACCTGATCAGGTCC
>DASTZI010000466.1:0-3116 GCA_035764385.1 Vicinamibacterales bacterium
AGAGCGATTCGATCCGGCGCGTCACGCGCAGGACGACTGGCTGGATCAGATTCCCGGCAAGCATCGGTACATCGTCGACGCACCCAATCCGGATGGGTTCTCGAGCGCTATTCAGTTCACGACGACGTACTTCAACATCAATGTGAACGACTACGGGCTGAAGGACGCTGACCTGGCCGTCGTCCTCGTCGCTCGTCATCTGTCGACGCTGTTCGCCTACAGCGACGTCATCTGGGCGAAGTACGGCAAGCCGATCTCCGAGCGGAATAAGGTGCTCGATCCGAAGACGAATCAGCCGCCGACGCTGAACGTGCAGCGGGAGCGGCTCGAGCCACTGATCAAACGGGGACTGCGTCTCGCGGTCTGTAACCAGGCAAGCCGCGGTTATGCAGGGGCGATCGCGATGGCGATGGGTCTCAAGCAGGACGAGGTCTTCGAAGAGATGAAGGCGAACCTTCTGCCGAACGCGCGTCTCGTGCCGGCGGGGATCGTCGCGATCAATCGAGCCCAGGAGCGCGGTTTCTCGCTCGCCAGCGTCGAACATATATAGAGTGCGAAAGGTGCGAGGGGTGCAATCGGTGCAATAGGCGCCGCAACGCACATCTCGCACCGACTCTAACTAGTTCGTATTTCCAGTTTTCCCAAAGATTTTCAGAAACTCGTCGTTCGTACCAACGCGGCCATGCGTGGGCACGTGCTGAACGACGTCGAGCTTTAGCTTCAGGATGTTCTGGTAGAGCGTCTTGCTCGCAGGCGTCTGCGCGGGGACCGGCGCGCCCGCCGCTGGTGGCGAGTAGAGGTCTGCGTTGTAGAGGATCCGCTCCTTCGGCAGATACGCCATCAACATGTCCTGACTGTGATTCCCCTGGCGCAACGACGGATCGCCCAGCTCGTAGGCCATATCCTGCACGTGGAAGACCTCCAACATGCGGACGCCGTCGGTGATGACAAAGGGCGCCGTCGCGCGCGTGTCGCCGCCCACTGTTTCAATTGGTGCTGGGCGCCTGCTGATCATGTACATCGGTGAGTACATCGCCATACGGTCCGGATCGAGCGTTCGCGGTGCCGGGTAGAACATGATGTCGAGGTAGTACGGCTTGTTCGACTCGTGCGTGACGATCGCTGTTCCCTGTGAAAGGAACGTCCGAAGGCCGCCGGCGTGATCGAAATGGTGATGGGTGTTCACCAGATATTTGATTGGCTTGTTCGGCGCGAGCCGGGCGGCCTCCGCGATTACTGCAAGCGAGCGCGCCTCGTTATTCGGTGCCTCGACCACGGCAACGAAGTCCTTGAACTCGACCAGCATGCTGTTGTGTGTGCCGCCGGTCAGTGCCCACACGCCGTCCGCGAGCTTCTGACTTTCAACTGTGGCGGGAGCGATCGTGGCATTGCGCACAGCCTCGGGGACCGGCATCTTCTCGACTGGCACGTTGCCCTTCACGTCCGTGATCTTGAACTCGTAGTAGTTGTGCGCGGGATTCAGCCGCGGATCACCCTGATGCACATGGACAAGCTGCGGAAACTTGATGCCGCCGAAGTCCTTGTACTGCGTGTAGCGCATCTCGTAGTCCATGTCGCCGTACACGGGATTCGGGAACCAGGTGTCGACCAGCTCCACGAGATTCTGGTCGTTCACCGTCACGTTCATCTTGTATTTCCCGAACAGCGTGAAGGAGACAATCGTCACTTTGCGGCCGAACTGCGAGAGGCCGAAGTCGGACGGGCCAACGATCGGCGTCGTGATGGTGGTGGCGTCGATGGCGGCGAGACCGGCCTTGAGCGCTCCGTGAGGCGTCAGCGCGAGCTCGAGCTGCCGCAGAATGTTGTAGGGCACACCGTCGAGATACATCCGCGTGAACGCAACCGGTGTCTCGCCATTCATATCCCACGCGAAGTTGCCGCTCAGAATCGCGGTGACGTGCTGCTCGGGAATCGGCACCCGTCCAAACGTCGGATAACTTCCCTGACGGCGCGTGTAGTCTTCGCGCGACCACTTGGCGTCGTAGTCAATCACCCGCGTGTAGCCCGCGACCTCGAAATGGGGCCAGTCTGTGTCCAGACCGTAAGTCTGGCCGATGGCCGATGACCATCCTGCGCCCGAATACTGAATGGTTTTGAGGTTCTCGCCGCCCATCGCCTTCAGCGACGCTTGCAGGACCGCGCGGGCATCCTGCGCCGAGGCGCTGCCTGCCAGTCCAACCACCACGACGACCATCAAGAACCTTTTCACCATAACTCCTCCAAGGCGCCTGGCAGTGTGGCATGGCCATATAATCCCCGCAACCCTGGACCACGAAGGCGCGACGCGCGCACAACATAAAGGCCACGAGAATTTTCAGGAGATTCGCGATGACGATGATGAAGTGGGCTGGCCTTGGACTCTTGTCGGCGCTGGCGGCGTGCTCGTCCGCGCAAGCGCCAGGGTCGAACGGGACAACTCAGACCGCCACCGATCCTCGATCCGACGGTGCGGAAAACGTCCGGCTGGTCGGCTACAATGACATGCAGGGTCGGCAGGGACTCCAGCTGACCGCGAAGTCCGACCCCGCCAATGGCAACTGGCTCTACGTCGGCCTCACGCCGAACGATCGAAACGATCCGCAGGCGTCAGACGACGGGCAGGGGAACGATCAACCGATCCTCAACCCGCTCACGGGCAAGATGGAGTGGAACGGGACGGCGATCGTCAACATCGACGATCCGGCAAACCCGAAGTTCGTCTGGCACATCCCCAACGAGGAAGCCCATGTCAACTCGCGCTCGGTGTCGGTCGTCTATGACTACGGCTTCGACTCGAACCCGGCAGGACGCGACTACCTGATTCGCAGCTGGGACACCGGCAAGAAGTTCAAGTTCGAGATCTGGGACATCACCGACCGTGGCACCGACCCCTCGAAGATTTCGAAGGTGAGCGAGATCACCGGCACGCCCCCGAACAACTGCGGGCCAGGCTGCGGCGGCACGTTCATCCGTCGCGCGCACAAAGGGTGGTGGTCGAACAAGACAGGCTACTTCTATTCGAGCTCGGGTGAACCCGGCTATCGCGGGCTGACGGTCATCCACATCTGGGACCTCAAGGACCCGAAGAATCCGAAGTTCGTCAGCCGCATCGCGTC
>DASTZI010000467.1:0-20556 GCA_035764385.1 Vicinamibacterales bacterium
TGCCGCTCGGCCGATCAGCTGACTGAGTCCCAACACCGCCCGCGCCCGGATGGCTTATTGAGCCGGGCGCGGGCTACGAGGGCGTATCGAACTGTCTAAGAACTCTTTACCCTTGACGCGGTCTTTCCATATCAGAAATCTATCTGAGTTCCGATCTGGAAATATCGCGCCTGCAGGATCAGCGTCGGCCGCTGCCACCGGTTGGCGGCCGCATTCGAGGCGAGCCGCGTCGTGATCGTCTGCCAGTCGTTCGAATTAAATAGATTGTAGATGTCCATCGACACACGGACACGGCGTTTCCCGTCGGAGAACAGCTGCTTGCCGACCCGCATGTCGAGCTGCTTGGTATAGCCTCCGAGCATCGCATACGGCTTCAGCAGTTCAACCGTCATGGTCCCGTTCGTCCCCGCAGCGAGGTCTCGTCCGAGCGTCGGACGGATTTCAGCGTTGGTGGCGACGTAATCGGCGGTAATCGAGGTGAACGCGCCATTGCTCGCCGGTTGCGGCACGGCCTGGAAGGTGCCGCTCACGTTGACGCCCCACGGCAGCTGATACACGCCGTAACCTTTGTACTGCGTCAGGAACGGCGGCACAACCTTGCAGTTCGCCATCGGGCTTTGTGCATTGGCCGCCGTCGCCGTTGCCGGGCTGATGAGCGCCGTGGGTGTCAGGTACACGACCGGCGCATCCACCACGAAACACTGGCTCGTCGACGTGCGGCCAGTGCTGAGACCCCCAAAAAGCGTCAGCCCTTCATGACGCCAATTCACCGAGGCGTCGACACCGTTAAAGATCTCCGACTGATCCCCGTAGTGCTTTGAGAGCCGAACGAGATTCTGGGAGAGTCCATTCTTCGCGGGCTTGATGTCGTAGAACCCGCAGATCTGCTGGCCGGCGACAGGAAGCCGGGGATCGTTGCTTGGTGCGGTGACGCAGAACGGATCGTAGTCCTCCGGGCCAACCAACTGGTTGTCCACCACGTTGAAGTTGCCATACCAGCGGCGGTAATAGCTCACGTCGACCGAGGCGCTCGTGGAGATCTGCCGCTGGAATCCGGCGCTCACACTCCAGTTGTACGGCCTGACGCCCCAGCCCTCGAGCACTCCCTTGTCGAACTGCGTCGCGGTCGGATTGACCTTGCCGAAATTGAGATTCGACAGCGGTCCGCACTCTCCATTGGTCGCGGGGTTACTGAAATCGCAGTCGGGCGCGTAGTTCCCGTTGCCGTCGGTCCAGGTGCGCGTGGCGTTATTGACCGACGTATTCACCGGGTTGACGTTCGTCGCGTAGCTCCCGCCGGAGATGTAGCGGCCGACGGTGAACTTCGCAACCGTCTTGCCGTCGCCAAACACGTTGTAAGAAACGCCGAGGCGTGGGTTGATGTCGCTCCACTTCGGCGCGTTCTCAACCGCCGCGAAATTGCGTTCGGGGACGAACTGCCCGGCGGCAAGATGCTGGGCGGGCACGGCGGCGTGCAGGTAGTCGTAGCGGATGCCGTAATTGACCGTCATCCGGCTCATCGCCCATGAATCCTGCGCGAAGATGCCCAGGTCGCTCTTGATGTCGTTGCGCTGCTCAATCGGCGTGGCGTACAGCGTGATGCGCCTGGGTACGCCGTTGAGAAAGTTGTAATTCATGTTGCCGTTGACGTCCATGTTGTTGTACGTCGGCCCGTTGCCGCGCACGCGCAGCGTGAACCCGGCCTTGTAGTTGTGCGTGCCCGTGACGTACGCGGCGGAGGAGCGCACGGTCATCGGGTTGTCAAAGTTGTGCCCGTAGACGGTCGACGCACGATAAATCTGGCCGGTGGAATCCTCGGTCACCGAGATGACGTCGAAGCCGACCTTCGGGTTGATCTGCCGTCGCTCGTCCCAGTCCTGCACGTAGGACATGAAGCCGGTGTCGAGCAGCAGTTTGCTGTTGACCGGGACGCGCCACACGATGGTCGAGATCGCGTTCGGGTAAAAGGGCGTGTATGTCGTTGCTTCCGGTGAGACGGTCGACGCAACCCGGCGCAGCGGTGTGATGCGACGGTCTTTCTCGTAGCTGAAGTTGAACTTGTTGCGCGGTGTCGCCTGCCACGTGAGCCGGCCCGCGTAATTTCGGTGAATCTGCGTGTCAACCGCCTGGTGCGTCTTGTCGGGTACGTATAG
Source organism: Vicinamibacterales bacterium (assembly GCA_035764385.1). GTDB lineage: Bacteria > Acidobacteriota > Vicinamibacteria > Vicinamibacterales > UBA2999 > Gp6-AA40. The sequence continues at coordinate 2,154 of DASTZI010000467.1, forward strand.
CCACGCCGTCGGATTCGTGTTGTAGAAAGCATCGGCGACGTACTTGTCGATTTCGTTGTTGCGGTACGCGACGTAGAACCACAGTTTGTCCTTGATGAGCGGGCCGCCACCGTTTGGGTTGAAATCCCACGTTCGCTTCAAACCGTTAACCGCCGTCAATCCCTGGTCGATGTAAGCCTGGGACAGATTGCTGGCGGATAGATCCTTGTTTGCCCAGAGCGCGGTGACGTTCCAGTTGAAGGCGTTGCCGCCTTCCTTTGGGATGGCATTCATCCACACGCCGGAAGACGGCGCTTCGGCATCGCCGCCGTCGGTGCGGATGCTGACCTCCTGCACGCTTCCTTCGTTCATGTAGAAGGTCACGGCCACGCCGCCGGTCGACCCGCGGCGATCGGACATGCCGTCGATGGCGCTGTTGGTTTCGCCGCTGCGGCTCCCGTGCACGGTCAGCGTTCTTGACGCGGGGCCGTCGATGTTCAGGCCGCCGATCACGCCAGGAATCGTCTGTGCGAGACTCTGAATCTGCCGATTGTTTGGCAGGTTCTCGAGCGCCTCCTTGTTGTATACAGCGGTCTTGGTTGTGCTCGTTACGTCGACGAGTGGGGCTTCGCCCGTGACGGTTACGGTCTCATTCAGTTCGCCGACTTTGAGGTCCGCATTCACCGTTGCGGTGAAGTCGGCGCGCAGTTCGAAACTCTCGACCTTGACCGTATTAAATCCAGGGAGCGTAAACGTGATCGTGTAGATCCCAGGGCGCAGATCGACGATTCGGTATACGCCCGACGAGTCGGTGGTAACGGAGCGCACGCGTTCGATGAGCGCGGGGCTAGCCGCTTCGACGGTCACGCCGGGCAGTACCGCGCCCGTCGCGTCCTTGACGACGCCGGCCAGAGCACTTTGAGAAGTCTGGCCGTAGACAAATCCGGGAAGGACAATCAGTGCGATCGCAGCCAAACACACGAACACACGCCGCGCGTTCATAGCCTCTCCTCGATAGGTTGTCCGATGCCCAAAGGGCGCGCCGATGCTAGCACAGCGCGGGTGGGAAGCGTGCCCGGGCCCGCCGGGGTTTGCCGGGAACGATGTACGATTGCCGCGATGACAAAACAGCTCTATGCCGCCGTTCTCGCACTCGTGATCGCGATCGCGGCGTACGTCGGCGGATCGCGCCTCTCTGCGGCGACGACGCCGATGAACTGCAATCTCTCGGCGTACCGAGGCGCGTCCGGCCTCACCGCCGCGGTGAACGGTGATTCGCTCGTCGTTGCATGGGATGGCGATCGCAGCCAGGAGCTACGGCTCCGGTTCGTCATCGACAACGGAACGCCGACGATTGCGGAGCTGGCGGCGCGCAAGAAGGGAAGCGCATGGGGAACGCTTGCGAGCAACGCCACCCCCGAATTCCGCGTCGTCTCCGGCCAGCGTCGCATGGACCGGGAAGCTGAGGAGGCACTCGGGGAGAACGGCATCAAGGAAATTACGTCCGACGTCTTCGAGAAGTACCAGTGGGATCCATTCTGGGACGCGCCGCTCAACGTTCCCGGCGGACAGGCCAACGACGGGCGAACGATCGGATTGCCACGGAAAGCGGAGGAGATTCACCGAGCGACCGCGACGTACAAGGCGGACAGCTGCCAGGTCAAAGCGGACAAGACGCATCTGACGGTTACGTTCCCTGGAGTGTCGCTGGGCGTGTTCGCCGGTCAGCTGCAGTTCACGGTGTACAAGGGCAGCAACCTGATTCAGCAGGAAGTGGTCGCCAAGACGGAACAGAATTCGGTGGCGTACAAGTACGACGCCGGCCTGAAGGGGCTTTCGACCGCAGACAGCAAGGTCACCTGGCGCGATTTGACGAACGTGCGGCAGGAGTACCAGTTCGGCGGCGCGAAGAACGAGCGTGAGGCGCCGCTCAAGACCGCCAATCGTCTGCTCATAGCGGAGCGCGGCCGCGCCGGCTCGCTTGCCGCATTTCCACCGCCGCACAACTTTTTCTGGGCACGTGAGAGCGACCAGAACCTCGGCTACAGCTGGTATCGCAAAGACAGCGACGCCACCTTCTCATTCGGTGTCCGTCAGGCGGAAGGGGAGGAGCGCGAGAACATCCGCGGCAACTTCGCGCTCTACAGCGCGCGTCCGGGCACCATGCAGCACATGCCGGTGTTTTATTACGTCAGCGCCGAGCCGGCCGAGGCGACGCGTGACGCCGTGCTCGCCTATACGCATGGCGATCGGTACAAGCCGATCCCGGGCTACAAGACGATGATTCATCACTACCACATGAATTTCGGCCTGCGATTGATGGCCGCAGGTAGTGCCGATGCCGAGATCGTCGACCTGGCCGCGATCAAAGCCATCGGGATCAACATCGTGAGTCCCGTGGATAACGTCGGCGTCGGCGGCGGCGCGGGGCAACGCATGCCCGATGCGGTGCTGCGGCAGCACGAGTATCAAATCGACGGGGCGAAGCGGCACTCCGACAAGGACTTCCTCGTGATGCCCGATCACGAGTTCTACGGCAGCGTGCTTGGCGGCCACACGGACATGCTCTTCTCGCACCCGGTCTATTGGCTCTATGGACGCGCCAGCGGCAAGGCGCTCGTCGAGCAGCATCCAAAATACGGCAAGGTCTACAACATCGGCAGTCCGGAAGACCTGATGGAGATGGTGAAGCGCGAAGACATCATCCTGTCGATGCCGCACCCGCGGACCAAGAACAACACCGGCTTTCCCGACGGCTACAAGGACAAGTGGTTCTTCAAGGACGCCAATTTCGTGAGCTTCGGGTATCGGTGGGGCATGGGAATCGATCGCTCCGAGCGTCGTCTCTGCGAGAACCGCTGCCTGCCGTTGCTGGATGATGCGAGCAACTGGTTCGCCAACGATCCGACGCCGCCGAAATACATCATGGCCATCTCCGAGGTTCAGACGCAGGCTCCAGGCGACGACATCTACGGGTTCCAGCCGATCAACTACCTGAAGCTCGACTCGGTGCCGACGGCCGACGACACTAGTTCGATCATCACGGTGTTGCAGCGCGGCGAGTACTTCATTTCGACGGGTGAGATTCTGATCCCGAGCTACAGCGTGCAGGGGTCAGGCAATCAGAAGAAGATCGTCGCCGACCTGGAGTGGACCTTCCCGCTCGACTTCGTGGAGGTCGTCTGGGGCGACGGCCAGCGCACGGATCGTCAGATCATCTCGACGACAGAGGCGAGCAGCTTCGGCACACGCCACTTCGAGATTCCGTTCGATGCGACGGGGAAGAAGTGGGTGCGCTTTGCCGCGTGGGACATCGCTGGCAACGGCGCGCTGGTGCAGCCGATCAAGCTGAATACGCCCCAGACGTCTACAAGATAACCACGAAGGCCTTCGGCGAATACGAAGCACACGAAGAAATCTTCGTGTGCTTCGTGGATTGCGCGCGAAGCGCGCCTTCGTGGTCTTATCGGGAGCTGGTCGCGTTCGAGGGTTTCTCGGCGATCAGCGTATTGCTCAGGGTTCCGAGCCCTTCATACGAACAGACCTGCGTGTCGCCCGGAATCAGGTGCCGTCCGAGGCCGCCGTGCGATCCCGGAGGCGTGCCCAGTGCGATGACGGTGCCGACTGGCAGCGTCAGCATGTTCGACAAGTACGCGGCGTACTCGTACATGCTGTGCCACGCCTGATTGGTACTCGAGTTCTGCACGAGCGTTCCCGCCACCGTCATCTTCAGGCTCGTGTTCAACGGATCGACGAACTCCTGTGGCACGACAAACGGGCCGACCGGCTTGAAGCTGTCCCACCCCTTCTGCACGAGCCAGTCCTGGCGAATCGGATCCGGCGCACGCTCCTGGCGATCCGAGATGTCGTTGGTGTTCGTGTAGCCGAACATGTAGTTCTTCACCTGATCCACGGGCACGCGGCGCATCGGCTTGCCGACGATTCCGAGCATCTCGCACTCGTACTCGTAATCTTTGCGACGATCGGCGGCCCAGTTGATGACGGGATCGCCGTCGCCGATGAAGACCTCCGGCGTGTTCGGAATCATGAAGAGGCGCGGGTTCTGCGGGCGGTCATCGCTGGCGGCGCGCTCCCAGATGCCCGGCATGGACGGCGGTACCTTTGGCGCCTGCGCGGGCGGCGGCGTTCCCGGCACGGGGCGATAGTTGGAGAACCCATAAAACGCCAGGCGCGGGACGAACGGCCGGAGCGCATCCACGGCCTTGTAGTCGTACACGTACCCAGGCTTGTTGCTCGCGACCGTGGGCGCGACCTTCGCGACGATCTGTTTGATCTTGGGCCCGACGGTGGCCCATTGATCCATGATCGACAGCAGGTCTCCGGGAATCCCGGTGATGTTAGCGGCCCTGGCCGCAGCGGGAAGCTCCACGACGAAACCGCCGATCTGCTGTGGTTCCGTTGGATAGCGGACGACGACGCCTACAAAGGTTCGGTTCTGATACGCAAACATGCCGAGGCCGAATCGTTCTGACGTTTGTGCCCCCGCTACTCCGGCGCCGGTGCTCGTCAGCAGCACGACAGCCGCCACAACCAAGAGAACCTTTCGCATTTGTTATCCTCCGCAAATGATCGGACGTCAGGCCGGTAAGGTTACGCCGAATGGTCTGCCGGCGTCCATGCTAGGATTTGCGCCCTCCATGCGTTCGAGGGTGGTCAACCGGCGTCTTTTTCTGACCATTGTGTGGTGCCTCGGAGCCGTCACGGCCGCTGCGGCGCAGGACACAAGCGTGCGGCTCGAGGGCGCTGGACGCCTTGGCGCGGCTGCCGATGAATATCGCGGCACATCGGCCGCCTATGGCTACGAGGGGACGCCGCTCTCCGTCGTTCCGGAGATGATCGGGTTGGCAGGCATCGGCGGCAATGATGTCGTCTACGAGCCGGGATGCGGCGACGCGCGGGTGCTGATCGCCGCGATGCATGCAGGGGCAAGGCGAGGCCTCGGCGTGGACATCGACCCGGATCTCGCCGAGGTCGCCTACGCCGCGGTGAAGTCGGCAGGGCTGCAGGAGAAGGTCGAGGTCCGCTGGGGCAATGCGTTGACAGTGGACATGTCCAACACGACCGTCGTCTTTCTCTTTATGGGCGAACCCTTCAACCTGGTCATGCGCCCACTGCTGTGGAAACAGCTGCCCCTTGGCGCGCGCGTCGTCTCGAATGATTTCGCGATGGGCGACTGGCAGCCCGATCGCACCGTTCGCGTCGATACGCCCGGACGCACCTACACGCTGTATCTCTGGACGATCACTCCGGAGATCAAGGCGCGGGCCGCGCGAGCCAACTGAGCGCTTGCGGAGTGCCGCCTGAAGGCGGCCTCCCGTACCGGCCCGGCTCGCGTTCGACACGCTATCATGCGCGTTGGGTGGTCATCCTCTCCCTCGATACGACAACGAAGGTGGCGAGTTGTTCGGTGGCTCGCGACGGCGTCGTGCTCAATGAGGAGCGCATCGATCCCGCCCGTCAGCTTGCACTCCAATTGCCGGGCGCATTGCGCGACATCCTGGATCTGTCGGCGATCGCGCTGGAAGACCTCGACGCCTTTGCGGTGGCGACGGGACCGGGATCATTCACCGGCCTTCGCATCGGCATCGCAACGATGCAGGGACTGGCGTTTGGGCTGGGAAAGCCGCTCCTCGGCATTTCAGGGCTCACCGCGCTGCGCGCGGTCGCCTCGCCCGCCTTTCTCGGGTCACGCATCGCGACGTGGGTGGACGCATGGCGTGGCGACGTCTACGCCGCGCTCTTCGAGGATGGTCGTCAGGTGGGGGAGCCGGTTGTGGCGAGGCCCGCAGATCTGCTCGATGCGATGTCCGGATCCCCGATCCCCGATCCCCGATCCCCATCTGGCGCCCCGTTAATGGCCAACGACATTACGTTCATCGGCGATGGTGCGGACACTTACAGAGATTTGATCGCGTTGCGGCTGCGTCACGCGGCGCGAATCGCTGATCCGGTTGCTCCCCTCCTGGCGGGCGTGATCGCGGTGCTTGCGACCATCGAGTACACGAAAGGGCATCGCCCGCCGCCGCACGCGATCCGACCTCTATACGTGCGGCGGCCCGATGCGGAGTTGGCGAGAGAGGAAGGCCGGCTGAAGCCAGCCCCTACAGGGTCCGCGCCGCGCGATCGAATCCCGCCTGCCCGCCGAAGCTCGAAGAGCGAAGGCGGGAATCCCAAATCCCGAGTCCCGGACAAATGAACGTCGTCCCGGTGTTTCGAATCGATTTGCTGGAAGGCGACGCCGACCTCGAAGGCGTGCTCGAGGTGGAGCGTGAATCGTTCACGAGCCCCTGGACGCGCGAGATGTACGCATGGGAGCTGCAGAACCGAGCCGTCTGCCATATCTATATTGTTCGAACGCCGGACTGTCCCGTTGCCGGTTTCTGCGCGTTCTGGCTCGTGTTCGACGAGATCCACATCAACAACATCGCCCTGCGTCCGCAGTACCGAGGATTCGGCTACGGAACAGCGTTGATGCACCACGTGCTTGCCGAAGCGAGGCGCCTCGGCGCAAGACGCGCGACACTCGAAGTACGCGCGGGCAATGCCGGCGCGCGGCGTTTGTATGAGCGTCTCGGCTTCTATGTTGCGGGAACTCGACGGAACTACTACACCAATCCAGTCGAAGATGCGCTGATCCTGTGGCGCGACGATCCGGAAGGGCCCTCGAACGCTGCATCCGGCTGAGGCATGACCCATTGAGCGTTTGGCCGCCACTGTGATACTTTGCGCGTAGCATTCAACGAAGCGGGCCTTTCGCGATAAAGGAGGGCGGCGTTATGAACGCAGCAGACGCGCAGGAAGTGAAGAATTTCCTGCTGCAGAGCGACCAGCAGTTCCGCCAGCTTGCCGAGCAGCACCACGAGTTAGACGATCGCCTCCATCAACTCATCGAAAAGCAATACCTTTCAAGCACAGAACAATTCGAACAAGTCACTCTGAAGAAGAAGAAGCTGGCGCTCAAGGACCAGATGGAATCCATCGTCCGGGAGTACACGCGTCAGCACAGCCGCGTCTCCTGAGAGCGCTCCTCCGCAAAATCGTGGGCGGGTCTGAAGACCCGCCCCTGCACGTACCATTGCGTTGATGCGCATCGATCCCGCAGGGTGGCCGTTCATCGGCGGCTCGCTCGTGCTCGCGGTCATTGCCGAGCTGCTCAGTGGCAGTGGCGTCGCCGTCATCTTCCTCGTGTTGACGGCGTTATTCCTGTTCTTCTTCCGGGACCCCAATCGGCCGATAACCACTGATACGGATGCGGTGCTCGCGCCAGCCGACGGCCGCGTGATGGTCGCAGGCGTTCCGCCCGGCGCCGCATGCCCGCCCGGAAACTGGCAGCAGATCAGCATCTTCCTGTCGCCCATGGACGTGCACGTGAACCGTTTGCCGATAAGCGGTCGAGTGACGAAGGTGGAGTATCATCCCGGCCGTTTCCTGCCCGCCTATCGTGCAGACGCAGGAGACCTCAACGAATATACGCAGGTCACGATCGACCACGACGGCGAGCCAATTGTGGTACGACAGATCGTCGGCGTGCTCGCCCGTCGGATTGTGTGCCGTGTGAAAGAGGGCGCGTCCGTCCAGGCGGGGGAGCGATTCGGCGTGATGAAGTTCGGTTCGAGGATGGATATTTTCGTGCCGCCGAGCGCGGCGCTGACCGTCAATGTCAACGACAAGGTCGTTGGAGGAGTAACAGTCATTGCAAGGCTGGCGGCGCGTGAAACCCGCCCGACACCGCATGATTGAAGAACACCACGGACCATTGCCCCGTATTCGCGCCTTTACGCCGGCACGGCGAGCCGGCGACAGGTCAGCGCGCCGTTTTCGTCGCGGCGTCTACCTGCTGCCGAGCATGTTCACGCTCGCGAACATGTTCAGCGGTTACGCCTGCATTGTCTACGCGATGCGCGGCGAGCTCGAAAAGGCCGCGCCACTGATCGGCCTGGCGATCATCGTCGACATGCTGGACGGACGGGTCGCACGCATGACCGGCAGCACGAGCCAGTTCGGCATCGAGTTCGACTCGCTGGCGGACGTGATTTCCTTCGGCGTGGCGCCCGCGCTCCTGGCGTTTCAGTGGGGCCTGCATCCGCTCGGGCGCATCGGGTGGGCCGCCGGTTTCATCTTTGTCGCGGGTGCAGCCATCCGCCTCGCGCGGTTCAACATCCAGACAGGAACGGTTGATAAGAAGTACTTCGTGGGCCTGCCAAGTCCTGCGGCTGCGGCCGTGCCGGCGACGACCATCTTCCTGTATCCGGAAGGGTTTCAGTCGCCGCTTGCTGCCCTCGGGGTGCTGGCGCTCGTGATCGTGCCAGGACTCTTGATGGTGAGCACGGTCCGCTTCTACAGCTTCAAGACGCTCGATCTGCAGTCACGCCGTGCGTATCCGGTGCTGGCGCTGCTCGCGCTGGGGCTCGCACTGCTGTCGGCGCACGAGATCATGCTCGTCGTGATTGCCTATGCCTACATGATCTCGGGTCCTATCATGTGGGCGTGGTCGCGCGTGCATCGCCGTCAGGAAGAGCCGACCGGCGAAGTCGCCAACCCGAAGATCACCAAAACGAATATCTAGACGGTCTGGGCCGGCTGAAGCCGGCCCCCACGTTAGGCGGCCTCGTGTTGAACGGCGACGGGCAGTGTGAGTTCGACGGTCGTGCCGCGCCCCCGCTCGCTGTCAATCGTAATCGTCCCGCCGCTGAGTTCCACGTTTCGTTTTGCGATTGGCAAGCCGAGTCCCGTGCCGCTCGCCTTGGTCGAAAAGTACGGTTCAAAGGCACGCGCCAGCGCGTCAGGGTCCATTCCGCCCCCGGTGTCCGACACGCGGATCCTGACGTCATCGTCGTCACGGGAAGCGACAATCGTCAGCGCTCCGTGAGCCCCCATCGCGTGCAGCGCGTTCTCGATGATGTTGGTGAGCGATCGTGTCACCAGCGTCCGGTCAATGTAGACGGGCGGCAGGTCGGAGGTGACGTCAACGGTGAAATGAATCTGCCCGGCGAGGGCGCTGCGATACGGGTCGACGATTTCGCGCAGGAGTTCGGCAGTATCGACAGGTGTCCGGTGCACCAGGGGCGATGACGCGAAACTCGAAAATTCGGACGCGATCTGCCGCAGCAGCTTCACCTGCGCCAGGATCGTGTTCACCGCCTGATCGAGCACGGGCGTCAGCGGCGCCCCGCGATCCGTGTTCACGCGTCGCAGATGTTCGGCATTGAGCTGAATCGGGGTGAGCGGATTTTTGATCTCATGTGCCACCTGCCGCGCCATCTCGGCCCAGGCTTCGAGCCTGTTCGTTCGTTCGAGCTCGGTGCGCTGCTGTTCGAGGTCGTGCGCCATGTGGTTGAAATCGTCCACGAGCCGGCCGAGTTCGTCAGAGGAGGTGGCCGCAAGGCGGGTATCGAGCTGGCCGCTGGCAATCCTGCGAGTGGCGCGCGTCAGTCGGTTCACCGGGTCGGCAATCCGCTCGGCCATGGAATACCCGATGCCGGCCCCCGCCAGGATGAACAAGAGCGCCGCGAGCAGCACGCGGCGATCGAGCGTGTCGATCTGCCGCTCGATTTCCTGCGCCCGCGATGCCAGGGGAACAGTCAGCAGCGCGTTCATCTGCGGCACGCTCATGTGTGTCCCTGCCACCAGAAAGGGCTGCGCGGTGCCGACCTGCTCACTGGTGACCGTGGCCGCTTCGTTCTGCAGTTGCAACGCAACGTAGACGTCGGAAGGTGTGCGGACAGGAATGACTCCGGACGCGAACAGATTGCGTTCGCTCGTCGCCAGCAGTCGCGGCCCACTGAAGATGTTGACGTCCTGACCGATCAGACGACTGACCCACACCATCAGGTTGTCGTCAATCGCAACGCCCTGCTGCGCCGCGCGCGGAGCGACCAGATCCTCGACGACACGCTGGGCAGCCGACGCGGTCCGGACGGCTTCCTGTTCGACATTCGCGCGGAGCTGATCGGCGACGTAATTACTCGTCACAACGGCGAGCGCGACCACGGGTACAACCGTCGCCGCGGAAAAGGCGAGGAACAGTTTTCGATAGAAACTTGCGCGGACCTCTCGAAGCAGTTTGCGAGCGCTGGTGGTGCGGCGTGCCACGGTGCTGAAGAGTGCGGCGAGCAGCAGCGCCGCGAGGAACGTGACTGAGGCAATGACCGTGAGCTCGGCAAGATTCATCATGTGGCCGAGCAGCGTCACCACCGGAAAACCCAGGCCGTAGATGCCGCCACGATCGCTGAGCAGGTACACGTCGTATCGCTGATCCTCGCTGTCGAGTCGTGCCCACACCGGCGTGCGCGATGAAGCCAGCTTCGCGAATGTTGCCTCGTCCAGACGCCACGCCGTGGCCGCGGAGGCGTAGAGTGGCATACGGCTCCACCCGTAGACCGCAAATTCGATGTCTCCGCCGGAAACCCCTTCGCTCCGCTGCGGTTCGACAGGACGGAGCAGTTCGACGTAGGGGCTCTTCGACGCGATGAACGGAAGATTCGCGTAGTCCAGCATCGCGTGGACTCTGACCGAACCGACGACGTGGGAGCCTCCGTTGGGATCGTTGACACACACCGCGCGGCCCGCGCTGAGGACGCGGCGTTCGACCGCAAAAAACGGCGAGACCTCCTCGAACACCTCCCAGCTACAGTCTGTTTCCTCGGATGTTGGAAGCGCGTTGAGGTCGTCTGGAAGGCTGAAGGCAAAGCGGCTGACCAGACGACCGTCAGGTCCAAAGAGCTCGACCGACGACGTCACGGGATACATCGCAAGGCCGGTAATCCGCCACACTTGAAAGGCGCGATCCGTGAGCGCTTCGGAGCCGGAGGGACCAGGGGGGACCGATACGAGATCCGCCAATCCCGGGAACATGTCGATCTGTTGAAGACTCTGCTGCATCAACGACTGGATCGTGCGTCGCTGGTTCAGTGCCTGCGGTCCGTAGCGCGTCTCGACCAATTCCGTCTTGGCGCGATTGGCCAACGCGAAGACGTCTGCGTAGAACGCCAGTGCCGGCAAGACCAGGCCGATCCACAGCAGCGTCAGGCGGAACGCCTGTGAACCTTGGCGGTACCGTCCTTTGAGTCGGGTCGCAATGAGCGCAACCGATGCCGCCAGGAATAACGCGAGCAGCAGCGGGCCGGTCACCGATTGGGGTGAGAGGGCGATCAGCCCCGGCAATACCCAGCAGGTTGCGGTGGCGAGCCGGACCCGCCAATGCGTCCGTGAGATACGCCAGGGCAGATACGCCGCTCGGAAAATCAAGACGAGGACGGCAATCGCGGTCGCATCCCAAATCACGATCGCAAACTGCAATGCGGTCAGCGCGGTATTCCACGGGTGCAGGGAAAAGTGGAGGAGATCGAGCGTCGTGTTGGCGACCGTATCCGCCAGCAGTGCATGCTGTGCCCGAAGGACACCGACGGCCAGAGTCCCGGCGAGCAACTGCGTGACGAGAAACAGCAACGATGTCCCAAGTGAGTCAACGGGAATGCGCGCGCGACGCCTTCTCATCCGCCACGCTTCAAATGCGAAGAAGACAAGCGCCATCAGCCCAGCCGCCGTAGCGGCCGTCAGGAGAAAGTCGAACGGCGAGGCGAGAAACGGCCGCAGCAGCGGCGAGGCATATGCGGCCGCCGAAAAGATCTCTGCATCGGACCAGTCGGCCGGCGAGGCGAGGCGGAACAGAAGACGGCTCGCGATGATCGCTCCTGCAATAGCCAGGAATGCGACGACGTACCGGGATTCGAGATTCGGGATTCGGGATTCGTATGCGCGATCCCGAGCATCGCGCCAATCCAACAACGGGCCGCACAACAAGAGCACGAATACGGCCGCAGTCATCTCCGCGATCGACGAGCTCATACGCCGCCACTGTGCGCGTGCTTCCACGAGGTCTGATGGAGTGATAACGGCTGTGACGAGATGACGGCCGTTCGGGCCGGTGACGTCGATGCGGTCGGGATCGGGTGTCGTACGGATGTCCTCGAACGCGAGTTCGAGAGACACGGGTATCAGTTCGCCCGGGAACTGGAAGTCGTCGACTCGGGTTACCGCACCAGTCGACGTCGGTCGGCGAATCGATTGTTCCGACGCAATCGTCCCGATGCGATTGCCTGCCGCATCAGTAACGGGCATGGCGTAGACGAGCCGCAACCCGAGCGCGCCCTGCGCGATGAACCACGCTTCGTCACCTTCCAGCCGATCCTTGGGAAGTTCCGACGGCCGACCGGCCCACGCGAGCGGCCGGCTTCCAGGACCGTACGCCGTGACGGCGAGCTCCACGTCGGCGGAATGCGAGACGGTTGCGGCCTGGGCAATATCGAATAGTCGGCGGGCCGCGTTCTCGTCGTCGCGCGACGCGGCTTGGAGAGTGTCAGGGTCGGCAAGCTGGCGCGCGACGTCCTGCAGGCCGCGTGACATGACGTCAAACGCGCCGCGAACGTCTCGATCTACGCGTGTCCTGATGGCGGCGTCGTTCGCGCCCAGCAGCAGGCGCTCGGTGATGCGCCCTGCCGCCAGGACCGCGAGCACGCAGACGACGCCCGTCAGCGCGATTCGCAGCACCCGCCGTAGGTACGAGTCCACGACAGCATTGTAGATTTTGACTGGAGATTTGGGATTTCAGTCTGTCGCTTTACCATGAAGTATCCCCTTGGAAAGCACGCCTCCCCTCAAACCGGTTCTCAAGCGCGGCGCGCTTGTCGCCGCCGCCAACTGGCAGGTCACACTGATTCAGGCGACCGCCGATTCGCTGTTCAAGTTACTGATGGCCACCCCCCTCATCGGTGGGCTGTTTCTCGTGGGACTGGTCATCGGGGCAGCACCGGAGGACCTGCTGGGGCTGGAGTGGCGCGAGATGGCGACCACCATCATTACGTCGCTCCTGTCGCATCCCGTGGTGCTCGCCGCGTTTCTCGCCTCGCTTGCGGTCGTTGTCGTCGGAGGCTCGCTCTTTATCTTTCTTGTTAAGGCAGGGGCCGTGGCGGTCCTCGTGAAGGGTGAACGGGAGGCCAGCGCGATCGAACACCCACCGCTGCACTTCGAGGGCATCAAGCGCGCGTCGAAGTTCTCGGCGGAGCTCTACATCGATTCCGCGCGCTCGCTGTTTCCGCGCTACGCGCGGCTCGGCTTCATGTTGATGGGCGTCTACGTCGTGTCCGGCGCGTCCTACCTCGGTGCGGCGTATGAGTCCGGAACTCGCGGTGACATCGGTGGTCTGCTGACCTTTGTCATGACGGTCGGTTTCGTCGCATGGATCACCATCGTCAATCTCGTGTATCTGTTGATGCAGATCGTGATTGCCGCCGAGGACTGCAGTGTGGCCAAAGCCTGGCGTCACCTCATCGCCTTTATTCGTCACCAGCGGCGCCGTGTCAGCGCCGTGTTCGGCGTCATTCTCGCGCTCGTCATTGCGGCAACGGGCGTATCGCTGCTGGCGACCGCGGCGCTCGGCCTGATTGCGTTTGTCCCGTTCGTCGGTCTTGCGGTGCTGCCGCTGCAGCTGCTGGCGTGGGTCTTCCGCGGCGTCGTCTTTCAGTTTCTTGGCCTGACGTCGATCGGTGCGTACATGCGGTTGTATCGTGACTTCCTGGCGGACGGCCGGCTGAGGCCCGCTCCTACCTATGTAGAGGCCGCGTTGAGGCGGCCTTCCGAGACATCATGAGACGGCCGTCAGATCTTCCATGAACCCGTACGATTCCTTCCTCTCGCCGCTCGGCCGCAATCTCCACGAATCCGTACTGCGCAAGATGGGGCAGGTCATTGCCTCGCGCGCCGGGGGGCTCATTTCCTTCGCCGCCGGCTATCCGGATCCCATGGGTTTTCCATGGAACGAGTTCCGCGAGATCGCGAGCGAGCTGCTGTCCGGTGAGGACGGCTCAGTTCTGCAGTACGGGCCGACACGCGGTTACCGCCCGCTGCTCGAATCGATTCTCGGTGTCCTCGACGCGCGCGGGATCAAGACCGATCTCAGCGAGGTGATGACGACGAGCGGGTCGCAGCAGGGACTCGATCTCACGGCTCGCGTGCTGGTCGCGCCAGGTGATGTCGTGCTCGTCGAAGTGCCGACCTACACGGGCGCGATCGCCGCGTTCCGCAATGCGCAGTGCCGGCTCGTCGGCGTGAAGCAGGATTCCGACGGCATCAATCTCGAGGAGCTCGATGTCGTCTGCCAGCGCGAGCGCGCCGCTGGCGCCCGCGTCAACCTGCTGTATCTGGTGCCGAATTTTCAGAACCCTGCCGGGATTCTGCTCAGTCTCGACAAACGTGCGCGGCTGCTCGAGTGGGCCGAACGCCGCAACGTCCTGATCGTCGAGGACGATCCATATGGCGATTTGTACTTTGACGATCTGACGAGCGCCGCGGAGACGCGACCGTTGAAAGCAGACGACCGAAACGGACGTGTGATTTATCTGAGCACATTTTCCAAGACGCTCGCGCCCGGCTTCCGCGTCGCGTGGGTTGCGGCGCCGGCGCCGATCGTCGAGCGCTTCGATACCGCTAAGCAGTCGATGGACTTGATGTGCGGCATTCTCGATCAGCGCGTCGTTCATCAATCGATCGTCCGCGGTGTGCTGGCGCGCCAGGCAGAGCCGCTGCGGCGGCTGTATCGCATGCGCCGTGACGTGATGGAGGAGATCCTGCGGGAGCAGTTCGGGAATCAGCTGACGTGGATCCAGCCGAAGGGTGGCTTCTTCCTATGGGCACGCCTGCCCGACCGTTATGACTGTGAGGCGCTGCTGCCGAAGGCGATGGAACAGGGTGTCCTGTTCGTCATCGGCAGCGCATTCTGTGTGGATGGCAGCGGCCAGGATCGCGTTCGGCTGTCGTTCTCGTGGCCGTCGCCGGAGAACATCCGCGAGGGGGCTCGGCGGCTCGCGGCTGCGATGGAGATGAAGGCCATCCGAACATAACGCTCCGTTCGTAGGGGCCCGCTTTAGCCGGCTCGTGAGGATTAGTACGTAGGGGCCGGCTTTAGCCGGCCCTCCGATTGTCTATAAGCACGATCCTCAAATAATCCAGCAGTTCCTCGCGCGAGCTCGTCGACGAACCCCAGAACGGATAGTCAAGTGGCGATTCGACGAGCTCGGCCCGTACGGGGTTCTCAATCACATAACGAATGAACGCGATCTTCTCTTCTTCGTTCCTCAACACACGTTCGTAACCGTACCGCTGCCACAGCGTTTGTTGCGTTGTCTTCTTGAAGTGGAAGCCGGCAGTCTGTTTTGCGCGCGTGATGAATTCCTTCAGGTTCGAGTCGCTGCGCATCGCGGTGATGACCAAGTGCAGATGATCCGGCATGTAGCAGTACGCATCAATGTGAAAGGCTTGAGCGGTGCAGACGCGCAGAACTGGCGCATGAACAACTGCTACGGATTCTGCGGTCAGGAACAGGCGATTCCGTTCGAACGTACAGAAGGTCAGGAAATACGCATACGTGCCGACGTAGTTAAACGTCGCGAGATGACGCGGGTATTCGGGCATCGCATCGTGGATAGCAATCGGAAGGCCGGGTGGGCCGGCTAAAGCCGGCCCCTACGTACGCACGAATGAGACGGGCCGGCTGAAGCCGGCCCCTACGTACCGCGATTGACGTGCGAGTTAGCGCGGCGGCGGGGTAATGCGTTCACGCTCCAGTCGCCGGCCCGGAAGCTCGGCGAACGGGGCGTTCATCGGCTCCGGCAGGAGCATTGCCGACGGCTTCAGGCCAATAACGCGACCATCGCGCGTGATCACGACCATCGCGACCTGATACGGCCGCAGATCCGGATCGATCAGCGGTCCTCCCTGCAGATCCGACGGTGGCATGTACATCCCTGCGGCGGCGCCGTTTTTTGCCGCGAAGGCGTCAATCTCCGACGTGGCGCCAGTGAGGACGACGATTTCTTCGTACTTGACGCCATCGCCGAGCACTCGCGGAGGCAGCAACGGCCGCGACGGAGTCTCCTTGATCCAGCGCTGATTTCCATTCCCGCGGTTGACCGCCCGCACCACGTTGTCGAGCGACGCGTAGTACGCGCCGCCTTTGCTGTCGGCGGCCGTCCCGATCACGTCGCCTCCAGCCTTCCATTTCCACGCAATGCGCCCCGTTTGGTTGTCGAGCGCAAATAGAAAATTCGTGTTCGACCCGATGAAGATGCGATCGCGCGCGAACGACGGCTGATTCAGCATGCCGTCCAGCTTCTGCTCCCATTCCACGCGACCGTCCTCGAGACGGAGCGCAACCGCGCGGCTGTCGTCGACTGCGAATACGGCGCGCATCCCGTCAATCGCCGGAGCGAAGCGCGACGTGGCACCAAGCTCACGCGTCCACAACATCCGGCCATCGTTCATCGCATACGCAGCGACGACGCCCTTCTCGAAGGTTGCTATCAGAAGATCATCGTTAGCGGTGCCGTCTGCCGGCTTCCTTGTTCCGGCGGCGGCCGTCAGGGGCGCCGCAACCTTCGCCTCAAACGGCACGCGCCATCGCTGCGCACCTGTTGCGGCGTCGAGTGCGTGAATCTCATCGCTCGCGATCACGTAGAGCACATCGGCAACGACAACGGGCGGCCACA
The DNA here is from genome assembly GCA_035764385.1 of Vicinamibacterales bacterium. Classification (GTDB taxonomy): domain Bacteria; phylum Acidobacteriota; class Vicinamibacteria; order Vicinamibacterales; family UBA2999; genus Gp6-AA40. The sequence continues at coordinate 18,695 of DASTZI010000467.1, forward strand.
TCGACTCGATGTCGCGCGTCCACACCTTTGCGCCAGTGGTTCGACTGAGCGCGACAAGTTTCTCCGGCTGAATCGGAATGTAGATACGCTCGGCGTCCATCGTCCCGCCTGCTGACGGAGCATCGTCGAGCGTCGCAATCCATTCCTGAACGACCGGAAGCAGCGGAAACGGAATCGGAGGAAGTTTCTTTTTGGGTTCAGCGCCCAAACACACACCGCGCGTAACGACCGCGAGGAGCAGGACGGGCACAAATATCGTGGCGTGGATCCGTCGGGGCACTATTCCTTGTGGGATAATACCGCCGTTCGTGCCCCACCAAACGATTCTCGTCCTTGATTTTGGTTCGCAATACACGCAGTTGATCGCTCGGCGGTTGCGTGAGCTGTCGGTCTACTCCGAGATCGTTTCGTTCAATACCCCGGTCGAGAAGCTCAAGGAGAAGAACCCGGTCGGAATCATTCTCTCAGGCGGACCGAAGAGCGTTTCGGAGGCCGGTGCGCCCAAATGCGCGCCGCAGCTCTTCGAGCTCGGAACGCCGGTGCTCGGCATCTGCTACGGAATGCAGTTGATGACCGACGTGCTCGGTGGAGAAGTCCGCCGGTCGGGCCAACGAGAGTTCGGCCACGCGCAGGTTCGCGTCACCCGCAACGGCACCGTACCGAAACTGTTCAAACAGATTCCGACCGAGCTGCGAGTCTGGGCGAGTCATGGCGACGATGTGAATGCCGTGCCACCGGGGTTTGCAGTAGCGGCCACGAGCGCAACCGCGCCGATCGCCGCGATGGAAGCGCCGGAGCGCGACCTCTACGCACTTCTGTTTCATCCAGAGGTGGCGCACACCGAGCACGGTGTCGCCATCCTCCGCAATTTTGCGTACGACGTCTGCGGGTGCACGGGCGATTGGACGATCGCCTCCTTCATCGAGGAAGCCACGGAACGGATTCGGCAGCAGGTGGGCGCCGGCAAGGTCGTCTGCGGGTTGTCCGGCGGCGTGGATTCGACTGTTGCGGCGATGCTCATTCATCGGGCAATTGGGGATCGACTGACGTGCATCTTCGTCGACAACGGTCTGCTTCGGTACGACGAAGCCAATCAGATCGTCAAGCGGTTTACAGACAAGATGCGCCTGCCGCTCGACTTCGTCGACGCATCACACATTTTTCTCGACAGGCTGGCGGGGGTGGTCGATCCCGAGCAGAAGCGGAAGATCATCGGTGCCACCTTCATCGACGTCTTCGAGAAGCGTGCGAAGGAACTGGGGGGCTTCGATTTCCTGGCGCAGGGCACGCTCTACCCTGATGTGATCGAGTCGGCGTCGGTACATGGCCCGGCCGTCGTGATCAAGAGCCACCACAATGTCGGCGGCTTGCCGGAGCGGATGAATTTCCGCCTGGTCGAACCGCTCCGTGATCTCTTCAAGGACGAAGTCCGGCGCGTGGGACAGGATCTCGGTCTCGAACGCGAGTTCGTGGTGCGGCAGCCATTTCCCGGCCCGGGCCTTGCTGTCCGGCTGATCGGCGAAATCACGCGGGAGCGGCTCGATCTGCTGCGCCGCGCAGACAGAATCGTCGCCGAAGAAATCCGCAAGGCCGGTTGGTACGAACGACTCTGGCAAAGCTTCGCCGTGCTGCTGCCAGTCCAGAGCGTCGGCGTCATGGGCGACGCGCGGACCTACGAGTACACGATTGCGATCCGGGCGGTCGAAAGCCTTGATGGCATGACCGCTGACTGGGCGCGGCTGCCACACGATCTTCTGGCGACAATCTCGTCACGGATCGTGAATGAGGTGCGAGGCATCAATCGCGTCGTTTACGACATTTCGTCGAAGCCGCCTTCAACGATTGAATGGGAATAGTGGTCA
>DASTZI010000468.1:0-5505 GCA_035764385.1 Vicinamibacterales bacterium
CCTGATGGACGTCCATGACCGACAGGTGCGCGAGCAACGAAAACACGCCGAGGCCGTGATCGATGACGACCGTGTTGCCGGTGAAATAGAGATCCCGCGCGAGCAGAATGCGTCCGCTGTTCGGCGCATGAATGGGAGTGCCGGCGGGGCTCAGAAAGTCCGCGCCGCCGTGCGGCTGCCGCGGCTGGCCGTTGAAGATGCTGCGCGAGCCAAAGGCCCCGTTCGCCCGACCGGGGACCGGCCGAACAAAGCCGAGGTCCCACAAACGCCGTGGCTCGGATTGCGTCCAGAGTCGCTCAATCTCGACGGCCTCGCGTTTGATGCGAGCGATTGCCGGGTCGGGGGGATTGACGTATCCCTCGTCGACCTTCAGTACGCGTTTGCCGAATGTACCCGCCGTGATGTTGAGCTCGGTTGTCGCCCTCGTGGTGTATCCGGCAGACGAGGCCTCGAACGATACCTCGTACGAGCCTGGAGCCGTATCGACGTCGATGCCAAGAAGCGCCTGCCATCGGGTGGCATCCACGCGAAACGTGGCGAGGTCACGATTGAACGCGCGCGCACGCATGGTGTCAACCGGCTGCGGCGTCGTCGCCGTGAACACCACGACCTCTCCCTGCCGAATCGAACGGGCATTGGTTGCGAGCTGGATCGCGTCCTCTGCGAACGTGCCCGTCCCGAGCCCTGTCATCGCCACCGTCAGGAGGATTGCACCCCGCACAGTTTGATTGTACGGCCGCTCCCGGCGGCGGAACCTCCGATTACCTGCGTCCGTGAATGGTCCACCCCGGCGTCTGCTCACCACAGTCCATGCATCGGAGCGCGATTTTTTGTGGCTGTACATCGAGAATCATCGCGTGCCCGGTCAAGCCACATCGGGTGCGGCGTACCCACTCGGCCAGCGCGATGGTGTCGGCGGAGATGCGAGACCGTGCAGTAGCGAGAAATCCTTCTGCCGGGGCCCAGGTCGAGGGAACACGTTCAAGAAGTGCTGCAAACACGAGATCTGCTCCTTTTGCTGATATACGCGCCAGCTGTCGCCAAAACCCGCAATGCCCCGGCTCCGGTCGTCAGCGCGTCGCTATCGAACCCGCGTTTGCCGCCACATATAATGCGCCGGCGTGCACCCAGAGCTTCAGGAATGCATCGACTTGCACGATGCGATCGTGGCGGAGGCCGGCAAAGCGTTGGTGGGCTACGAAACCGAAAAGGCCCTTGCCAACGTCGTACTCCTCTCAGAAATACCGACGACGTACGACAAGGAGCAGAAGCGGCAGGTCAATTCGGGGAATCTGCTTCTACGCGGCGTTCCTGGTGTGGGAAAGACGTTCTTCGGCGTCATTCTCGCCGCCATCAGCGAGGCCAAATTCGCCCGGATTCAGGGCCGCGCCGATTTGCAGCCAACCGAAGTCGTTGGCTTTCAGATGATCAATCCGGCGACCGGGGCCTTCATCACCGAGTTTGGCCCGTTGGCGTCTGCGGAAGTCGTCCTGCTCGACGAAATCAACCGTATCCCGCTCAAGTCGCAGAGTGCGTTCCTCGAAGGGCTTCAGGAGCGGACGGTCACGGTCGGCAAGCTCACCTACGAACTGCCAGCGTTCAGTTTCGCGATCGCCACGATGAATCCCGTCGAGCTGGGCCAGGGCACATTTCCACTCTCCGAGGCCGCCGTTGATCGCTTCGCGATTATCGTGAACATCCCGTACCTGCGGCCGGAAGAAGAGCAGAAGCTGGTGAGCTTCGATTTCAAGAACGTGCAATTGACGCCGTTGATCTCCAAAGACCGGATCATCGCGCTCCGCCGCGTCGTCGCTCGCGAAGTCTACATGCACGAGGCGCTCGAGAAGTACATCCGACGGCTGGTCGTCGCCACGCGACCCTTTCAGGCGGAAACTGGATGGCATCATCGTTCGCCGTCTGATTTGGTCGAGAAATACGTCGACCTCGGCGCCTCGCCGCGCGCCACGATCTGCTGGGGACGCCTCGTCAAGGTCTGGGCCCTTCTTCGGCGAAGGCGGGACGAAGTGTATCCAGACGACATCCAGGATCTCGCCAGGTACGTGTTGGGACATCGCATCTGGCTCGGGCCGCACGCGGCCAGCCATGGCGTAACGGTTGACATGCTGATCGACGACATCGTGAATCAGGTCCCGGTGTCATGAAACCCGACGCGGTCACCGAACCACTCATCAATCTCGCCGAGATCGCGGAGATTGAGCTGTTCATCCTGAAGCGGGTGAAGGAACTGACCTCCGGAGAGCACGCGAGCGCGTTCAAGGGTCTCGGCTTCAATTTCGTCGGCGTCCGCAACTGGGAAGCCGGCGATCGAGTGTCCTCGATCGACTGGGCGCAATCATCGCTGACCAACTTCAGCCCCATGATCACGCGCGAATACGAACAGCCGAGCAACGCGACGGTCCTCGCGGTGGCGGATGCTTCGCTGTCGACCCGGTGCGGCACGCACGGAACGCGGATCGCCGCCGCCATCGCTCGATCGGTGGCGGTCATCGGCTTATCGGCGGTGTTCTTTCAGGATCTGTTCGGGCTGCTCACCTTCGGCGACGACTTCCAGCAGATTACGGCCGTGAGGCCACGTATCGGGAGACCGCACGTGATCCACTGCCTCGATCGGTACCAGGAGCAATCAGCGCCGGACACTTCAGCAGCGGCAGGCGACTTCGGAACGACCATCGCGACCCATCTACGACGAACGGCGCTCGTTCCCGTGATATCCGATTTCCTGTTTGCCGACGCCGAACGTGTCATCTCGGAGCTGTCGCGGCTGAACGCGTTCCACGACGTCTTCTTGATTCTGGTCGATGTCCGGTTCGCCTACGACCTGCCGGACGTCCGAGCCGGTTGGGTTGAGATCTTCGACGTGGAGACGGGCGACACGCGAATTCTGTCGCGCAGAGAGCTGCAACAACTGACGTCGCGAATCGCAGAGTGGCAGGAGCATATAGAACGCCTCGCCCGCGACGCGGATCTTGATGCAGTACGGGTTGGGCTCGATCGGTGGGAAATGGAAACAACGTTGGTGAACTTCGTCGCCGAGCGGCGGCTGCGCAAGCTTGACGTGGGCGCGTAGCGCTCGAGAGGTGGCATGAGCAGGACATCGCAGCCTATTCGTCTCGTGCTCGTCGTTGCCGGATGCCTCGGGTGGGCGTCCTTGTCCAGCGGAGCCCAATCAGCGACGCCCGCTGCGAGTGCCGGAGGCGCTGCGACAAGTCTTCTGAACTGCTGGTGGAAAACTGACAAGAGTGCGGTCCACGTGGCGGAGCCATTCGGCCTCACGCTGACGTGCCGGGTCATGGAAACGGACCGCATGAAAGTGGTTCCCAATCTCGCTGAAATCGAGCCGACAGCAATCGAGCTGACACCGTTCGAAGTGTTGGAAGGGACCCACCACGAGGACATCGTCGTGCCGCCCTGGCGCTATGTGCAGTACGTGTACACGGTACGGCTGCTGGGCAATGAGTTCTTCGGAAAGGACATCGCTATTCCCGCGACGAACCTTCCATTCCGTGTCCAGACTGGAGGCGCAGAGACGGTCGAAGGCGCTGAACAGACGTACTTGCTTCCGTCGATGCCGATGCGGATCCTGTCGCTCGTTCCGGCCCAGGCTGCCGATATCCTCGACCCGACGACCGACACCTTCGCGGATCTCGAAGCGCGACGCTTCAGGGCGCGGATCGAACTGGTTGCGTCCGCAGTGTTCTTTGGATTCGCCGCAATTCTTGCCAGCGTCGGCGCCGTACGTGTTGGCGAGCGATTTCGGCGGCGCGGTCCGGTCGTTGAGAAGACGGTCCCCGTCGGCAGCGTCCTTGGCGGTTGCGCCCGCGAGATAGACGGTGTGCGCGCGGAAGCCCTGCGCGACGGCTGGACCTCAACGCTTGCCGGTCGGGCACTGACGCCCTTCCGCGTGGCCGGCGCGATTGCCTTGAAGCAGCCGCTGGCGCAGACGCTGGTCACGGTCGATACGCTACCCCGCGACGGCCAGCTCGCACTGCGACACGGATTGCTGGGACGGCGACACGCTGTCGTGTCTGCTTCCATGACGGCAGACGCGATCGATCGCGTCCGATCCGCGGCCAACGGCGGGCCTCCGCCCGGTGCCAGTCAGGACATCGTCGATCCGATTCGTGAGGCACTGGCCGCGCTGAACGCCATTCGATACGGACGTGCTGCGGCGATAGATGTCGAAGCCCTCACTCGTACAGTCGACAGCGGGTCCAAGGCCGTGCGCCGATTACGCATGACGCAATTGTGGCCGGCGCGCGTCACAGCAGCGCTGGCGAAGTCGAGCACCCGGTTCCGTGTGAGCGCATGGCGCAGCTGACCGGCCTGCTGATCGTCGTCCGTCGCACGTTCGGCGAGTTGACGCGCACGCGGTGGAGCGAGCTGACCTTTGGCGCGGCCGACACAGCGCTGCTCGTGCTCGTCGCTCTGGCGGCCACGTCGCTCATCATGGTCGCCGCCCGCAGTGTTCGTCACCGGCGTGCGCGACGTACGGCGGTCTGCGTCCCGGCCGTTCTGCTGGTCATGCGACGTTCACCATTCTCGAGCGTCCGTCACGTACCGTTTCTGCTTTTTCTGGTCGGCCTGATCTTCTTCGCCTTGGCTCTTGCCGACCCGCTCACCGCGTTTACGCGCGAGCAGGTGACGTATCCGGGGCGCCGAATTGCGCTGGTGGTCGACGGATCCAACAGCATGATTCTCCCGTTTGAGACCTCTCAACTGAAAACCACCGTGAATCGGACGTACTTCACTGCCGTGGCATCGGCCGAACGGTTCATGCGGTTGCGCATGAACGGCCCGTACCGCGATCTCATCGCCCTCATTCAGTTCGGCAACAACGCCTACGTCGTCACGCCGTTCACAACCGACTACGAAAACGTCCTGCTCAGCATCCGCCTGATCAGCGATCCGGTGAACTGGGCGCGCTTCAGCGACGGAGGGACGACCATCCTGGAGGGAATCGCCGAAGCGGCGAGGTTGTTCAAGGCGTTCGAGTTTACAAATGCCTCGGGCAATCTGATGGTGGTCTTCAGCGACGGCATCGACGACCAACTGCAGGTGAAGGGACAGACGATGGATCGTGTCGTGGCGACTGCCCGCGAGTCGGCGATTCCCGTCTACATGATTCGAACTGCGTTCAAACGAAAATTTGGCGACGTCCGCGAAGACCGACTGTGGCAGCCTGCCATTGAGCGCACGGGCGGTCGTTTCTACCCCGCGTCGGACGAGGCCACGATTCTGCGCGCGGTCGAGGACATCGACCGCCTGTCGGCCGGACGAATCGATGTGCGTGAATACACGGCGTACCAGCCGCGATTTGCCGGGTATGCGCTGGCAGCTGCCGCGCTGTGGCTGTTTGCGATGGTGCTGAAACTCAGTGTTCGCAGCTTGAGAACGTTTCCTTAGGGCTGGGGCAGCCTCACTGTTGGAGGTCGCAATGAAAGGGATAGCCGGGTACATCGTCGGCGCCATCGTCCTCGCGGTCCT
>DASTZI010000469.1:0-9704 GCA_035764385.1 Vicinamibacterales bacterium
GGTGCTGGAGCAGCTCGATCATCTGCTTTCAACCGCGGTGAACGATCGGCTAGAGACCGAGGTGCAACCCATCGGGGCTTTCCTCTCTGGCGGTATCGATTCAGGCCTCATCGTGTCCTACATGGCCGGGAATCTCGCCACGCCGCCGCTGACGGTGTCCGTCGGTTTCGACGATGTCAATCACAACGAGCTCGAAGCGGCCGGACAAACCGCGCAGCATTGCCAGACGGACCATCATGCGCATGTCGTTCATCCCCGACTCGAGGAGGTACTCGACGCGATCGTCGACGCGTTCGATGAGCCCTTCGCCGATTCGTCGGCGGTGCCGACGTTCTATCTCTGTCGAACGGCGCGGCAGCACGTCACGGTTGCGTTGAGCGGAGATGGCGGGGACGAGTCTTTCGCTGGCTACGATTTCCGGTATCAGGCACAGCGGATTGAAGGATGGTTGCGCGACACCGCGCCGGACGCACTTCGCGTTGGCGCAGCGCGGGGACTCTCCCGCATCTGGCCGCGATCGCCGGTGCTGCCGCGACCGCTCCGCCTGGCGACACTCTTCGACAATCTCGCCTGTTCGCCGGAAGAAGCGTATTACGCCGACTTGTGTTTTCTAAAGCCGGCCGCAGTCAGGACGCTGCTCGGCCGAAACGCGTACGACGATGCGCGGACCAGCCCCGTGTTTGAGGCCGTTGCGGCGCCGTTTCGGCGATTGGCGTCCGCAAGCCTGCTGCAGCGAATCCAATACGCAGATTTGAAGATTTACTTGCCCAGCGCGCCCCTCGTCAAAGTGGACCGGTTGAGCATGTGGCATGGGCTCGAGGTTCGCTGTCCAATGCTGGATCGACGCATCGTGGAGTTCGCATTCCGCCTTCCCACGCATCGCACGATGCCCGGTCTGAAGGGCAAGTATCTGCTCCGCGCACTGGCTCGAAAACGCCTGCCCGAACCGTTGTGGCGTTTGCCGAAGCGCGGGTTCACGGCACCGGTCGCGGCGTGGCTCGCCGGACCATTTGCGGGCGCGTTTCAGGACGAAGTGTTGACCGCCAACTCGTTCGTCAATACGGTTTGCGATCCTGAGGTGGTTCGCAGGCTCTTTGACGAAAATCGTCTGGGTCTTGCGAATCACGGCTACGCACTATGGGCCTTGTGGATGCTCGAGCGGTGGCGCCGAAAGTACAGGGACCTGTCGGACGAACTCCATCGCCCCAATCTGCCAACTCGGGCCCTGCACGCGTGACCTGTCGACCGATCTCGAGCCGCCGACGTCTTTCCAGTGCCGCTTGATTGAACTCCGATCGCTTCATGCGCCTGCTGTTCGTTAAGCCGGCACTGCTATGGCCGCGAACCAACGGTCACGACGTCCAGTGCTACTACATGATGCGAGCGCTCGCTGATGAAGGCGCCGAGGTGTCGCTCGCCACGATCGAGCCGACCGATCCGCGTGCGATCGACGGCATCCGCCTCGCGAACTGCGCACAGTTGGATCGACACCTGCCCACGGGGGCGAAGGGCGCGGGCTCGCTCACCTACCTTCAGGAGCGCTTCCGTTCCTTCTGGGGCGTCGAAAAGGGGCACATCGAATCGGTGCGCCGCCTCGCCGCGGAATGGCGCGCGGACGTGGTCATCGCATTTGGTCTGCCGGCGCTGCCGTTTCTGGGCGGCGTCGACAACGCCGTTCGCGTCTGGGGGATGGCGGATGAATGGGTGTACCACCATCTGACACTGGTCCAGCCGTTCGATCGATCGACCTGGCATCATCTGAAGTCAGCCGCTATCAAAGGCCTGTACGAGCGCGCGTACGCGCCGCTCGTCGACCGCGCGTGGGCCGTCTCGGACACCGATCGGCGAGCGGGACATTGGCTGGCCGGCTTTCGCGCCGTCGATCTTCTGCCAAACGGCGTCGACACCGATTTCTACCGGCCGCTCGACGAATCGGTGACGCCCAGGACGGCAGTGTTCTGGGGACGTCTGGATTTCGAACCGAACACTGAGGCGCTGGCGTGGTTCTTCACGCACGTGTGGAATGACGTGCTGCGCGAGGTGCCGGACGCGCGCTTTACCATCATCGGCTACGACCCGACGCCGGCTGTGCGAAAGCTCGCGGAATTGCCCGGCGTAACACTGCTGCCCAACGTCCAGGATCTGCGCGCGACCGTGTGTCGGCATGCCCTCGTGGCGCTGCCGATGGTGTCGGGCGGCGGCATCAAGAACAAATTGCTCGAGGGCGCGGCCATGGCGCGACCGATCATCTGCACGCCAAGGGCGGCGCTGGATCTGCGGGCGAGCGGTGAGTTGCCGTTCCTGAAGGTCCGAGAACCGGGCGAGTGGGTCCAAGGCCTCGTGTCGCTCTGGAATGACGAACCGCGTCGGCACGCGCTCGGACGCGCCGCCCGCGAATGGGTCAGCGAGTACCACTCGTGGGCGACGCCGGCGCGCACCGCACTCGAAGCGTTCAGACAGTCGATCGCTGCGAGGTCAGCTCAAAAAGGTAGTAGTGGGTCGGATTGATCGCATATCGATGGACAATGGGATCGCGATACTTCGGCTCGTGCGCCACGAGCGTGTAGCCGCGCTGTGCGATGAGCGGGGAGAAGTCCTGACGATCGTTCGTAATCAGTGTTCCGCGGCCATCCTCCCACGGATCGTTGGGAACAATCATCAGATACCGGACTCTGTGCCGGGCGAGGAGCGCCAGCCACCAGTCGATCGCCTCTAGACGGCATTCTGAAAAGCTGTGCACGTTGACCGCGAGGTCGGGCGTCCACGTGTTCAACGTCGCGTCGATTTCGTCGAGCGCCACGACGCGGGCGCGCGATCTGCGGAACTTCAAATAGAACTCTGAGATGAACGTCGATTGGGCGACCGCGTCGACGCACACGTAATCCGCGACGTTGGGTATCGTCTCGCACGTACGATGCCCGAGCCGGCCGTATCCCGCGCCCACGTCCAAAATGCGCACGTCCTGCATTGCGGACAGGTGAAGGTGATTCTCGAGGAAGCACAGCTCCATAATCGAGTCGAGCATGTCGCGCGACACGGTCGTGCCGTCGATCGTGAACGTGAAGTTGCCAAACCACGTATCGTCGGTGACACGTGACATGAGGCCGAGCGCGTCGATCGATCGCACGTAATAGGTGGCCAGCACGTAACCGAACTCGTTCATGTTCGGACCGATCCGCTGCCACAGGTACGCGTCGTGGCCACGAAAGTACCGCAGCCGGTCACCGCTGACGTAATCCGCGGTCCAGAGATCCGCGGCCGTCACGGTGGGATCGAAGCCGGCGTAGCGTTTGCGCAATTCCAGCAGACGGGGGTTGCTCTCGGTGAGATACGGATCGGTCGGGCCGTCCGACCGCAACGGCGTGTCCGAGGGCTTCTGCCACTCGTACAGTGAGGCGCGATCCATCAGCTCGTAACCGTACCGCTGTACGAGCCGACTGAGTTCGGCTCGTACCATACCTTTGAGAGTCATTGGGTGAAGAGTGTACTGGCGCGCGGAATATCGGTCGATTCCGCAAACCAGTGGACGCGGGGAACCCGCAGCGGTGGCCACGCCACGGCTGCGGTCAACTTAGATTCTAGTTAATGTGAAACACGTGGATGAGCGGAAGCGGGTAGCCGGCCGTCGACACATCCGCTTGATACGCAGCGATGTATAGATTTCGGCTCGCAACATCGAAATGGATGCCCCCGAATCCCTTCGAGCACCCCATCTGCAGAGGATGGATCGTCGTCGGGTCAAAGGCGTATGCGGGCACAAGGTTCGGCGCCGTCTGCCCTGCCACGACGCGCGCGCACTGCGCGGGGTCGTAGATCCAGAACTGCGATTTGAACGCCGACGCATTCGGTCCCTGGCCGCCGCCGCACGGATTTCCGAAACCATGGCCGCAGTTCGTCGTGTTGCCGTACCACACGTGACCGGTGCCAAGGCTTCCGGCAAACAGCAGCCCTTGTTTGTCAGGCAGATTGATATAGGCGCAGCTGTGCACGTAATCAATGTCGGTGAACGAGCCGATGCCGCCATTCTTCTGCGGATCCACGTCGACGACCGTGCCTTGCTGGTGCCACACGTACGTCCCCTCACGCTGCAGGCTTTTGAGCGTGCGCCCCGGAAGGAGCGAACCGTCCGATGCCAGGTCGTTACCCGCGAACTCGTACCCCACATAGTGCTTGGAAAAATTCAGATCGGGCGCACCGTACCCTGACGGCGTGTTGTCACTGGGAAACGGACTGCCGCTCCACAGCTCTGGTCCCCACGAGGATGCAATGTTTCCACTAGTGAATCCGGATCCAATGCCCATCGTCCCGTCGGGCATATCGACGATCCAATATGAACCGTGCTTGACGCCAACGTTTGCGCGCCACGGCCCATAGGCCACCATGCTCCCAGGTCCGCTCTTCAAGTCCGTCATGCCGATGTGCCAATCGGGGCGGCTCGTCACGTTGTACGTGTCGTAGAAATTCCAATACAGCCGGTTGTTCTTCCAGAGCAAGCCACGCGTCAACAGGTACTGAAGCGAGATCGCCTTGCCGGAGCTGTCGAACGACTTCCTGCGACCCTGATAGATGTCGCCCCACTTGGTGAGGACGGTCGCGCGCGGCGCCTGCGTGTAGTCTTCGTTATAGCTCTGTGTGTCAGCGAACTCCCACACCGGTTCGAAGCTGCCCCAGTTCGCCGTCGCGTTCGGCGAGTTCTCGCCGACCATGAAAAACTGAAGGCGGCCGTTGACGGTTCGTGCGGTCATCCCACCGTATGAGAACGCACTGATCTCCTCTGGCACGCGCATCGCGCCGAGATACCTGAAATCCGAAGGCTTGAGCAACGCAGCGTTTGACGTAGGCGCCGTGGGTGTCTGGCCTGGTATCTGGCCTGGGTCTGGAACGCGCGCCCGAAGGTTCCCCGGCGTCTGTACCCCTTGCGCTTCGGCGTAGATCGACGCCATCGTCGCGAGTCCCGCGACCTTCGCGAGAAATCCTCGACGGTTCATCGAGTCCCGCGGTGTGGAAAATGTGCGCAGCTTCATACCGTAAAGGTCCTGTTGTTCTGATATTGGAGGATGGCGAGCGTCCAGTCAGCGGCAAAGTCTGTTCCCATACTGGACATTGCAGACAAACAAGTAATCGGCGGAATTGCACCGGTGCGCCAGCCCCGATCGCGAAATCGAAATTACGCAACTGTCGCTCAAACGACGCCGCCTGTCTATCCGACTCATCATGTGGATGACGCCGCCTTTGCCAGGATCTCGTAAACAGGCGCGAGCGTCCGGTCCCAGGACAGCGGGCTGAAATCCACGGCTAAAGCCAATGCTCGCCGCTGCTCCGGAGTCGATTCGAGGTACATGAGCACGGCATCGGCAAAGGCCTGCGGCGTTCCCGCCACACGGCAAGCCGAGAGCACGACGGGCGGCAACCCTTCAGACACGATTGGCGTCACGATGGTCGGCAGACCCGCCGCAACCGCCTCGAGTACCTTGTTCTGGATTCCGCGAGCGGTCCGCAACGGCGCCACTGATACGGCCGCTCTCCACAAATGTGGCTCGACTTCGGGTACCGCGCCGACGACAGCGATGCTCGGGTTCGAGGCGGCAAGCGCTTGGACGTCCGGCGTGGGATTCGAACCGATGATGTGGAACCGCGCGTCAGGACGGCTCGCGATGACGAGCGGCCAGACCTCGCGGGCAAACCAGATCGCCGCCTCCTCGTTGGGCGCGTAGTTCATCACACCGCAGAAAACGACAAGCGGTTCCCCCGTGGGTCCCGACGGTGGACGCAGCCGCGCGGCATCAACGCCATTGGGAACAACCTCGACGCGCGCACCAGGCGCGATCGCGGTCATCGTTTGACGCTCCTTGTCCGTGACGACCATCGTCGTTGACGCGTGCGCGGCCGCGACGGCCTCGAACGCCCGCAGCACGCGTGCTTCGCGCGCATACACCCATGAGCGTGGCGGCGCATGCGTCTCGGCCATCGATGCCCACTTCGCCGAGTCCACGTCGACCATGTCGAGTACCAGCGGACGATCTCGCAGCGCGGGCGCGAAGGCGCAGCGCGCCATTCCGGAGCAGTACGCGAGCACGACGTCCGGCGATCGGCGCGCAAGCGCCGTCACCGCACCTGCCAGCTCCGGCGCGTCGAGCATCGTGTGCGTCAAGGGCCGCGATGACGGTAGGAACGCAGCGCTTCGCAGCATGTTGCGAAATCGTGGAACAGGGATGACGGTGATTGACGCTGTCAGCGGCAGCAGATCTCGCGCATGCGATGCCTCGTCGTCATCGTGCGTGAACGACAACAGATCGACTTCGGCCTGGCTGGAGAGGACGCGCAAAAGATGGTACGCGCGAACACGATCTCCGCGGTTCGGAGCGTACGGCAGCCTATGGGTGAGAAACAGAACTCTCACTCGACCAGACGCGCTGCCGATAGTTCGACGGCGGAACGCTGACGGATGACGCGCGCGGGGACACCGGCGGCGACGACGCCGTCGGGAATAGGCTTGGTGACGACGGAACCCGCGCCTACCACGGAATGCCGGCCGACGTCGGCCATGACGACGGCTGCGCTGCCGATCCAAGCGCCTTCACCGATGCGGACGAGGGTCCGCTCGCCCTCCTGCTCGCGAATCGGCGTCGACGTCTCGGCAGTGCCGTGGGTGTGGCGGCCGCTCGTGACATGCACGGCGGACCCGATCAGTACGTCGCGCTCGATGTGCACGAGGCCCAGAAAACAATGCGCGCCCACATAGACGTGCGCGTCGATGCGGGCACCCGTCTGCGAAAAGATGGTGCCGAATGAAATCGCCGCGGTCTCGTGACACGACGCGATCGCATGCGCAAGGAACGCGCGGCGCAGGTACTGACCGACGAGTCCGGGCACTAAGCCAAGGGCCTGAGTCGAACCTTCGAGCGCGCGATCTCGGCCGATGATCCGCGCACGAACGGCGAACGAGATCAGCTGCGGCACCATCGCCAGGAACGCCAGCACACGCACCACGCGTTTGACCGCTTCACGCATTAATGGCTCGAGGGATGTATTACGATACTCTGTCCGCGTTGGTCCACCGCCGACTCACCATCCCAAATCCATCATGACGCGTATTCCCGTGCTGGCGAAAGCCGACGGCTCGGGCCGGCTGCAGCCGCGGCGAGGCGTGCCAGTGACCTTCGGCGTCCCGGTCCCTAGAGGCAGCGCGACCGAGAGTGAAGGATGGACGCTCGTCGACAGCGACAACACGCGCCGGGCCGTGCAGACGCGAGTATTGGATCGTTGGGCCGACGGGTCGGTACGCTGGCTGCTCGTCGATGCGCAGATCGACATTCGGTCCGACGGCGCGCAGCTGTTTCTCGAACCCACCGCCGACGATGCCGTTGCCGTCACGGCGCCCCGTGTGACCGTCTCAGAGGTCGGGGACACCGTGATCGTCGAGACCGGCACGGCGACATTCCGCCTGCGTTCAGGCAGGGACTTTCCGTTCGAGAGCGTCACTTCGCAGCAGGCGCTGTTTGACGCATCCCCCTGTCGCCTGAGTGTCATCGACGGCGATGGCCGTGAGTGCGAGACGCGGATACGGATGGTCGAAGTGGTCGAGCGTGGACCGCTGAGGGCGTCAGTTCACTTCAAAGGTGACGCGCAGCGGACCGGCACCGAATTCCTCGTTGTCGAGGGCTGGATCGATTTCTATGCCGGCCAGAACGCGAGTCGCATTCGCGTAACTGTGACCAACCCGCGTCGAGCCGCCCACAAAGGGGGATTCTGGGATCTCGGCGACGCCGGATCCGTGTTCGTCAAGGACGTGACGCTGTCGCTCGCGCTGCCACACGCGCGTGAAAAGCTTCGTTTGCGGTGCTCGCCGGAACGCGGCGCCGGATGGCAGCCCATTGAGACGCCGTTCGAAATCTACCAGGACTCCAGCGGCGGCGACAACTGGAAGAGCACGGCACATATCAATCGCGATCGGCGCGTACCTCTCACGTTCCGTGGTTATCGCCTCACGAACGGGTCCGCCGTGACCAACGGGTTGAGGGCGACGCCGATTGTCTCCGCCGAAGGCGGTGCAGTCGGGATCTGTCTCCCCTATTTCTGGGAGAACTTTCCAAAAGCGATCGCTGTGGACGAGCAGTCGATCAGCGTCGGCCTGTTCCCCCAGCAGCACGCCGACGTATTCGAAATCCAGGGCGGTGAGCAGAAGACACACGAGATGTTCGTCCTGTTCGGCCGCGATGCGATCACCGATGAACCGCTCGAATGGTGCCGCACGCCGGTTGTCGCATCCGTCGATCCGACATGGGCGTTTTCGACCGGAGCGGTTCCGTTTCTCACGCCGCTCGAGGATCGGCACGCGTCGCTCATCGGCGCCGCCGTCGATGGCCCGCATCGCTTCGAGCAAAAGCGAGAGGTCGCCGACGAGTATGGCTGGCGGCACTTCGGGGATATCTACGGCGATCACGAAGCGGTCCGTCATACCGGACCAGGCGTGCTCGTGTCGCATTACAACAATCAGTACGACCCGATCGCCGGATTCGCGTACCAATTCCTGCGCACCGGCGACGCGCGATGGCGGCGCCTGATGGTCGAACTCGCGACGCACGTCATCGACATCGACGTCTACCACACCGACAGAGACAAGTCCGCCTACAACCACGGGCTCTTCTGGCACACCTTTCACTACGGAGATGCCGATACGTCGCATCACCGCTCGTACCCGCGGATTGCGCTCGGTCGTACGCACGGCGGCGGACCGTCGGCCGATCACAACTACACGACCGGGCTGATGCACCATTACTTCATGACCGGCGACGAAATGGCCCGCGACACGGCAGTGGCGCTTGGACAGTTCGTCATCGACATGGAAGATGGACGACGGACGCCGTTCCGCTGGTTCGACCGCGGCGAGACCGGGCGCGCCACGCTGTCGGCCACCGACTACTATGGACCCGGCCGCGCCGCCGCGAACTCCGTCAGCGCGCTGCTGGATGCTCACCGGCTCACCGGTGAACCCCGGTTCATCGCGCACGCCGAGCGGTTGATTCGCCGCGTCATCCATCCGGAGGAGGACATCACGGAGCGCCGCCTCGATGTACCCGAGCAGCGGTGGTTCTACACCATGTTCCTGCAGTCGCTCGGCAAGTACCTCCACTACAAGGCCGAGCGTGGAGAACTGGACGCGATGTACGCCTATGGGCGCGCGAGTCTTCTCCACTATGCGCGATGGATGGCCGAACACGAGTACCCATACCTCGACAAACCCGAGAAACTCGAATTCAAGACGGAAACGTGGGCGGCGCAGGACGTGCGAAAGAGCGACGTCTTCTATTTCGCCGCACTGCATGCTCAGGGCAGCGAGCGCGAACGATTCGTTGAGCGCGCGCGCTTCTTTTACGACTATTCGATGCGCACCCTCATCAGCGCGTCGACGCGAGCACTGGCCCGCCCGGTCGCGGTCCTGCTGACATCCGGATTCATGAGCGGAGCGGTCGAGCAGCAGCCGGACATCGCGGCGCCCCAGGCTGCTCGATCGGATGGGTTCGGCACCATCGAACGGTTCGTGCCGCAGCGCGAGCGCGCAAAGCGGCGAGCGGTGCTGCTCGCGGGCCTTGGAGCGGTTGCGGTACTGCTCGTCTTAGCGGCGCTGATCCTGCGCTAGGGCTGGGGTACCGTTGTCGCGACTGCGCGCGGCACCCGCGCTCGCGGCAAGCGTCTGGTAGATC
>DASTZI010000470.1:0-34603 GCA_035764385.1 Vicinamibacterales bacterium
GCCATTCACGACGCGGTACTGCAGGCCTGCGACGGCCTCGACAGCGTGAAAGACGGAGTCCTCGAGAATCCCCTTGCGTGCCGCTTCGATCCGAAAGTGCTGCAGTGCAAGGCGGGAGAAGACACGGTGTCGTGCCTCACCGCGCCACAGGTGCAGACGGCAAAGATGATTTACGCCGCCGCAAAGGATCCGAAGACGGGTAGGGTCCTGACCGGCGGGTTGATGCCGGGCACCGAGCTGCAGTGGGGAACGTTGTACAGCCCGACCGGGTACGGCAATGCGATCGAAGCGATGAAGTACATCGCCATGAAGGATCCCAACTGGGAGCTGGCGCAGTTCAACGCGTCAACGGATGTGGAGAAGGCGCAGAAAGCCGATCCCGACGGCATTCTCAAGTCGGACAACCCGAACATCAAGGCGTTCTTCGATCGCGGAGGGAAGCTGCTGATGTATCAGGGATTCGCGGACCCGCAGGTCACCTCCAACAACGCCGTCCGCTATCACGAGATGGTGCTCGAGAAGGTCGGTAAGCAGGCGGACGGGAAGTCGGTCAAGCTGTTCATGATTCCGGGTATGTATCACTGTCAGGGCGGACCGGGAACTGACACCTGGGACAAAGCCGCCGCGCTCGATGCCTGGGTGACCACCGGCAAGTCGCCGGATCGCATCGTCGCGTCACACCTCACTGACGGGAAGGTCGATCGCACGCGTCCGCTGTGCCCATTCCCGAAGGTGGCGAAGTGGAACGGCTCCGGGAGCACTGACGACGCGGCGAATTTCTCCTGCGCCGCCGATACCGTTGTCAAAGGGACGAAGTAATTCGAGATCCCAAATTCCAAGTTTCAGACACGGGCCACAGAGGCTCAGAGACACAGAGAGTCAATTTTCTCTGAGTCTCTGTGCCTCTGCGGCTCGTTCGTGTTTGGATTTGGGTTTTGGGATTTGGGTTTTGGGATTTCTCATTAGAAATCTACTTTGACCTGAAGCTGGATCAGGCGGGGATCGGTCGTCGTGTCGACGATCCGGCCGAACGTCGTGCTGTTGATGTCGCCGTCACCGACCCAGAAGTTCACCGTGTTGAACAGATTGAAGATGTCGGCGCGCAGCCGCAGGCCGGCCTGTTTCCAGACGCGCACGCGTTTGCTGATCGACAGGTCGGTGACAAACTGTGACGGCCCATCGAACGCCAGAATCCCGAGATTTCCGACCTCACCGGCCATCGGATTGAAGAACACCTGACCGGGGAAGCCCGGCGAATTGGTCAGCGTGTCGGGACCAACGGCGCGGCCCGTATTCGGATCGATCACCTTCGGATCAATCCAGTAGACGATGCCGTTGACGTCACGCACGCCGAGTAGCTTCTGCAGCTCATTGGCGCTCAGGGTCGTGCGCGCCGTCTGGTGGAACGAGCGCGTCGTTCGGTTGAACGTGCCGCGTTTCGCGAGAATGGAGATCGGCGACCCGCTTTGCCAGTGCACGACGGAGCCCGTTTGCCATCCGCCGAGTACCCAGTCCAGGATGCCGCCTCGATTGAGCCACCGCTGATCGCGCCCAAACGGAAGATCGACGACGACATTGGCGTTCATCACGTGCGAGATGTGGAACTCTGAACGCCCTTCATCGAGCTGTGGACGTGCGTTGTCCAAAAACGGCTCGAACCGTTCCTGCGTCGTCCCGAGTGAATTCGTTCTGGTTTTCGAGAACGTGTAGTTGATTTGTCCCAGCACGCCGGCCTGCAGCTGCCGGCGAAGCTCGAGCTGCAGCGCGTTGTAATTGCTGAAACCGGCGTTCTCGATCAGATCCGCGACGTAGATGCCGGGGTTTCTGAGAAACATCGCGCGCGCGTCCGCACCGATGTCCGGGCCGGCGGCTGTTTCGTACAGGTCTGCGAGCGCGGCGACCTGGCCCGTCTGGATCAGGCTTCGGACTGCGGCACTGGTCAGGAAACCGCCGCCCAGGGCGGGAATGATCGTCAGCGGCTGGCTGCCCGCAAGCGCGGGGTTGTAGGCGGGATTAAAGACGCCGGCCGTCTGCAGTGCGAGGAAGCCGTTGCTGCGCGCGCGAAGGAAGTCATCCTGAAACGCGCCGTGCGGGTTCATCTGATTGAGATCGACGCCGCGCCACAATCCGCGGCCGAATGTCCCGACGTATCGCGCCTCTGCCGCAAATCGTCCCGGCAGTTCGCGCGTTACGCCGACGCTGACCTGGTGCACGCGCGGCTGTTTGATGTTCGGATCGATCGCGAACACCGCGGCGCCAGGATCGATATCGAGCTGGTCGGCGTAGCTCCGCACGCTCTGGAAGGCGGGCGTCGGCACCCGGGGAACGCCGGCGGCGACCGTGGTGTAGAGATTCGTGAGCGTCGCATCTGCCGACAGTCCCGCGTTGGCCCCGGAGGCGTTGTCGGTCACCGTCATCGCCTCCTCGTTGACGAACGTCAGCGAGTAGCCACCGCGGATGGAGGTGCGTCCGTCCTTGAAGGGATCCCACGCGAAGCCGACGCTCGGACCGAAATTATCGAGGTCCTTGTGGTAGAAGCCGCCGTTGACGAACGTCACCGTGCCGTTCGGATTGAGGAGCGCATCCCGCACGGAGCGGCCGTTCAGGGCTGGCTGCAGTCCGAGATCGTCACGCTCGCGCAGCGGCGTGTAGTACTCCCACTTCAGGCCGGCGCGCACCGTCAGGTTCGGCTTCCAGCGCCAGTTGTCCTGCAGAAATGCGGTTGCGTTGTTCAGCCGGTAATTCCGAATGTTCGGTGTTCCGGAGAGGAACCCGGACGTCCGGTCGCGCACCTCGAATGTCTGGGTGACGTCGGTGATCGTTCCGGACAGAAAAGACAGGAGCCCGTTGGCGGCCGCCAGATCGGCGGCGCTGACGCCGCCGGGCAACTGGGCCGCTGACAACTGCACTGACGCGGGAGCCCCGGGGCTGAAACCGAAGTCGACGATTGGGAACCGCGCGCCATACCCATACGTGTTCACGTGGACCTGTTGCAGGCCGCCGCCGAACTGCAGTTCGTGGCGGCCGCGCTGCCACGACCCGCTGTCACTGTACTGGAACGTCCGCGTGGTGCGTCCCTGCGGCTGGAACGATTCGACGGGATCGGTCACGAAGGGGACGCTGAACAGCGCACTACCGAATGTTTCGTTCGTCTCGAATCGCAACGGCGCGAGGTTGCCTCCGCCGCGCACTTCGTTGGTCACCGTGCCCGTTGCCCATCGCCAGGCGCCGACATAGCGATGCACGTTGGCATCGGTGAAGACGACGGGCCGGTCGTGCACGCCGTCGATGTCGCTTCGGTCGTCGATCTCGTGGAACCAGGCATAGTCCGCCTCGAGGTGGTGTCGCGGGTTGACCTCGAAGTCGACGCGCGTCCCCAACTGGTTGCGACGGTTGTGTGAATCCTGAAGGAACGCATAGCCGGCCGTATTCAGGACACGATCGGCGGTCGAGTTGCCGACTTCGAAGTTATTGACGCTCGAGGCCGAGGGCACCCGCGCGAGAATGTCGCGGGCGACAACGGGATCGAGTCTCAATCCAGCGGCCTGCAGCACATTGACCGCGTGAATCTGTCTATCGGCGGCGCCGACGTAGCGGAAGACGCCCTGGAGGAAGTCGTCGTGCGCGGGAACCGTGTTGTCCTGCGTGACCTGGTCGCCTTGACGTGAGCCTTCGTAGTAGCCGAAGAAGAACAAGCGGTTGCGCACAATCGGTCCGCCGAGCGCGCCTCCGAACTGGTTCCGGGTCGACTTGGGTTTCGGCAGCCCTTCGCGCTTGTTGAAAAACGAGTTCGTCGATCGGGAACTGCTGTTGTTGAAGCCGAACAGGTCGCCGCGGAATTTGTTCGTGCCCGCCGGCGTGATCATGCGCACGGTCGTTGCGCCGCCCGCAGCATCGACGCCAGGCACCGCAGTCGTGATCGTGAATTCGCTGACCGTTTCGGAGGTTGGACGATTGGGGCTGAAGTTGAGCGCGTTGGTGCGAATGAAATTGTCCTGGATGTTGATGCCGTCCTGCGTCACCTGCGTCCACGTCGGGCGCCCGCCGTTGATGGCGGTTTCCCGGCGGGTGGCGATGCCGGGGACGCCGGCCTGCAGCTGAATCAAGGCGAGCGGATCGCGATTGAGCAACGGAAGCTGCTGAATCTGGCGTTCCACGACGGTCTGCGTCACCTCCGGGGTCGTGGTCTGCACCAGCGGACTTCCACCGCTCACCGACACGGTTTCTTGCACCTCTCCAACTTCGAGGCGCGCGGTCAGCGAGCGCTCGACACCGACATCGATGGCGATATTCTCGAAATGCACCGCACGGAAGCCGGCGAGCGTCATCCCGACCGTGTAGAGTCCCGGCTGCACCTGCGCGAACAGGAACGCGCCACTGTCGCCGGTCACGATTGTCTGTACCTGGCCGGTCTGCTCGCTGGTCAACGTGACGACGACGCCGGGCAGCACGCCGCCGCCTGCATCGAACACCGTTCCGGCAAGGCGCCCGAATGTGCCTTGCGCCGAGGCCGCCGTGCCGAACAGGACGAGCGCGATCGCCACACACAGTTCGACCAATCCCTTGCCGACGTCGACTTTATAGGTCTCCATTTCTTCCCTTTATCGAGCGCGCGGCGCTGGTGCAGCAGCCATTCCGGACCGTGGAACCCAAACACGGCGAGGCTGTTGGGATGAGTGTAACCGTCTTCGCGCCGCCGGGGGCGTCAGCTCTGTCGGCACGGCGGTTGCCGCGTGCCAGGGGGCGTCAACACCATCTGCCACACCTGTGCGCGCCGCGAACGGACGAATCCTGCGGATACGAGGAGATAGAACTCAAACATGCGCTTGAAGCGACCGTCGAGCAGCGAGCCGTAACGCGGCTGGAGCGATGGCCACGCATGCTGGAAGCGCGTGTTCCACTCCATTAGCGTGCGGTCGTAATCGGTTCCGATGTTGTGCACGTCATCGAGAATAAACAGACCGTCGATGGCTCGGCCAATCTGCGTTATCGACGGGAGATTCACGCGAGGAAACACGTACTTGTCGAGGAATCGGCCGCCGCGATGCTCCGTCCGGCAGACGCCAATCGCATGCACCAGCGCGTAGCCGCCATGGTGAAGCCGCGCGCGAATGGTCTCGAAGAATGTGCGGTGATTGCGATGGCCCACGTGTTCGAGACATCCGATTGACACGACACGATCGAAGCAACCGGTCACATCGCGGTAATCGCTCACGCGCAGCTCGACCGGCAACCCGGTGCTGCGTGCCGACCCCAGCGTCGCCTGTTCGCGCGATAGCGTGACCCCGGTCACCGACACTCCGTACCGTTCGGCGGCAAACTTCGCGAGTCCGCCCCACCCGCAGCCGATGTCGAGGACATGCATGCCGCGCTCGAGCGTGAGTTTCCGGCAGATCAAATCGAGTTTGGCTTCCTGCGCGTCCTCGAGCGTTGCCGCACCCGTGCGCCAGTACGCGCACGTATAGGCCATATAGCGAGTGTCCAGCATCGCCTCGAAAAGGTCGTTGCCCAGGTCATAGTGCGGCGCAACATGACGCCGCACGCCAGTTCGCGTCTGCCGGGTGATCGCGCGTGCGATCAGCGCGTTCAGGACGTCGATGGGACGGACGACCGCGTGATCCGCGTGGGTGGCAAACAGACGCGCCGCCGTTTCGTCGAGTTGATCGCAACTCCAGTCGCCATCCATGTACGATTCGCCGAACCCGAGGTCAGCGTCCCCGAGAACGCGGCGGAAAAATCGCTCGTCATGCACCCGGATGTCCCACGGCCGCCCGCCGTCGATCTGCACGTCGGCGCGGGCAAGAATCCGCTCGAGCGACGCTCTCGCGCCCCGAGCGGCGACGGGAACGTTCACCGCGGTGGACGAGAAGGTATCACTCATCTCAGAACGGCTCGGTGAGTTGCGCGCGTGCGTGCGCAATCGATTCAGGCGAGGTTCGTTTGAGGTGTGATGCAAGGCCTACTGCGGCGAGCAGGCTGACGAGCCATTTCGTCGGGTCGTAGTCGCGCCACCGGACGCCGTTTCGGTAATCCGACGGAAACCGGTGGTGGAAATTGTGATAGCCCTCTCCCATCGTCAGCAGCGCCACCAGCACGTTGTCGCGCGCCGACGTCGACGTGCAGTACGGGCGATCGCCGAAGCGATGAGCGATGGAATTGATCGCGAAGGTGGAATGGTACTGTGCGACCAGTCGCACGCATCCAGCCCAGAGCAGTCCGCCCACCGGGTCGCCCCACGAGATGGCAATCAGCGCCGGGATCCCCCCACCGACGACAATCGCGATCGCCCAGTAATGCCGGTGCTGCCATCTGACGAGAGGATCCGCCACGAGATCGCGCGCGTTCGAGAAGTCACGCGGGAGATCCTCCTGCAGTACCCAGCCCATATGCGACCACCACAACCCGCGCCTGGCGTCATACGGATCACCCTCGGCATCGCTGTGTGCGTGGTGCCGGCGATGGTCGGACGTCCAGTTGAGTGCTGAATTCTGAGCTGCTGCGCCGCCGAACAGAAGATAGAAGGCCGTCACCAACCGCGAGCAGCGGTAGCTGCGATGGGCAAAGAGCCGATGGTAGCCGCCGGTGATGGACAGTCCCGACAGCCAGTACCACGTGCCGCCGAGCGCGAGATCCTGCCATGGCGGTGCGTCGATCACGGACATGGCAACGGTTACGACCGCCACCACATGCAGCGTCGCCATCACGATCAGGTTCAGGAGGCTAAACGTTGGTCGCATCGGTCGCCGACATCAGCATCGCAAACGAGCCTCGCGCCTCTGGCGGCAGCGCACTGAGTGACGCATTGCGGAGCCGTTCGAGTGCCACCTTGAACCACACGGTGTAGAGGGATGGTCTCGCATTCACGTCGGACCGCACCTCATCAAACGCTCTCCATGTCCAGCCGTGCACCTCCGACATGTCAGGGCTCGGGTCTCCGTCGAATTGACCGACGAAGACGTGATCGAACTCGTGCTCGACGAGGCCGTTACCAACATCGCTCTGATACGTGAACGCGAATCCCCCGATCAGATCGCAGTCAAACCCCATTTCTTCTTCGAGTCTGCGATGCGCCGCATCGATGGGACGTTCGCCGGGGCGCGGATGGCTGCAACATGTGTTCGACCACAATCCGCCCGAGTGATATTTGTCCAGCGCGCGACGCTGCAGCAGTAGGCGTCCGAAGCGATCGAAGACGAAGACCGAGAACGCACGATGCAGCGTCCCATCCCGGTGCGCGATCATTTTGTCGACGACGCCGATCTCATGGTCGTCGGCGTCGACCAGCACGAGCATCGAGGTAGCGGGCACGTCGTGGGCAGGATCGTGAAGCACTCGGTTCGCGCCTAGGTGATACGCTCGGCCGCCCGTTTCGGGCGGAATAACGGAGCGATGGGTGTGCGGACGACGGCAAGTGACCAGCGCACGATCGCAGCGGTCCATCCGAAGAACGGCAATGACAACGCAGTCAGCGCGGCAAATGTGATCCACGTCTGCCTGCTTGCGTATGCCGCGAACGTCAATGGCAATGCCATCATGAGCAGAAACAGCTGCAGCCGATACGCAACATCCCATCCTGCGCCGTAGGGTCTCGCAACTTTCGGCTGCAGGCGGATGATGCAGCCGTTGATCAGCGTGACAGCGATGGTGACCCCAGTCCACGATTCCGGGGCGTAGTTGAAATCGTTGCGAAGCATGATGACGATGCTGATCGCAATCGTGCCCACCAGCGTGAGCCAGGCATACACCGTAACCGGGAGAGGAACGACGGCCGGCCCGAACGGCGTCGCTGGGCGTGCTCCGAGCAGAATAGCGGTCGTCCGGCCTCCACCGTTGAAATCAGCAGCGAGGTCGCGCAGCGGACCGTGAATGCCATTGAACAACAGCGTAAACATCCCCACGTACGCCGCGACCAGCCACGTGAGGACATTCGGCTCCGCCCCGAGGGCCTGCGCCGCATAGATCGCGAGACTGCCCCAGGCGACACCCTGAATCACATCGGTGAGAGGCGGAAACACACAGTGCTTGCCCCAGAGGTTGTACGCGGTGATGGACGCAAACCCGATCGCCAGCGTGAGGTGCGGTTGCCATCCTCCGCCGAGCGAGAAGGTGATCCCGGCCGCGACGAGCGGCAGCCCAGCGGCAATCAGCAGTGCAACCGATGGGCGGAGCGTACCGCGCACGATGGGATCGTGCTGACGCCGCGGATCGCCGCGATCGATCGGCAAATCGATCACGTCGTTGACGAGGTACGTGAAGCTGTGAAAACAAATTGCCACGGCCACGAGGGCGGCTAATTGATACGCGCTCGCGTCGCGTCGAACGCTGGTCGCGCCCATTAGCGGCCAGACGGCTGTGAAGAAGATGAAATGGAGGCGGATGACGCGGTCGAGTGTGACGAATGCCTCGCGCGTCTGATGGAGGGCGTTCAAAGCCATGCGAGGAAGCTCACGCTCCAAGATCTGTGGCTGGTCCGCCCGCTGGTCCCGTGGGCGCCCGTCCCGTTGCTGCTCCGCCTGGTGGGGGGGCCGTGGGCGGCGGTACCGTTGCCGCGTCCGCGAACTGGCGCTCCCATCTCTGCACCACCATCGCGACGCCGACGGTCGCACCCAAGAGGACGATCACTAGAAGCTCACTGTTGAAGAGGATGGCGGCGAAACAGAAACCAAAAATCGTGAACTGAGGAAGCCAGAACAACGCAGTGAATTTGCGATGGCGGTAATGTCGTCCGCGGAGCGCGACGAAGATTCCGGCGAGCGCGAGGACCACGCCCATTGCAAAGAACTGCCACGTCCGCTGGTCAACGCGAATGTGGAAAGACTCGAGAAACTGATTTCCCCGCCCGACGAACGCGCCGAGGTAAAAGTAGAGAGTTGTCCCCGCGATGGTCGCCAGAAACAGCAAAAGAATCATCCCCGGCACATAACGGAACCAGTAGTTCGCTTCGAACCATTTGATGAGGCGCTGTGGCCCAGGGCGATCGACCCGATAAAAAGCGGTGAACACGAGCGTAGCGGCGAACCACGCGACGTAGTTCCCCAACGGCACGTCGAACCAGTAGCCAGGGTTGTTCTCGTTGGTGAACCAGTGCCAGAGTCCGATGTTCAGACCACGGAGGCTGTCCAACGCCGCAGGATCCTTTCCGGCGCCGCACCACTCCTTCGTGCTCACGACCGGGTCGAGCACGAAGGTCAGGTTGACCATGAGCAGCGCGCAAAATGCGCCCGTGATAGCCGGCAGATAGATGTACTTTTGCTGCCATGTCGCATTCTTCGGCTCGACGAAGCGCTGATATGCGAGATTGAGCATCGTAAAGACGAGCGCGGACTCGAGCAAGACGACCGGCACCGCGACTTCCCAGCGGGTCTGCCCCAGCGACTGGCAACCTGTGACAACGGAACTCAGTGTCGGTGGCTTGCCCGGAAGCGCCCTCGCGAGAAGCCCGATATACGAGCCCAGATAGTGTTGGAGCAAGTCCGGATGTTGGGGATCACCGCTGAACGGGAACATCATGAAACGTGCGTCGTATTGATACTTCCCAAAGCGAATGGCCAGCGCCTCGCCAAGCCACCAGAACAGAGTGGCGAGGATCAACACGACGCAGTGATGCCACTTGTGCAGCTTGCTCTTTTGGGTCAGCGCCCAGCGGAAGACCGCGATGTACACGACGAACGCGGCGACGGTGAACAAGCCAGGCCAATCGACCATATGACTCACGTTCGCGCGACCCCGGGCCCGAGAGCCGGATTCGGATTCGCGAGGCCGCGTGCCCACCATGCCACGGCCACCGCCACGCCCGTTGCCGCGGACCAGACGAGGAAGAGGAGCGGGAAGTCCAGTTTGACGACAAACGCGAGCAGACAGAACACAAGCATCGAGAACTGCGGCAGCCACAGAACCCACATGAAGTTCGGCGTATACAACTTGCGGCCGAGCGCAACACAAAGGAACCCGAGTGCGACGATCAGACCTATCGCGATGAATTGCCACGTCTGGTCGTCGACCGAGAGGTGGAGAAAGTCCTTGCCCTTGACGATGAAGATGCCGACGCCGAAATAGAGTGGAATCGTTACCAGTGTCAGTAAGAACAACGCGATAACCAGGCCGGGAACGTACAGGAACCAGTACTTCCACGGCCTGATGACGCCCTTCTTACCGGGACCATCGAGCCGATTGAACGCAGTGAAAATGAATGTGGCCACGAACCAGGCCGCGTAATTGCCAAAGGGGACGCCGAACCAATACGCCGGATTCTTCTCATTCGTGAACCAATGCCACAGGCCGAGGTTCAAACCCCGGAGCCCATTCAGCGCTGCTGGGTCCGACGTCGTCACGCTGCACCAATCCTTCGTACTCACGACCGGGTCGAGAATCGCGGTGGTGTTGAGCATGAGGAGCGCGCAGAATCCACCGGTCGCCACGGGGATCAGCAACCACCTCTGCCATCGCGTGGCGTTCTCTGGGGTGATGAAGTGCCGCTGCGATAGCCGGAGCATCGTAAACACGAGGGAGGCTTCGAGCAGAACAACTGGTACCGGAATCGCCCAACTGGTTTGCCCGGGCGGAGGGCAGTTAGCAACGCCGAACGGGACCGGGTTCGGCCCGCCGATCGCACCGCTGATCAAGCCGATGTACCACGACAAGGCTTTATAGAGAGCGTCAGGTTGGCCGACCACGCCGCTCAACGGGAACATCAAGAAATGCGGGTTGTATTGATACTTGCCGATGCGAATCGCTTGTGCCTCGCCGAGCCACCAGAACACCGTCGCGAGGATGAGCACGACAACGTGGTGCCAGCGGTGGCGGTGTTGCTGTTCGCTGAGGGCCCAACGGAGAACCAGTAAATACACAGCGACCGAAATAGCTGTGAATACGACTGCGGGCCAATCGCTGATCGTCATACTCAAATACCGTGGATGAGTTTGGGTTGCGCCTCTATATCACAGCGCCGGACACAGAGCCACGCCAATCAGCACGCATCACAACGATGGCCGCGATGACTGATGCACCTTCAGCGTCTCGAAACGCGCAGCGGCCTCAGCGAGATGGTGTTCACGCAGCGGGTCGCCGAGTGGATGGCGGCGTCCTATCTCGTGATGGGCGCGAGCCACCTCATACGGCAACCCAAACCGTTCCGCGTCCGAGATGGACCGCAACCACGCCGTCCGTGCGGCTGTATGTCGCCCCTGCAGCCACTCTGCGCAGCCCCGCCACAAATGTGACCGCGCGGCCGCCGGCGGATTGATACGCGCGTAACGATCAAGTTGCGCGCAGAGCCGTTTAACCCGTTCGCCGAACAGCGCGCTCCGGCCCGACCGCCCTTCCGCTTCCCACAGCGCGAGTGAGATTTCGATGGCTGCGCTCAAATACAGCACCGCGAAATACCGCGGTCTCGGTGTCCTCGAGAGGACGTTGCTGATGCGTTCGGCCGATTCGGCGGCCTGACCCATCTCTCCGCGGAATAATTGCGCAAGCGCTCGCACGCCGACAAGGTCCAGAAGTGCCATGGTGTCGGTCCGTTTGGAGGCGTTCACGAGCTCCAATCCCGCGTCCGCTAATTCCAGTGCGCGCTGGAGGTCGCCCAGATACAGCACGCCCCATGCTTCAGCGTCGAAACCCCAGACCTCGTGCGAGGTCGAGCGACTGAGCGCGGCCCGGCGCCGAATCTCTGCACCAAGTTGGGACGCCAGTTCGAATTCCCCGCGGATATGAGCCCCCCGTGTCCGAATCGCCGCCGCTTCTTCCCACATGTAGCTGTCGCCGATTCGGTCGTATACGGCCATCGCCGCTTCGAGTTCCTCGCATGCCTTCCAGTTTCCGGCCGTGAGTTGATACACCGCCGCGCGCGCCGGTATCTTGACCGCGGTCACGGGATCGTTCAGGCGCGTGCTCGTGTCAACGGCGATGCGATGGTACTTCTGGGCCAGGCGAGGCATTGGGGCGAGGCCACAGATGTTGCCGACGTCAGCACACAGGAGCGCCCACTCCGCGGTTGGCGCAATCCGCTCGCCCAGATTCAGTGCCGAGACCATGCAGTAGAGCACTTCGATCATTCGCTCGTAGTGGTACGCCGTCGTCCCCACGCGGGCATAGGCGCAGACGGTGTCGTGCAGCAACTCGGCGCGCGCCCCGACAGATCGGCGGCTTCGGCCGAGCATCCGCTGCCGGCATTGGATGAGAACCTGTTTGAGCAGTCCCGTCGCCCATTCGCGATTGGACGCCGGCAGCGTGTGGCCACTCAACGACAGGGCGCGCTCAAAATGGTGGCGACCCTCATCCCATCGACCCAGGTTGCACCAGGCGTCTCCAATCCGCCGGTGCCAGCGCATATGCCGCGCATCTCGATCGGAGACCGTGTCTCCCTTCGACGCGCGTGACGGCGTGGCTTGGACCGGTTCGCCACGCTTGTCATCCACCTCTATCGCTTCGGAGTAGAAGCGGATCGCCTCTTCGTTCGCGTGCCGCCGTAACGCGTCGTCGGCCGCCTTTTCGAGATAGTCGAGTGCTTTGTCCATGGCTTCCGCCCGGCTCCAGTGATGTGCCAGCAGCCCATAGAGCGCCGTGACATCGTCGGGGTGCTGACGTTCGTACCAACCGGCAACCGCGGAATGCAACGCGCGTCGGAGCGAAAACGGTAGAAGGCTATAGGCGACCTCCTGCGTGATCGTGTGCTTGAACGCGTAGTGGTCGCTTGCGTCCGGGGCGGCCTTCAGGAGGTTGTATTCGGCAAGGGTCTTGAAGTGTTCTCGGAGATGATCCAGCTCGATCGGAATCGGATACACGGCCTGCACCGCCGAGGCGTCAAATGTCTGGCCGAACACGCTCGCGACCTTGAGCGTGAGTTGCAAGGGGACCGTTAACTGATCGATACGGCTGCTGACGACAACCTGCACCGTATCCGGCAGCTGCAACGCATCGCCGGTCACCGTGGGCGCGAATTGACACACACCGTCTGTGATCGTGATCAGCCCGCGATCGCGGAGCGCGTAGGCGACCTCCTCGGTGAAGAAGGGGTGCCCTTCGGCCTTACGCCGGATAACCTGGACGACGGGGTCGCTCAAGCTGCGCGCCCGCAGCCGTCGGCACACGAGCGCGTAGGTCTCGTCGAGCGACAGCATGTCGAGATGGATGAGGGTCGCGTCCCTGCGGGCCGCGAGGCGCTGGAGGTCAGGCGGCTGATTCCCGGTCCCCAGCGGACGCATCGCAAGCACGAGCAGCACTTCGCTCACTTCGCGCTCGATGGCTTCCGCCAGGCCCCACGACGCCGAATCGAACCAGTGAGCATCATCCAGTGCGAGCAATGTCGGGCGACGATCGACCGCCTGTCGGAAGAGGTGGAGCAGCAGCGTCTGCGTGAGTTGCGCACGGCCGCGCGGACTCATGGCGGTCGTCGATTCGTTTTCGCGGAAGTTCAGCCGGAGCACGGGGTTCAGCAACGGCGCAAACCGCTGGAGATCGGGCTCCGGGTCCAGCAGCTCCATCACCCGCCGTTCCGCGCCGCCGCGCCCCGTCAGCGCATCAAGTCCGAGCAGGTTGTCGAACAGCGCGCTCCACACGTGATATGGCGTCGAGCGTTCGATCGCATCACCGGCTCCGACGATCGTCCGGACACCGCGACCGACGGCCCGCTCAATAAGGTCGGCGAGCAGCCGGCTCTTGCCGATGCCAGGATCACCATCGAGAATCACCACGCCGCCCACATGCGTCCGTACCAGCGCGTCGAGGCGTTCGCGGAGCAGCCGCCGTTCTTCGTGGCGTCCGACGAGTTCGACCCCGTGCGCCGTCATCTCCCGAGGCCGAAATACGTCCACGGCACGGTCGCGTCCTTTGACGCGCACCGGCGCCAATGCGTCGAACACGATGCGTTGACTGGCCACTTCGAAGGAGGGGCCGTCACACAGAATCTCTCCGCGGCCGAGCTGCATGAGACGCGCCGCGACGTTGACGGTGTCGCCAATCATTGCGTATTCGCAACGCCGATCGTTGCCTCGAAGGCCAGTAAATACTTCACCTGTCGCGATGCCAAACGAGCTTCCAAGCCCCGCATCCTTCAATGACCGTTGAACGTCCAACGCCGCGCGCACCGCGCGCACTTCGTTGTCACCATGCGCATGCAGCGCAAGGCCCCATCCGATGGTAACGACCGTGCCTTTGTCGTCTAACAGAATCTGGTTGACGGTGCCACCGTACCGATAGACGGCCGTCTGGACGTCAGTGACGGCACGCTGCAGCTGGTCGAGCGCGTCGTGGGCGGCGTAATCGATGCCCTCCAGATTTGCGAACATCACCGTGGCGCGACGAAATTCGCCGAGCCAATGCCGTTGTCCGGCATCCAGTCGGACCTGTACCGCCCGGGGAACAAACGCGCGCAGACACGCCTCGGTCGCCGCAGGCGCCTCGAACGCGATTCGTTGCGGCGGTTTCGCATCGGTGATGCCCACGCGCGAAATGGATTCAGTCAGGGTGATTTCGTTCGGCCCTACCGAGGCGATCGCGTTCGCCAGATGGGTGATCTCGTCTCCTGCGACGACGAGTTGCCAGCGCCCAGCGACGCCGCCGACATGCGCAGCCCATAAGTGGCCATATCCCAGCCCGTATCGAAGATGCAGACGAGCACCGTGTGGCGCGTCGAGTGTTGCGAACGTCTCCCGGGCGGCGGCGGCACACTGTGCAGCGGACGCGACCGCGGCGGCATCAGTTCCATTGGCAGGCCACAGGGCGAGTACCGCGTCGCCGGGAAAGGTCAGGACCTCGCCGCCGTGCGCGTCAACGAGATCCACAAGTCGTCCGAAGAAGAAGTTGAGGACGTCCTTCAGGTCCTCGGCGCCGCGCGTTCCGCGGCGTGCGAACGTTTCGGCAACGGCGGAAAAGCCGGTCAGATCCGAGAGCAGCAGCGCAGCATCGAATTGTTCCGCCGCGGGTTCAAACGCGCCTGAGTGTGCCGCGAAGCGACGCCGGACGAGGGCGGGAACCAGCGCGTCGACCAGGAGTGTGTCCATCTGACACCGTGTTCTTTTTGGGCGCGACAGCGTATCACAGGGGATTTTCGGTCGGCAGTGTTGGATCGCGCCTGCGGAAACGTTGATCTGTTCGGCGGTAGACTACGTTCGACCTTATTCCCGGGAAAAATGTGATGGGGGGCAAACCGGACCCTCTGCGGTCGCTGGCGCGGTCGATTGCAGAGGGAACCGATGTCGACTGGGAGGCCATGGCGGCCGCCGCCACGTCCAAGGACCGCGACGTGGTCGACCAGCTCCGTGTGGTGTGGGAGCTGGCACGCGCGCATCACGATGGCGCCGCGCCGGTCGAATCGACGCGTGAGGGTGCCTCCGCGCCGCCGTCGACACCAATCGGAAGCTGGGCGCAGCTGGCGTTGCTCGAGCGGCTCGGCGCCGGAAGCTTCGGCGAAGTGTATCGCGCGTGGGATCCGCAGCTCGAGCGGGAAGTCGCGCTCAAGATCGTCAGCCCCGAGTCCGCGGACCTTGATCCGTCCCGCATGGCTCGCGAAGGACGGCTCCTCGCACGCCTGCGCCACCCGAACATCGTCACCGTCTACGGCGCAACGATCGAAAACGGCGGCGTTGGCCTCTGGATGGAATTGATTCGCGGCATCACGCTCGAACAAGCGCTGACGAGGCAGGGTCCGTTCAGCGCGCGCGAGACGTCGCTCATTGCCCTGGACGTCTGTCGCGCCCTCGCGGCGGTACACCGTGCCGGCCTCCTGCACCGAGACATCAAGGCGCAGAACGTCATGCGTGAAGACGGCGGCCGGATCGTCCTGATGGACTTCGGCACAGGCCGTGAGATCGCCGCGACCCGTGCCGGAAGGAAGGAACTCGTCGGGACGCCGTTGTATCTCGCGCCCGAATTATTTCGGCTCGAACCGGCAAGCGTCCGGACAGATATCTATAGCGTCGGCGTGCTCCTCTACCATCTCGTCACGAACTCGTTTCCGTATCCCGCGACGACGGTCGATGAACTTCTCAGCCTTCGAGAGGCCGGCCGGCCGATCCGACTGCGCGATCGACGCGCAGACCTGCCGGCCACATTTGTACGCCTGGTCAACGGCGCGATCCACGAAGATCCCGAACGTCGGTATGAAAGCGCCGGCGCGCTCGAGCAGGGAGTGCTGGAAGCGCTCGACGAAGTGCGGAACACGGCACAACGTATTCCCGTGCCGCCGTCGGGACTTTCGGGCGCACCGCTCGGCCGCGTCCCCTCGGTCGCGGTCCTGCCGTTTGTCGATCTGAATCGCGAGAAGGATCTCGAATACCTGGCCGAGGGCATCTCGGACGAAATTACCAACGCGCTGACGAGCATTTCGGGTCTCAGAGTCGCGGCTCGCACGTCGGCGTTCCAATTCAAGGGCAGGACCGAAGACATCCGTCGTGTGGGCGACGTCTTGAACGTGGAAACGGTGCTGGAGGGAAGCGTTCGTGCGACGGATGGACGGCTCCGCGTGATCGTGCAGCTCAGTAACACGACCACCGGGTATCAGCTCTGGTCCGAGCGGTTTGAACAGCCGATCGAGGACGTCTTCGCCGTGCAGGACAAGATCGCAACAGCCGTGGTCCGCACGCTTCGCGTGCAGCTCGGTGCGATCGCCGAGGTCAAATCAGCACCTCGCCACACCCTCGACGCATACACGGCGTATCTCAAGGGACGCCACTTGTGGAACAAGCGCAGCGAGCCCGAGTTACGCAGATGCGTGGCGTTCTTTGAAGCCGCACTGAGTGTTGATCCGCAATACGCGTTGGCCTATGCAGGGCTTGCCGATGCCTACGTCACGCTCGGCATCTACGGAGCGTTGCCCCCGGAGGACGTTCGGTCAAAGGTGCGGTCGGCGGCCGACGCTGCCTTGTCGTTATCCGACGAGATGCCGGAGTTGCTCACGGCACTCGGTTGCCTGTGCGCGGTGTACGAGTGGGATTGGACCGAAGCCGAAGACCTCTTTCGACGCGCAATCTTCTTGAAGTCAGATTATCCAACTGCCCACCACTGGCTAGCACTGAACGTGCTCGTACCGCTGCAGCGCTTCACTGAGGCCGAGTCGGAGCTACGGATCGCGCTTGAGCGCGATCCGCTGTCACTCACGGTTGCCACCAGCATTGGTATGACTGCGTACTACAACGGCCGCTATGAACGGGCAATCGAGGAGTTCAAGCGGACGCTTGAACTGGACAATGCGTTTCCGCTTGCGCATGCGTTTCTCGGCCTGGCCTACGCGGAACTCGGACGAACGGACAAGGCGATGTCGTCAATCGAAACCGCCGTCCGTCTCTCCGAAGGCAGCCCGGAAAACCTCGCCTATCTCGGTTACGTCCATGGGCTCGGCGGACGGCCAGACCAGGCGCGACGTATTCTCTTCGATCTCGAATCGCTGGCGCAGAGTCGGTATGTGTCTCCGACGCTCTTTGCACAGCTCGCGATCGCCGCCGGCGATCGCGAGGGTGCTCTCGACTGGCTGGAGAAGGCTCACGCCCAGCGCGCACCGGGCCTGGCGTGGGTTGCGGTCCGGCCCGCGTTTGCGACCCTGCAACACGAGTCACGGTTCCGATCATTGTGCCAACGGATGAATCTTCCTGAGCGAGGTGTCTATGGCGATCAAGCTGTGGTCTGAGGTGTTTCGCGCCGGTGCAGGCCCACCAGTCGTCGCACTGCACGGCTTCGGTGCCTCGTCGTACTCATGGCGCCACTTGATTCCGACCTTGTCGAAGAACAACGAGCTCCATCTCCTGGATCTCAAAGGTTACGGCCAGTCGCCGAAACCAGAAGACGGGCACTACAGCCTGTTCGATCAGGCGGAGCTCGTTGTCGAATATATGCGCGACCACCATCTGACCGGCGCCACGCTTGTCGGCCTCTCAATGGGCGCCGGCGTTTCGCTCGTTATCGCGCTCAAAGAGCCGGCCCTGGTGTCACGGCTTGTGCTCATTTCACCCATTTCCTACAAGCAGCCCATTCCGTTCTGGGGCAGGGTCATCCAAGTACCGGTGATTGGGCCTCTCATCCTCCGTGTGGTACCCGCCAGATGGGCGGTGTATTTTGGATTGAAGGTTGCCTACCACGACGCCTCGAAGATCACGTCCGACCAGGTGGACACGTACGCGTCGGCGCTGAGCGCACCCGGCGGACGCTATGCGCTGCGCGAAACAGGGAAAGACATCGAACCGGGGGACAAGGAACTCCACGAGCTCGAGAGGGGGTATCGCACCCTGCAGAAGCCGACGTTGATTGTGCTGGCCGAAGACGATCAAATGGTGCCGCTTGAAAACATCGAACGGCTCGCTCGTGAGATTCCCGGCGCGACGTTGTGTCGCCTGAAAGAAACAGGACACGACGCGATAGAAGAACGACCCGATCTTGTCGGGGAGGCGATCGACGAATTCTTTTCGCGCCCTGTTGCCGCCCAACCTGTGGTTTCGGCCGCATCGGGCACGACCGCGTTGTCGGTCTGACTGACGTCGGCGTCGTGGTGGCGCGCCCTACAGGATTCGAACCTGTGGCCTTCGGCTCCGGAGGCCGACGCTCTATCCAGCTGAGCTAAGGGCGCGTGGGAATTGGGAGATTTGTGATCCCGATTCGGTGATTCTTGATCGCAATCAACGGATCACGCATCGCAAATCGATGTCGTCTAGCCAAGGTCACATCAGCAAGCGAAGGCTGGCGCGCCCGGCAGGACTCGAACCTGCGGCCTACGGATTCGAAGTCCGGCGCTCTATCCAACTGAGCTACGGGCGCACGGCCGTGCATCATACCATGCAGCTTCATGCAGGCGCCTTGCGTTCGCGCGCGCTGACTTGCACAATACGCGCGGCTCATCCACTACGACACGCGAGGAGGATTCCTATGATCGTGCGCCTTGCCGCGGCGGCTTTCATTCTCTCACTGGCTGCGCCCGCACTTGCTCAGGGCGCGGCTTCGCCGCAACAGTCGCAGCAGACCAATCCGAACGATCAGAATGCCGACCAGACGCCGATTTACGAAGAACAGGTAGTCGTCACGGCATCGAAGACGGAAGAGCAGCTCGTCAACGCGCCAGCGGCCGTTAGCGTCGTTACCGCGGAAACGATTCAGAACTCGCCTGCCACGAATATCGGTGACCTTCTGAGAGCGGTGCCTGGCGTCAACGTCACGCAGGTTTCCGCCCGCGACGTCAACCTGACAACGCGCGGAGCGACGTCCACGCTCTCCACCTCGCAACTGGCGCTCGTGGACGGCCGCAGCATTTATCTCGACTTCTTCGGCATGGTGATGTGGGATCTCGTTCCGGCCAATCCGAGCGACATCAAGCAGATCGAGGTCATTCGCGGGCCGGCGTCGGCCGTCTGGGGCGCCAACGCGATGTCCGGCGTCGTCAACGTCATCACGCGCTCGCCCCGCGAGATCGCGGCACAGGGCGCGAACACGTTCACGATCGGCGCAGGCGCGTTCAATCGCAATGTGACGGGTCGCGACCAGGACAGCGGTTCGCTGTTCTACGTCAACGGCGCCCATGCGGAGGCAGTCGACAATCATTGGGCCTACAAGATTTCCGCCGGTTATCTCACCCAGGATCCGCTCGCTCGCCCCGTTGGGACGCTGGCCAACGCATTCCGGACGCCGTATCCGGCGTATGTCAACACCGGCACGTCGCAGCCGAAGTTCGACGGCCGCGTGGACTACGACCTCACGGCAGGCGGGACCGTGACAGTTGCCGGCGGTGTGGCAGGTAGTGAGGGGATCATTCATACCGGCGTTGGTCCGTTCGACATCGACAACGGCTCGCACATGACGTACCTGACGACGAGATACCAGAAGGGTGGCCGTCGGGTGGCATTCTTCACAAACCTGCTGGACGGCACCGCGGCGAACCTACTCGCGCGTGACACGACGGGCCAGCCCCT
This sequence comes from Vicinamibacterales bacterium, assembly GCA_035764385.1. GTDB lineage: Bacteria > Acidobacteriota > Vicinamibacteria > Vicinamibacterales > UBA2999 > Gp6-AA40. Next base: position 19,884 of record DASTZI010000470.1, read on the forward strand.
GCCGCTCGATTTCGATACGAAGACGTTCGATCTCGAAGCGAGCGACGTGCGGGCGGCCGGAACGCACCATGTTTTCAGTTATGGCGGCAATTACCGGCACAACAGCTTCGACATATCGCTGACGCCAACCGGGTCGCGCAATGAAGGTGGCGGCTACATCCAGGACGAGATATTTCTCAGCACCCACTATCGCTGGGTGGTCGGCGGCCGGTTGGACAAGTTCTCGTCGATTGCAGACGCGGTGTTTTCGCCCCGCACCACGTTCATGGTGAAACCTAACGCTGCCAACACGTTCCGCGTCTCGTTCAACCGTGCGTTCCGAGCACCGTCGTTCATCAACAACAACATGCAGACGACGCTCCTGAACGAGGTGAATTTGAGCGCGCTGTCACCCGTACTGGCACGGTTCGTATTTCCGATCAATGCCGTCGGCAATCCGGACCTGAAGCAGGAAACGCTGACCGCGTTCGAAGTCGGGTATGCCGGCGTTATTGGCAATCGCGCGAACGTCACGGCTGCGGTGTACTGGAACAACACCGAAGACGGCATCTACTTCACGCCGATTCGTTTTTACGGCGCCACCAACCCCCCGCCTGGCTGGCCGTTGCCGCCGGCGACACTGGCGCTGCTGGCGAATCTCCCCACGCCAGTGCTGCTCCCGCAGCAGTTCTCGTATCTGAACTTCGGTTCGGTCAAGGACAAAGGGATTGAGTTGGGCGTCGATGCGGCCGCGAACCGGTACGTGAATGTGTTTGCGAATTATTCGTACCAATGGATGCCCGTGGCCGAGGGCCTTCCACCCGGCACCTCCATCGCCGACATCAACTGGCCGGCAAAGAACCGCTTCAACGCGGGATTTGATTTCAGCTATCAGCGGTTTCTCGGAAATCTGTCTGTCAATCACACGGATTCCGCCTACTGGCAGGACGTGCTCGACGTCCGATACGCCGGTAGCACGAAGCCTTACACGAGCGTGAATACAGGCGTCGGGGTTCGGTGGGCGCGCGGCAAGGTGGTGACGAGCCTGAAAATCAACAACCTGGCTAACCAGGAAGTGCAACAGCACATCTTTGGCGACATCTTCAAGCGCCAGATTGTCGGCGAAGCGCGGGTGACGTTCTAAATCACGAAGCTCTTCAACCGGCACGAAGCTCGCGAAGACTGAGCTTCGTGCCCTTGCTCTTTCTCAGCGCGGCCCACGGATCTCCCGCCGACGTGATGCGCTGATCGAAATTCGCGATCGTGAAGTCCCGCGGCGACACACCCTCGTCCACCTCGTCCCACGTCAGCGGCGTCGAGACGCCCGCAAACTCGCTCGCGCGTGCGCTGTAGGCGCTGGCGAGTGTCTTGCCGAGCGCGTTCTGCATGTAGTCGACATAAATGCGACGGCCTCGCGCCTTCACCGATCGTTCAATCGTCGCTTCCTTTGGATGCCGCTCCGCGACCATCGTCGCGACAAGCTGTGCGAACAGCAGGCCCGATTCAAACGTCGTCCGCGGCGGCATTGGGACGTAGACGTGCAGGCCGCCGGCGCCCGACGTCTTGGCAAATCCCGTCGCCTTCACCGAGACGAGCGCGTCGCGCACCCATCGCGCCACATCGAGCACACGCCGGTATGGCAGGCCGTCGGGCGGATCGAGATCGATGGCGATGTGGTCGATCATCTGCGGCATCTGTACGCGCGAGAACCAGGGATCCTGCGAGATGGCGCCAAGCTGCGCGGTGTAAAGCAGCGTCGCGAGCCCTCCGCCGATGAGGTGTGGCCGTATCTCGGTACCCGCATTCACGCGTTCCATCCGGACGTCGGCCGGTACCTTGTCGGGCGCGCGATGCTGATAAAACGGTGCGCCGGCGATGCCATTCGGATAGCGCTTCATGACCAGCGGGCGGTCTTCGAGCACTGGCAGGATGAACGGCGCAACCCGTACGTAATGACGAAGGAGGTCGCCTTTCGTCAGCTTCAACTTCGGCCAGAACACTTTGCGGAGGTTCGAGACCTCGAGACGTCCGTTGTCGAAGGTAATGACACCTCCGCCCGGGCCCGTCTCAATCTCGTCGAGTTGCGTCAGCAGCGATTGAACGCCGCTCTTTGTGAGCCCGCCCACGCTTGCCATCCTTGCCCGCCTCGGGAGACTGCACAGCGGTGTCCAGTCCCACGAACACCGGACGACGAAGACGTCCGTCCTTTGTCCAGCCGGAGAACCGTACCTGGACGGCGACCTTCGGCTTGACCCAGTGCGCGCGGTCGATTGTATCGGGGACAACGGGAAACGGCGCTGACTTCGATTTCAGCGCCCGCAATTGCTTCCAGATCAGGCCAAGCTGCTTGTCCGTGAACCCCGACGCGACGCGTCCGACATATCGAATCTCACCCTGCTCGTCAGCCACGCCAAGCAGCAGCGAACCAAAGAACGGGCGCGACCCCCGCGGTTCGGTCCAGCCGCCGATGATGCAGGTGTGGATCATTACGCTGCATGCGCCCTTTTCCGGCCGCGCGCCGCCGGTTTCCGCGCGCGCGTGGTCTTTTTCTTCGCACCGGCGGCACCGCCCGCTCCCGCGAGCGATTGTCGCAGCCGCTCCATCAGATCGACGACCTCCGCGTTGCGCGGCTCCGCGTGCTCGACCAGGTGCGCCTCTTTGCCTTTGAGCTTCGCCTTGATGATTTTCATCAGGTTCTCGCGATACTCATCGGTGTACTGCGAAGGGTCCCACGTGTCGGCAAGGTTCTCGACGAGCGTCCGCGCCATCTGCAGCTCGGGCTTGCGAATGTCTTTCGCGGCGGGGAAGTGATACTCGCGGATGTCGACCAGCTCCTCGGCATAGCGCATCAACGTCAACACCAGCGCGTCACCGACGACTTCGAGCGCCGCGAGGTGCTGGGCGTTCCGCAAGACGATGGTCGCGATGCCCACAAGGCCGGTTTCCTTGAGCGCTTCCCGCAGCAGCGCATACGCGCGCTCGCCGCCCTTGGCCGGCACCAGATAGTAGGCGCTCTCGAAAAATCGATCGTCGATCTCGTCAGGTTTGACGAAACTGCGGATGTCGACCGTACGGCTTTTTTCCAGCGCCGCAGTCTTGAAGTCTTCCTTCGTCAACACAACGAAGCGACCTTTTTCGTACTCGAATCCCTTGACGAGCTCCTCCCACGCGACCGGTTTACCTTCGCGCTGACAGACACGCTCGAAGCGAACCGGGGACTTGTCGTCCGCGTGGAGCATGCGAAAGCGCGGACGCGAATCGCGTACAGCGGTGTGGAGTTCGACCGGAATATTGACGAGGCCGAACGCAATCGAGCCCTTCCAGAGTGCACGTGCCATAAATGGCGCCGCGTGCAAATCCTGAACCGCCGGGGTTCGGCTCAAGGCTCAAGCCTCCGGACTCGAGCTACCTCAAGCCGTGAGCCCTGAGCCGTGAGCCGTCTGGATTCTCAGCTCGCCTGCCGCCGCGCTTTCAGTTCGCGTTCAGCTTCGAGCCAATCGTCGAAATCTCGTCCGTCGGCGCCGCCGCGCTGCAAATAGCGCTGGTACGCAGCCTCGGCGATCTCGCTGTATGTCGGGTTCTCGCTGGAAGACACGCCAGTATTCGAACTCGACATGTCGGCTGCGGCATCGAGCGCGGACTGCGATACGCCAGACGCAGATCGTGAGGTTCCGCGGCTTCGCGTTCGATTTGTTGTTGAGGGTTGTGAGCTGTTAGTTCTGGGCACGACACGTACTCCTGCTCTTCTATCGGATCGAGGCTCCGAGCCTCGTTGAAGAGGTGCAACGACTCACATTGTAATCAACGGCGCGACGTTGCGTGCTGTTCTTCTGCATCCTCTTCGGTCTCCTCCACCTGTTCGGTGTCATCAGTGACATCGAACTCGGATGCGATTGCCTTCAATTTGTTGAGCGCGGCCTCTTCCTCTTGAAGACTTTCCTCGAGCAATTCGACCGCTCCTGTGAGGCCGAGCTTGTCGGCCATGTCGATCAAGCTTTCATACGACGTGATTTCGTAACGTTCCACTTTTTGCGCGGCGCCAACGTTGAAGAATTCGAGCAATTCCCCCGTTGGCTTCTCGCGCATGAACACTTTCTTTTCCTTGATGAGGCCTTCGATACCGGGACAGCTCTCGGCTTCGGGCTTCTGGCCCAGCGACCGGAAAATCTTCTCGATGCGTTTGATTTGACCCTGTGTTTCTTTCCGATGCTGCGTGTAGGCCTTCCTGATGTCGCGGTCCGAACTTTCCTGCGCCATCTGCTCCAGCGCATCGACGAGCGCGTGCTCGCCTCCAAGGATATCTTTCAATTCGTGCTCAAACAGTTCCTCGATGCTTTCCATCGCCATTCGCATCCTCCATCTGGACAGCCGCGGGGTTCAAGCAATGTCGAGGCCGAACGATCCGAAGGATTTAGGCGTGCAGCCGTGACCGAAGCTGCAGCACGCCGGTCAGTGGGATGTGCACCCACGATGGACGGTTGTTTAATTCGTACGCCAGTTCGTACAACGCTTTGTCGAGGATATAGGCGCGCAACATGATGTCCAGATCATCCAGCGGCGGGAGGAACGCTGCACCTCGTGTCGCTATCAGATACGAGCGGAGAAACGACGCGCTAATCCACGTTTCCCAGAAGTCGGCCCAGGGACCGAGCCGGCGGGCGTCCTCGGGGCGCGTCTGCGTCACCGCGCCGATGGACGTGAGCGCCGCGTAGCTGAACGATCGCATCATTCCGGCCACATCGCGGAGCGGAGAGCTCTTCGCACGGCGCTCGTGCAGTGGCCGGCCGGGCTCACCTTCGAAATCGAGAATGACGACGTCGCCCTCGGTCACCAGGACCTGACCCAGGTGATAGTCGCCATGACACCGAATCCGCGCGGACGATCCGGTCAGCCCGCGGAGCTCGTCGAACTGCAGCAGCAGCACGTCACGGTGGAGCAGCACTTCGCGCGCCAGCTGCTGGATGCGCTCGTCCAGGCGCGGCAGCACGGTTTCAAGCAGCGTGAGATGGCTCTGCGCGCGCTGCTGCATTACCGCGATCGTGTCATTCAGGCTCTCTTTCGTGATCGGCTCCGGGGCAAACGCCGGATCCGTGCTATCCGCGAGGGTCACGTGCAGTTCGCCGGTGCGGCGGCCGAGAATGTCGGCCAGTGCGAGATACGCGCGGATGGCTTCGGCCACCGATCCCGGGGCATCGTTAATCCGGCCAAACGCCCACGCCTGCGCGGCATCCGCTTCGGCGTCGGACGGCAGCGGCATCGCCGTCATCCGTTCAAAAAACCGTCCAAGCTCGTCGATGGTGACCTGCCACCCATTGCCTTGATTCCACACGTACTTCTGAAGCATCGCTATCGACGTGGAGAGATCTGGCTGCGGTGGGTCCGGAAGCGCCGGCGGGTCCGGAAGGACGCGCCCCACACCAGGTAGGCCGGGTCCTTTCGGACCCGGCATATACGAAATCGATCCAACCAACCCCGGCACACGCGTGAAGCCGCGCTTGGTGAGGAATTCACCGATCTCGACATCAGGGTTCGGACCGGGCTCGAGCCGGCGGAACATCTTCATCACCAAACGACGGTTGAAAAAGATGGACGTGTTGCTCTGGTCGGACATCGCCCTTGCGATCGGCGCGAGCGTGTCCGCCGGAGCGCCCTCGGGCGTGAGGTCGACGTTCCGGGCCTGCACCACACCGCGTCGCATCGGGACGGTCCGTTCTTCTTGCATCGATGCCAACAGCGTCGCGCACGTACCGTCGTCGTACAGACCGTCGTACAAGGCGCCTTTGCGGGCGCCGGTAATGCGCGCAATAAGGGCTCCCGGGGAGTGCTCCTCGAGCGTGCGGGCCTCACGATCGCTCGACATCGCGAGCGGGAGCAAGTATTGCTCGTGACTGCCGTCGCGGTATTCCGCATCGACGATGGTGAGAAACGCTGGGTGCGCGCCGGCGCGTAACGTCGCCCAGTCCGCGAAGCGCGCTCGGACCAGCCCGCGCGCCTTGCCGCCGAACCACCGCTGCCGCTCCAGGAACGGCACGAGCGCATGCTTCTCGATGATTTCCCGCATGCTGCCGTCGAGCACCGAATCCCAGACGACGCCGGCGAAGAGCGCCGGGACGGCTACGGGCTCTTCCGGTGACGGGGCCGTCCGGGCGGTGATTGGGGTAACGGCCTCCTGCAGCAGAAACCAGTAGAAGCCGTAGGGCGCGAGCGTCAGAAAGTACGGGTTGTCGCCGATACGCGGAAACTCGGTTTGTCCCAGCATTTCCACCGGCGTCAGGCCGGCGAATTCACGAAGGGGAATCTCGACCGGCTGCACGGCGCGGGCGAGATTGGCCACGCAGAACACGATCTCGTCTTCAAACCGCCGGACGTAGGTCAGCACCTTGCGATTGGCCGTGGGAATGAACTGGATCGACCCGCGGCCGAACACCCGGTGCTGTTTCCGCAGCGCGATCATCCGCTTCATCCAGTGGAGCAGCGAGAATGGCGAGCGCTCCTGCGCCTCGACGTTGATCGAGTCGTAGCCGTAGACCGGATCCATGATCGCGGGAAGAAACAATCGGCTCGGGTCGCATCGGGAGAAGCCGCCGTTGCGGTCGTTGCTCCATTGCATCGGCGTGCGGACGCCGTTGCGATCGCCGAGGAACACGTTGTCACCCATGCCAATCTCGTCGCCGTAGTAGATGACGGGCGTACCTGGCATCGAGAAGAGCAGGCTGTTCATCAGCTCGATGCGGCGGCGGCTGTTTTCCATGAGCGGTGCGAGACGCCGCCGGATGCCGAGATTGAGCCGCATCTGCGGCTCGGCGGCGTACTGCGCATACATGTAGTCGCGCTCTTCGTCAGTGACCATTTCGAGCGTGAGCTCGTCGTGGTTGCGCAGAAAGATCGCCCACTGGCACGTCGGCGGAATCTCTGGCGTCTGGTTCATGATTTCGACGATGGGATGGCGCTCTTCCTGCCGAAGCCCCATGAACATGCGTGGCATCAGCGGGAAGTGAAACGCCATGTGGCACTCGTCGCCCTCGCCGAAGTAAGTCCGGACGTCGGACGGCCACTGGTTCGCCTCGGCGAGCAGCACACGATCCTGATACTGCGTGTCGAGCTCGCGGCGGATCTGCTTCAGCACCGCATGTGTTTCGGGGAGGTTCTCGTTGATCGTGCCTTCACGCTCGATCAGGTACGGAATCGCATCGAGACGAAGGGCGTCGACGCCGAAATCGAGCCAGAAGCGCATCACGTTGATGATCGCCTCGAGCACTTCCGGATTGTCGAGATTCAGATCGGGCTGATGCGCGAAGAATCGATGCCAGTAGTACTGGCCGGCAACCGGATCGAACGTCCAGTTTGACTTCTCGGTGTCGACGAAGATGATCCGCGTTCCGGCGTACTGCTCGTCGGTGTCGCTCCAGACGTAATAGTTCCGCTCTGGAGATCCTTTCGGCGCTTTCCGCGCACGCTGAAACCACGGGTGCTGATCTGACGTGTGGTTGACGACCAGCTCCGTGAGCACGCGGATGTTGCGCTTGTGCGCCTCTTCCACGAATCGGCGGAAATCGTCGAGCGAACCGTAAATCGGATTGATGGACGTGTAATCGGAAATGTCGTACCCATCATCGCGAAGCGGCGAAGGGTAGAAGGGCAGCAGCCACAGACAGGTGACGCCCAGATCAGCCAGGTAGGGAAGCTTCTCCGTGAGACCCGGGAAGTCGCCGACGCCGTCGTTGTTGCTGTCGTAGAAGGCGCGAACGTGCACTTCGTAGATGAGCGCGTCCTTGTACCAGAGTGGATCCGTATGTGATTTGTGACCTGCGATCTGCGGTTGAACGCTGTCGAGCAACTGGTCCATAGCCGAATCTACGAAACGCTAATCACGAACCACAAAGATGTGCGCAACGCGCTCGGCCGGGTCAAGCCTCACGTAATTCCATTCGCCGCGCCAGCTATACCACGCGCCGTCGAGGAGGTCTTCGACGCGGTAGGGTGTCGTGGGTGAAATTCCCATCTCCCAGATGGGAACCTGCACCCAACCACGCTGTGTCCAATGAGGATCGGTGTTGACGACGACGAAGACTCGTTCGGATCGTTCGGATCGTTCGGGTCGTTCGGGAACCGACTTACTGAACCAGAGGAACTGCGGGTTATCTGTGTTGTGGAATGCGAGCGTCGGGTTCTGTTGCAGCGCGGTGTGGCGATGGCGGATTTCGTTCACGCGTGCGATGAGCTCACGAAGACTGTCGGCCTGATTCCAGTCGCGCGGTTTGAGTTGATACTTCTCAGAGTCGAGATACTCCTCCGATCCCTTCCGCACGGGCACGTTTTCACACAGTTCGAATCCGCTGTAAATCCCGTAGTTGGCGGCGAGCGTGGCGGCGAGAATCAGTCGAACTTCAAACGCCGCACGACCGCCGATCTGCAGGTACTCGTGCAGGATGTCGGGTGTGTTCGCGAAGAAGTTCGGCCGCATGTACTCCTGCAGCTCGGTTCTGGTCAGCTCGGTCAGGTACTCGCGCAATTCGTACGCCGTATTCCGCCACGTGAAGTACGTGTAGGATTGTGTGAACCCCACCTTTGCGAGGTAGCGCATCACCGTGGGACGCGTGAACGCCTCGGCGAGAAAGATCGCGTCAGGATAGTCGCGGCGAATCGCGTCAATCACCCACTCCCAGAAGCGGAATGACTTGGTGTGGGGGTTGTCTACCCTGAAGATGCGGACGCCGTGCCCGATCCAGAACAGAAAGATGTCGCGCAGCGCGTCCCACAACGGCTCCCATTCCGCCGTCTCGAAATTGATCGGGTAGATGTCCTGGTATTTCTTTGGCGGGTTTTCCGCGTACTTGATGGAGCCGTCTGGACGGTGCCGGAACCACTCTGGATGCTCGCGAACCCAGGGGTGATCGGGTGATGTCTGAAACGCGATGTCGAGGGCGACCTCGAGTCCAAGTCGATTCGCGAGACGGACGAACCGGTCGAAATCGGCGAGGGTGCCAAGGCTGGGCTCTACCGCGGTATGCCCGCCGGCGGCGGAGCCGATGGCCCACGGGCTGCCGGGATCGCCGGGCGAGGCGAGAAGCGCATTGTTGCGCCCCTTGCGATACGTCTCGCCGATCGGATGAACAGGCGGCAGATAGACCACATCGAAGCCCATCGCGGCGATATCGGCGAGCCGTGCCTCTGCCTCGCGGAATGTGCCGCTGCGTGATGCGTCGGACGTCACCGACCGCGGAAACATCTCGTACCACGCGCCGAACCGTGCGCGGACGGAGTCCACCACGCATCGCAGCGTCCGACCGTATGTGGTCGATGCCGTGCGGTCGGGGCGCGCATCCATGAGCGCGCGCAGATTCGGATCCTTTGCGGCCCAGATACGCGCGACCTGAGGCGCATCGCTTCGGAGCAGATCGGCGATCTGGAGAAGGTGGAGATCCTCATCGGTCCGGCTGAAGCCGGACAGCTTTAGTTGGCCCACTGCCGCCTGAATCAGTTCCGCACCCTCCAGCAGCTCGCTCGAGACGTCTTGTTCCGCGTCCACCTTTGCCACGAGTTCTTTCAGCCACGAGCCGAAGCGATCAACCCAGGCTTCGATCGTGTACTCGTACTCGCCGAGCTCGCTGACGGTGAATGTGGCGTCCCAGCGGTCGTTGTCGCGGGCGATGAGTGGAACTTCCTGCCACCCAGGCGGCTCCGGAAGGACCCGCCCTACAGTGGTCGACTCGCGAGCGGGCAGGCCGGGTCCCTTTGGACCCGGCGAAGGCCGTCCCGCCGGAACGAATCGGTACTTCAGCACTCCCGCCAGAAGGCCGTGGCCATCCGCGAAGACGTCGGCGCTGACGGCGATGTGCTCACCCACAGTTCGTTTGATCGGAAATCGGCCGGCGTCAATTTCCGGCCAGACTCGTTCGATGACGACTCGACGACGACCGCGCTCGTCCCGAGGCCCAGCGCCCTGAACCGGCGCATCGTCGGAGCGAATCCCGGACTCGACGCCATCCATCAACGCATCACCTGAAGCGCCATCCGCTCGTCGATCTCGACGACGTCATGATCGGAGGCGCGGCGATGAGGCCGATGCTTCTCGAGCGTGAAGAGCACGACTGTCCGTCCCTGCAGGGCATACTTCGTCCCACCTGTGAACCGTGCCTCCGGCGGGTGTGCCTCGATCGTATCGATGACACGTACCCACTGATGCCCGTTGCCCGCGGCGGGGAGCACGAACGGGACGGACTCGAAATGCGCGTTGAGGAGGATCAACAGTGTATCGCCGGAGACGAGCCGGCCGCGTTCGTCGATGTCGTCGATCGCGTCACCGACCATGAGCACGCCGAGCGCTCGGACAAGCGGCGCGTTCCATGCCGCATCCGTCATCTCGCGTCCGCTTGGGTCGAGCCAGTAGATATCTTTCACGTCAGCGCCGCGGATGGAGCGCCCCTGGAAATACTTGCGTCGCGTCAGGGTTGGCTGCGAGCGGCGGAAGCGGACGAGACGACGGGTGAACTCGAGAAAGTCCTTCTGCTCGGGCATCAGGCTCCAGCACGTCCAGCTGGTCTCGTTGTCCTGACAGTAGGCGTTGTTGTTGCCGTGCTGCGTTCGTCCGAGTTCGTCGCCACCGCTGATCATCGGAACGCCGACCGACAATAGCAGCGACGCCATCAGATTCCGCTTCTGCTGCTCGCGGAGATTGATGATCCGTGGATCGCTGGTCGATCCTTCGATGCCGCAGTTCCAGCTCAGATTGAAGTCCTCGCCGTCGCGATTGTCGTCCCCGTTCCGTTCGTTGTTCTTGTGGTTGTAGCTGACCAGATCCTGCAGTGTGAAGCCATCGTGCGAGGTGATGAAGTTGATGCTCGCGTACGGGCGCCGGCCGCTATGCTCGTAAAGATCGTTGCTGCCCGCGATGCGGGTCGCCACCTCTGCGACCCCCCGGCCGTCACCGCGCCAGAACGCTCGCATCTCATCGCGGTACTTGCCGTTCCACTCGGTCCAGAGGACAGGGAAGTTGCCGACCTGATAGCCCCCGGCGCCGAGATCCCACGGCTCGGCGATCAACTTCACCTGCGAGAGCACCGGATCCTGGTGAACGATATCGAAGAACGCCCCCAGTCGATCCACATCGTACAGTTCGCGCGCGAGCGTGCTCGCCAGGTCGAAACGGAAGCCGTCGACATGCATGTCGAGCACCCAATACCGCAGACTGTCCATGATCAGCTGCAGTACTTGCGGGCTCCGCATGTTCAACGTGTTTCCGCACCCGGTGAAATCCAGGTAGTACCGTTTGTCCTCGGGAACGAGGCGGTAATACGACAGGTTATCGATACCGCGCAGCGAGAGCGTGGGGCCGAGATGGTTGCCTTCCGCCGTGTGGTTGTAGACGACGTCGAGAATCACCTCGAGGCCGGCGCTGTGGAGCGCCTTCACCATGCGCTTGAACTCACGAACCGAATCGTCGGGAAGTCCCGAGGCCGAGTAGCGGATGTCGGGCGCGAAAAACGCCTGCGTGTTGTACCCCCAGTAGTTCGACAGCCCGCGCTCGACCAGATGACGGTCGTACGCATGATGGTGGACCGGCATCAGTTCGACGGCGGTCACTCCGAGCTGCTGCAGATGCTCAATCGCTGCCTCAGTCGTCAAGGCTTCATAGGTTCCGCGGAGCGGTTCGGGCACGTTGGGGTGAAGCTTGCTGAACCCTTTGACGTGCATTTCGTAGATCACGGTCTTGTGCCACGGCGTGCGCGGCGGCCGGTCGTCGCCCCACGTAAACGCTGGATCGATGACCGCCGCCAGTGTGGCGAACGCCGCGTTGTCGCGCGCATCGAACGAGAGATCGCCGCGGGGATCACCGATCATGTAGCCGAACACCGAGTCGTCCCATCGCACCGAACGGCCGATTGACTTCGCATAGGGGTCGAGCACGACCTTGTTGGGGTTGAAGCGAAATCCGGCACCCGGATCGTACGGACCGTAAATGCGGTAGCCATACAACTGCCCAGGACGAACGTCGGGCAGATAGCCATGCCACACCATGTCGGTGTGCTCGGGCAGCGTGACCGAGGCAGACGGCGCGGCAGCATCGGGTGAGTCGAAGAGACAGAGGTCGACGCTGGTCGCGTTGGCAGAAAAGATGGCGAAGTTCACGCCGAGGCCGGTCCAGGTCGCCCCCAGCGGGTACGGTTGACCTGGCCAGACGCGCATGGCTTCACCCCTGCATCAAAAGAACTGCCAGCCTTCGCCACGCCGTCGCGCTCGTGGTTGGCATCGCGCGGAGGCGGGAGCAAGCCATGCGCGAAGTTTTTGTAATTCACCCGGACGGGCATACCTCAGCCGATCTGATTCCCGGGGCGTACGACCCGTCGACGCTCACGTATCGGGAACCCGGCTCGATTGGTGGCGACCCGTACGGAGCGGACATTCCGGCAGTCGCTCCCCAATGGGAAGACGGCGAGACCTGCCGCGAACATGAATGGGAGGGCGGCGGCTCGCTACGCGAACGACACGGGAGGACGATATGTCCAACAAAACCAAGAAATTGAGAATCAGCGGACCGGGGGCGGCGGATTTCCTAACGGCGCCGGGCGGAATCGACTTTCCGGAAACGGATCCGTCCAAAGGGGCGGCGCAGGCGACCCGCGTCGAAGCGCCGGTCGACGAAGCTGGAGCGTTGGAGCCGGATCTGGAGCCGCCCGATCCCGCGAAAGAACGTGAACGTGAAATTATTCCGCCAGACCGTGGCGGACGGCGTAATGCGTAAGCTCGGCGTTGGTGCGCATCCTCATTTTTTCGAGGATGCGCGCGCGGTACGTACTGACAGTTTTGACGCTCAGCGACAGTTCCGTCGCGATTTCCGACACGGTCTTGCCGCCGCCAATCATCCGCAATACCTGATATTCGCGGTCTGAGAGGCGCTCGTGCGGCCGATCGTCGCGGTCCGGATGCAGCCCGAGCGCGACGTGTTCGAGCACATCGGGGCCGAAGTACTTGCCGCCCCGCGTCAGTTTCGAAACCGCGCTGACCAGTTCCACGTCGGCCGCATCCTTTGTCAGATATCCCGACGCTCCGGCGGCGATCGCGCGCCGGGCGAACTGATCCGCCGCGTGCACCGAAAGAATCAGGACGGGAAGGCGGGGCCGCAGCTCGCGCACGCGTTTGAGCACATCGAGGCCGCTGCCATCGGGCAACGAGAGGTCGAGCACAATCACATTCCACGCATTGGAATGCAGCGCCGCGATCGCTTCACGCCCGGAGCCGACTTCGGAAATGATCGCGCCCGTAAACGCGTCGGCCAGCAGATCGCGCAGGCCGCGGCGGACGATCGGGTGATCGTCGACGAGCATGATGCGCAGCGCCGCCGAACGCGTCGCCACGTCCGCGTCGCGACCGGGTGAGTCGTACCGAACCGTCGTGCTCATTCCTTTTCAGTTCGTATACGCGACGATTTCGGTTCCGGGAGCTCATTCGACTCCGCCGGCGGCCGATCGCCCGCCTCGGCTCGGGACCGGACCGTCGACGCCGCTCGAGGCAAGCCCCTCGACTCGGCTCGGGGCAAGCCGGACTCCGCATCTCGGACGAGGGGCAGCGTCAGTAGCACCCGCGTTCCCTGACCTGCGCGACTCGTGATGCGAAGCGTGCCGCCAACCGATCGCGCGCGTTCGCTCATCCCGAGCAGACCAAGCGACCGTGCGTTCAATCGATTCCGCGGAATGCCCACGCCGTTGTCTCTGACATACAGCATCAGCTGCCCGCGCGGCGTGGTGCCGACCGTCGTGGCGATGGAGCTCGCGTGTGAATGGCGAACGGCGTTGGTCAGCGCTTCTTCGAACACGCGGAACGCCGCGGTGGCGATTTCCGTGTCGACGGTGTGATCGACGCGCGCAACGACCGGCATGGCGATACCCGACATCGCGGCCATACGGCGCGCTTCATATTCGACGGCGCCGCCAAGATCGCGGTGGTCGAGACCTGGCGGACGCAGGCCCGTGGCAATGCGGCGCACCATCGCGATGCCCAAATCGACCTGCCCGATGGCCGACTGGAGCCGATCGACAACATCTCCGGGCGTCTTGAGTTCGCGCAGCCGCCGGATGGTGGCTACGAAATCCAGCTTGATGCCGGTGAGCAGCTGGCCCAGCTCGTCGTGCAGCTCGCGTGCGATCCGGGTGCGCTCTTCTTCACGCATCTGCTCGAGACGCTCGGCCAAGGCGGCATCCAGATCAATGTCTTGTGGAAGGGGCAGTTGCACGTCAGGACCTTTTAACACGGCAGGCGGTTTTCCCGCCGCTTTGTCGGTAATTGTCTGACAACTCAACAGTCGGACGCTGACTTCGCTCTTGGATGAAACCACGATTTGGGGAAGGGGAAGTGCCCTACGCTCCCTTCGTTTTCTCATCCAGCTACACTCCCCTCCATGAAGAACGTCGTCATAACCGGAGCGAGCCGGGGCATCGGTGCGGCGATCGCGCGGGAGCTGGCGCGGCGAGGCGACAACCTTGTGCTCGCGGCACGCAGCCGTGAGGGGCTCGAGGAGGCGGCGGCCGCTTCGCCGAATGCCCGTGTACACATCGTGAGGGCGGATGTCACGCAGCGCGCCGACGTGGAGCGAATACGCGACGAGGCGATTCGAGTGTTCGGGCACGTGGACGTCTGGATCAACAACGCCGGCCGCGGCATCGTTCGTCCAGTCCTGGCACTGACCGATGAAGATATCGACGAGATGATCGCGATCAATGTGAAGTCGGTTTTGTACGGGATGC
>DASTZI010000471.1:0-2202 GCA_035764385.1 Vicinamibacterales bacterium
CCTGCCGCCGGAGAAGAACAACAAAGCTTCGAGTCTGATCAATCTGTTCAGAAATCTGGGCGGCAGCTTCGGCGTCGCCTTCGTCGCGACGCTGCTGGCAAGACGCAGCCAGTTTCATCAAAGCGTGCTCGGCGCGCACATCTCCGCCCACCACCCGGCGGCGGCCGCAACGCTGCGAGGCATCACGGGGAAGCTTATCGCCAGCGGACTGCCGACCAGCGACGCGCTGTCGCACGCACGGGCGCTCATCTATGCAATCGTGCAGAAACAGTCGGCACTGCTCGCCTCACTCGACGTGTTCTGGCTCTTGTGCCTGCTGGCGCTGACGGCCATTCCGCTGGCGCTACTGATTAGGAACTTTCGACATGATGCGCCCGCAGGCGGGCACTGACGATCTAACCGCCTCTGCCGAAACTCGGCACATGCTGAACTTCAGCATTGAAACAGCCCATCCGGAGTAATGGACTCAGTTAGTTAGAGCGGCACTTCAGTTGCCCTCAAAGTAATCCAGAAGACTAAGGAGAAAAGAAATGAAAATCACCCAAACTTATCCCGCTGATTTGATCGCAATTCACATCATTGATTCAGAATCCCAGAGGGCCAAGTCAGCGACCCGGAGCCTGATACAGCGTCTCGGATTAGCGTTTCTCGCATTTGCGCTCGTCATCGGTACAACCGGCTGTGCGAGTGTCAGCGCAGCTCAAGACGAAAAATCCATTCGCGCGCTCGGCGATACCTTTGCTAACGCTTTCGTTCAGAAGAACGCCGAACTTCGAGCATCCCTATTCGCCGAAGACGGTACCTTCCTGACGCCGCAGGGTGACTTTCTGCAAGGGCGGGTCGCAATGGTGAAGGACTTCGGTCCCGAGGCGCAGCAAGCTGTCAACGGCAGTACGGAAGCAGCATTCTCCAACTACCGGATCCGCTTCATCAAACCCGATGTTGCGGTCGTCGACGCGCTGCTTACCGTGCGCAATGTCAATGGTCCAGATGGGACGATCATCCCCGTGATTCCGATCGACTTTTTCTACGTGGCCATCCGCCACGCCGATAAATGGCTAATCCAGGATGGGCGCGCGCATTTCGCGGCCGCGCCGCCTTCGGGCATGAGCAAGTCCTTGAGGTGATCGCAGCTTTAAGAGCAAAGGGCGTCGTGTGCGACGAGCACCTGCATGACGCTGAGAAACGTAACCGACACGAACATATTTAATCGAAAGGAGTGACGACAATGGGTAAGCTAACAGGCAAGAATATCCTTATCACCGGCGGCAACAGTGGGATCGGGCTGGCCGCAGCGCAGGAATTCACCAGAGAGGGCGCGCGCGTCGCCATCTGCGGCTTGAATGAGTCGTCGCTTGGGGCGGCCAGGGAGACGCTTGGCGCCGGAAGTCTCGCGGTTCGCGCGGACGTCAGCAATCTCAACGACCTCGACGCGATGTTCACCACGATCAAGCGGGAGTTCGGGCATCTGGACGGCGTCCTCGTAAATGCCGGTTACAGCGTGTTCCTGCCGTTCGAAGAGGTGACAGAGCAAAACTTCGATAAGGTGATAAGCATCGATTTCAAAGGGGTTTACTTCACGATTCAAAAGGCCTTGCCGCTGCTCAGACAAGGCTCGTCTGTAATCATTACTTCGTCCGTTGGCGCGCGCAAGGGGTGGCCGACCACCTCGATCGTCTCGAGCTGCAAGGCCGCGGTCGCCCATCTCGCTCGAATCCTCAGCGCCGAACTCGTGGGCCGCGGGATTCGCGTGAATACCCTAAGCCCAGGCCCGACGGATACTGCGATGTTCGGTCGTTTCGCAGGCGATGAGCAGGGCAATGCGGTTAAGGAAGTCCTCGGAACCAACAATCCTAGCAAGCGGATCGCCGATCCGAAGGAAATCGCGAAGCTGGCAGCTTACCTCGCGTCGGACGATTCTGCGTATGTCGTTGGGGCAGACTTCCTGATCGACGGCGGGGTCACGGCCATTTCGGCCGTGGGCGCCTGAGCCTCGTTGCAGAGAGTCGAAGCCGGACGAGTCTTTTTAGGATAGGAGAGCAATGAATCTATACACACCGAAGCAGCTCGCGGATAGTATGCGTGTTGTCCGTAGGAACACGATAGTAATCGCCGAGGACATCCCCGAAGCGCAATACGATTATCGCCCGGCGCCGGATAGCCGGTCCGTGCGCGAAACCCTTCTTCACATGGCTTCGATGA
>DASTZI010000472.1:0-6006 GCA_035764385.1 Vicinamibacterales bacterium
CGACCGCTACGGACGATTCGTGATGGCCGGCGCGGTTCTATTCGGGTGGTTGGTGGCAGAGCTGATGGCAGTCTCTAAGCCTCTCGTCATCACGGGGCTCGGGCTTGTGTCGGGTGGCGTGGTGATGAACAGCATGGTCATGGAACTGCCCGACGGGCAGGAGGGGCGCTTCTGGCCCTTCGCTTTGGGGGCGATTGGCTATGCAGGGCTCCTCGTGATAGTGAGCTAGGGAACAGGCACGCATTTCCGTCATATCCTCGGCGTCCTTACCGGCCCGTCGGCTGCGGCGTCTCGCGACCGCTTGTTGCGACCGTTCCAGTCGGGTACTTCTTGAATATCTTTGACACCTCTTTATTGATGCGCTCGAGGCGATGCTCCGAGCTCGACGTCGTGTGCATATCGCGCTCACTTACCCCTCGCCACAACAGCTCACTGGTTGCAGCCTTGACGATGTCGACGGTCAGGGTGCCGACGACGATCGGTTCGGCGTAGTAGCTGTAACCGTAGTAGCCCCAATACCCCCATCCCGAACCCGGCCAGCTGTATCCGGCATACTCCATCTGAAAGGTTCGATGAGTCGTGACATAGACATCGGGACGTTCGTTGTCGCGTCTCATCCCTCGAGCCTCGAGTTGCGCGGCAACAGCGGCGTTGGTTTTCTGCCGGACGATCGGCCCGTCGTAAATCGTTGTCCGAGACGCATATACATCGGCTGGTGGCGTGTCTCTAATCGAGAACGTTCGTAGGTGCGAGAAATCCTGGTTGCGGTGAAAGTCATACGCGACCTTCTGGGCAAGAGCTGGAGCGCACATCAGCGCAACCGTTACGCCGACGGCAACAGCACGAGCGACAGTTCTCATGGAAACCTCCCCAAGATTCACGGTGACCAAGTTGGGTCGCCGTTCACCGTTAAAGGAGGCAAAAGATCAACCTGCCGACGCTCTCAAAATGCACCGCACAAGTCCGAGCAAATATGGCCGGGCACACGAGATCACCAAATGTCGTTCGATCCTGACGAGCCAGGACAGCCGAAGCGGATGATGCGAAACGGGCTCGTTCCTCTGCACAGATCACTACTGTTCGGTTACCTGGTCAGCACTCCTGTGATCAGAACGTCACCCCTGCGGTGATCTGCAGCGAGTGTCCCTGGACCGTGGATGTGTTGGCGAACTCTTTCAGATACTTGACGCCAACGTCGATCTGCCGGTCGGGGACCATCACGTCCGCCGTAATACCGAGAGCGTTCACCCTGTAGTGGGTGGCGGCTGCGATTGCCGTGACGCCCCTGTGGTCGGTCGTCTGATACTGGCCGTATCCGACGAGCCCAATCTGCAGCAACGTGCCCTTGTCGCGTGTCAGCGGCAGCATCTGCGTGATCGAGTAATCGATGTTGAACGTCTGGCCCGGACGTATGCCGGTGTTCTTCTGGGTTCCGTGAAATTCGTACAGTTCGTACGCCGAGACGGCTGTTGCCTTGTCGGCAGTGAGGTAGACGGTCTGTCCCGTACTCGGAATATGCGCCCAGTAGCCGCCGCCAGTATTGTCCGAGGCGCCCGCGTGGAACCGCCCCGTCGGCGCGACGAACCCATAGCTGGCCTGAACGTCCGCTCGGGGCCATTGCCACCCGAGCGTCAGAGGCGAAAAGTCCGAGTCTGAAAGGCCGGAGCCCGCCTGAAGTGCCCCAAACCTCACCAGGGTGAGCGACGCATTCGAGATTGGCAAATTCGCGGACGCTGCGTAGGTGCCACCAAATATCTTGAAATCGCTGACCCACACAAAGAGGTTCTGTGCGTAGAACACCGACGCTGTCAGGTTGACCGGCCGCGGTTCCCCGTCGGCTCCCTTCAACTCGTCGAACGAGTAGGCCTGCACCGCCGCCACGTAGGTCAGGCCGGCCTCCGGCAGCTCACCCGAATTGGTGGCACTCATGCCTGGCGTGTAGAGACCTCTGACCTGCGCGCGAACAGGCGAGGCGAACGTCAGGAGGTAGACGAACGAGACGGCCGCAAGCCTTGCGAGACTGCGTGACGTCAGAAGGCCGATCATGGTCACCGCGGACGAGCGAAACCATGGGAGAGCAAGCTCCCTGCCGCAGCCGAATGCCTCCGGCTTGACTGAATCTCGAGTATCAAGCGGGACCGCGGGATCCGGTGACGGTGGACCGTGACGTCGCTCCGATCGTGCAGAAATCCCGCACGGATTCGGCGAACGCCAAACAGGATTGCGGCTTGCACCGAGCGCTGACGCATCATGTTGCGCGCGAAGGCTGCCATCAATCGTGAGCCGCCGGAGTTCTCGCCCGCCGTCGGCGGCCCGTTGTACGACGCGTATCTCCGCACGCATCTTGCCGACCCACCGCTCGGACTCGTCCACCGACGGCTTGTTGCCTACTTCCTGATCACCTGGCTCCCGCTGTGTCTGCTGTCGGCATTCGACGTGCGCGGCGCCGACGCGACCGTCTCGTTTCTTCGCGACATCGACGTGCAGACGCGATTGCTGATTGCGCTGCCGTTGTTCGTCGTCGCGGAGCCATTCATCCACCGACGCCTCACCGCAACCGTGCGCCAGTTCGTCGACCGCGGACTCATCGCCCCTGCTGATCTGCGGCGATTCGCGGCGGTAGTGGTCTCGAGCGTGAAGCTGAGGAACTCACCCATGCTCGAGATCGCCGTGTTGCTCGTGGCGTTCGTTGGTGGGCAGTGGGTGTGGGAGTCACGCGTGTCGTTGAATGTCGACACCTGGTACAACCACCACGCCGGCGATCGATCGATGCTCACGGCGGCCGGCCGCTGGTACGCATTCGTGAGCCTGCCCCTTTTCCGGTTTCTCGCGCTCCGGTG
Organism: Vicinamibacterales bacterium; assembly: GCA_035764385.1. GTDB lineage: Bacteria > Acidobacteriota > Vicinamibacteria > Vicinamibacterales > UBA2999 > Gp6-AA40. Next base: position 2,841 of record DASTZI010000472.1, read on the forward strand.
GTTGGTCCGGTTGATCGTCGTCTGGTATCGCTTCCTCTGGCTGGTGTCGCGGATCCCGCTTCGCTTGAATGCCCTTCATCCAGATCGAACCGGCGGTCTCGGCTTTCTCAATACGAGCGTGTTTGCCTTTGCGCCGTTTCTGCTGGCGAATACGTCGCTGCTCTCCGCAATGGTCGCGCAACGTATCTGGCATGAGGGCGCCACATTGCCGCAATTCAAGATGGAGATCCTGGGCGTGGTGGTCGGTCTCCTGCTGCTCGTATTACTGCCGCAGACGTTCTTTGCGATCCAGTTGGAGCGCACCTGGCGGACCGGCGGCGGCGAGTACGGGATCCTTGGCGCCCGTTACGTGGAGGGATTCCGCCGCAAGTGGTTGTCGACTGACTCGCACACACACGAGTCGTTGGTCGGGAGCGCGGACATACAATCGCTGGCCGACCTTGGCAACGCCTACGAGGTCATTCGAGACATGTACCTCGTGCCGATCACGCGAACCACGGTGATACGGCTTGGCGTCTTGATGATCCTTCCATTGCTGCCGCTCGTGCTCACGATGGTCCCGTTGGAACACATCGTGGACCAGGCGATCGACATGTTCATATAGGAACGTCGGGGACGCACACGGGGAGCAGCGGAGCAGCGGAGCCAATCACCTTGGCTTCCGCTGCTGAAAGGACGTCGCTAGCGATTGACCGAGATGGCTGGAGTTGTGAAGTACGCAGGCTCGTTGCCCGGATACCACTTGATGTTGCAGCCCATGCTCGGACGCTGAGCCTCTGATGGCGCCGTGCCGGCGAGCACCGCGTCGGCGGCGGCGCGCAGGTCCGCACCGTTCACCGGCACGTTGTTCTTCGGGCGGCTGCCGTCGAACTGCCCGCGATACGCCAGGCGGCGATGGCCGTCGAAGAGGAACAAGTCGGGTGTGCACGCCGCCTTGAACAACTTCGCGACGTTCTGATCCTTGTCGAACAGGTAGGGGAAGATGTAGCCGGCTTCCTGCGCTTCCTTCTTCATACCTTCGGGACCGTCCTGCGGAAATTCCTCGATGCTGTTGGACATGATGGCGACGACCTTGAGCCCCTTCGCCTCGTACTCCTTTGCGAAGCGGGCGAACTCCGAACGGACGTGCCTCACAAACGGGCAATGCTCGCAGATGAAGGCCACCAACAGCGCCTTGCTGCCCGTGAAGTCGGCATCTGAAACAACCTTGCCGTTGAAATCGGGCAACGAGAAGGACGGCAGCGGCGTGCCGAGATCGAGCATCGTAGACGGGGTTTCGGGCATGCAGGCTCCTTCTGAAGATTGAGTGCCACCGAATTATAGTCCGCCGCTGCCGGCCGGCGAGTCAGCCTCAGCTTTGTGACTCATCGAGAGTCGCGACGGATCATGGCGTCGAACTCCTCGTACCGCATTTCGACATGTTTTCCAAACGCGGTGTTGAAGTCGACGCCGCGCGCAAGGTCCCGGAGCAGGGCCACCACCGCATTCGCGCCGCGCAGTTGGATGATGCGACGCACGGCGTACGTGCTGTACGCGTACGCCAATCGGGCCTGCGCCGCATTGAGATGTGAAAAGCTGCCCTGGAGCTGCTGCAACGGCGGGCGGACGCTGATCGCGGCGAGGACGCCATCCGACTGCTCCACGCCTCCTGGCTCCAGGGTCGTCGCCAATCCCTCGTTCACCCAGACGGGCACCGTCGGACCGCCGATCATCGCGACGACTGCGTGCACGAACTCGTGCGTTAGTACGCGATCGAGCTGCTCCGTCAGCTGCAATGCCCCGCGGACCGGAACGTGGATTCGGCCGTCGTAGGAGGCCCCCGTCCATGCGGGCATGCGCGTGATGTCCTGAAACTGCTGCGTCGTGTAGAGCACGACGGTGATCGTCTGCGTCGGATACGCCCGCAGCGACTCCCCGACGTGCAGGTATGCCGACTCGAGGTAGTCGACGACGCGGCGGGCGATGATCTCGTCGGCCGGGCCTTCGAACAGAACGGTGAAATGCGTGCCTTGCGATCGCGAGAATCGTCCGACGAGCTGCTGCTCTTTCCGCCACGCCGCGAGTCGATCATCGAGTTGGCCACGACTGTCTTGGGGCGCCAGTTTCAGGGCGGCCTCGTAGGTCGCAATCGCTTCGTCAACGCGGCCGCCGCGGTGCTGCAGCTCGCCGAGGACGATCGACGCCTGCGTGAGATTCGGCTGCAGCTTCAGCGCACGAACGAGCCATGTCTCGCCATCGCCAGTGCGCCCGAGCATGAACGCCGCGAGGCCGGCGCCCAACGCAATATTCGCGTCATTGGGTAACTGCGCCGCGGCTGTGGTGAAGGCCGTTAGTGCATCCGCGAAGCGCCGCTCGTTGAGTGCGGCGGCGCCTTCTCTCGCGAGTGTCTGCGGGTCTTTGGTGGCTCGCTGGGCGGTGGATGGACCGGCGCAGGCCAGCACGAGGCCAACCGCGAGAACGCCGCGAAAGATCATCGACGCCCTACCCGCCTCACCCGCCTACCCGCCTCACCCGCCCTAGCCGCCCTTACTGCGTCTTCCCCGCCTGCTGTTCGGCGAGCGTCGCCTTGAACATCGCTTCCTGGATGTCCGTCTCGAGATTGCAGTTCGCTCTGTCGATAAACGGATTCGAGCTGCCCGGCTTCAGCTTCGCGTACTTCTCCTGCATGCTGTACTGCGCGCCGTGATCGCCAAGGGGAACGTCGCACGGCAGCGTGCGCACAACCCTGTAAGAGCGGGTGAACTGATCGACGATGGCCGGCGTCAGGTTGCCTTGTGCACGGAGACTGCAGTGGAACACCACGTCATAGTCCCTGCCGCCGTCGCGCACCTTCGTCGTCCAGGTCGTGCAGCCTGGCGTGTGACCCGCCGTGAGATGCGCGACGAGCGTTGTCCCGCCGAGCGCGACCGTGTCACCGTCGTGGACGATGCGATCGATGGGATGTTCCTTGCCGCCCGGCTTGATCGCCTTCAGCGTCTCCACGTCTTCGGCCAGCACGACCACCTGTGCGTTGGTGAGCTGCTTCACCGCCGCGTCGCCTTCCTGATGGTCACCGTGGGCGTGGTTGCCAAGCAGAATCTTGATGTCGGAGAACTTGAACCCGAGGTCTGCGACCGACTTCTGGATCACCGGCACGTTTCGCTCGTACGTGCTGTCGATGAGGATG
>DASTZI010000473.1:0-14332 GCA_035764385.1 Vicinamibacterales bacterium
GTCGGTTTCGGCCATTCAGTAAATCCAAACACGTCAGCAATGTGCTTCCGCCATTTTATGTCGTCGCGATTCGGAAAATCCGAACGAAAGTGGCCGCGGCGGATCAGCCCACAGCAGCGCCACATCAGAGCGCGTACGACATCGGTCGCCGGCACATCGCGAAGTAGGCGCTTAGGCTCACTGCGGTATCCTAGCAATGCCCAATGCGCAAGGCTCGGTGCGCAATGCCGATCAATGTTCAAGGCTCAGTGCAAAATGCTCGACGGAATGTTCAACGTGACGATTGACGGTGTCGATTGAGCGTTGACGATTCGGCATTGACGTTGAGCATTGGGCATTCGGCGTTTGAGCATTGCGCATTCGGCATTGAGCATTGAGCATTGAGCACAGGTACCCACGTCGCAGTCCGCGTTGACGTCGACACCCGCTCCAGCAAGTCCGCGATCTGGATCGGAGATGGGATCAGCGAGCAGCTTCCCGCACTGCTCGACACGCACGATGTCGGCACACGCCGGTTTGTTGTGTCGAGCCCGGTAATCTGGCGACTGCATGGCGCGCGCCTGCAACACATCACGGGCGCCACCGAGCCGATCCTGATTCCCGACGGCGAGCGTTTCAAGAACCTCCAGTCGGTCTCACGCATTTACGAAGCGCTCATTCGCGCCGGCGCCGATCGTGGCAGCGCGATTGTCGCGGTCGGAGGCGGCGTCATCGGCGACACGGCGGGGTTTGCGGCGGCGACGTTTCTGCGCGGCATCGGCCTGGCCCATGTGCCGACAACGCTGCTGGCGCAGGTGGACAGCTCGATCGGCGGCAAGGTCGGCGTCAATCACGCGCTCGGCAAGAATCTGATTGGCGCGTTTCACCAACCCGCGGTGGTCGCCATCGATCCGCTCCTGCTCGAAACGCTCCCTCGGAGGGAATTTCGATCCGGCCTGTACGAAGTCGTGAAATACGGCGTCATCGCGAACCGCAATCTCTTCGATCGTGTTGCGCGCGAGACGAAACGAATCTTCGCCCGCGAGTCAGACGTGCTGCTGCCGGCGATCGTGGAGTCGTGCCGCATCAAGGCGCGAGTCGTCTCCGCTGACGAGCGTGAAGGCGGGTTGCGTCGCATCCTCAACTTCGGCCATACCGTCGGGCACGCCCTGGAGGCGGTGACGAAATACCGGCGTTATCGACATGGGGAGGCGATTGCGCTCGGCATGTTGGCGGCGGCGGATTTGAGCGTGGCCCGCGGCGCGCTCGCCGAACGCGAACGGCAGGCGCTGGCACAGCTGATTGCGCAGCTTGGGCCGCTGCCGACGGTCTCGGACCTCACCACGAGCGAAGTCCTCGAGGCCATCCGCCGCGACAAGAAGGTGGTCAACGGCCGGTTGCACTTCGTCCTCGCGATCGAGATTGGCGCGACGATGACGGTCGATGATGTGACGGAGGAGGAACTGCGCGCCGTGTTGAAGCGGCTGGGGCTGAAGCGGTAGTTGGTGGTTGGTGGTTGGTGGTTAGTGGTTGGTAGTGAGTGGCCCGTGCCGTTCGGACGATTCGCGCAGGTTCACGATTCCATTGGTAGACGGCGCGTCGATCTGATCACGAACGGCGATTCAACTATGTCTCCGCGATTCCGTATTCGCGCAGCTTGCTGGTGAGCGCCTTGAACGAGATTTGCAGGGCCTCGGCGGCGCGCTGCTTATTGCCCGCAGCATCCTGCATGGCTTTCCCAATCTTCCGCCGCTCGACTTCCGCGGCCACACGCCGGGTCGCCTCCAGCATGGTTCCGGACAGATCGATCTGATCCCACGGGCTTACGGGCGGCGCAGCAGATGCAGGCCGGAATGACAGATTCAGATGGCGCGACTGAATCGTATCGCCGTCACACAGGATCACCGCACGCTCGATGCAGTTCTGCAGCTCGCGCACGTTTCCCGGCCACGGATAGGTCTGCAGCTCTTCGAGTGCCGGCGACGCCAGCCGGAGCTGCTTGTTGAGATCGCGGGAGAACTTGTCGACGAAATGGCGCGCGAGCGTCGCAATGTCCCCGGGACGTTCGCGCAGCGGCGGGATGCTGATCGGGAACACCGACAGCCGGAAATAGAGATCTTCGCGGAACTGCTTCGCTGCGACCGCCGCCTTCAGCTGGCGGTTGGTCGCGGCGACGACGCGAACGTCGACGTGGAGCGACTGCGTGCCCCCGACACGTTCGAACCGCTTTTCCTCGAGGGCGCGCAGAATCTTTGCCTGCAGCCCGAGCGGAAGGTCGCCGATTTCGTCGAGAAACAGCGTGCCTCTGTGCGCGAGCTCGAATCGCCCGGGTTTGCGGGCCGCCGCCCCCGTGAATGCGCCTTTTTCGTGGCCGAACAGCTCTGTCTCGAGCAGTGTTTCGGGAATGGCGGCGCAGTTGATGGCGACAAACGGCCCTTCCGATCGGCTGCTGAGCGCGTGCAGCGCACGCGCGAACAGCTCCTTGCCGGTGCCGCTCTCCCCTTCGAGCAGCACGGTCGTATCGGTTCCAGCCGCCCGATGCAGTTGCTGCGACACCTGGCGCAGCTTGGGATCCTCTCCGATGATGCGCGGAGCACCGCGGCGCTCGGCAAGTTCCTGCTTGAGGAGAAAGTAATCGGTCAGAATCCGGCGCTGGGAAATCGCGCGCTGCACCATCAGCAGCAGGTGATCCGGGTCCACGGGCTTGGCCAGGAAGTCCATGGCCCCCTCCCTCATCGCCGTCACCGCATCCTGGATGCTGCCGTACGCCGTCATCACCACGACAGGCAGCTCCGGATCGAGCTCCGCCGCGGCTCGCAGCACGCCAAAACCGTCACCCTCGGGCAGCTTCAGGTCGGTCAGCACGACCACCGGCCGTGTCTGCTGCATCCGCTGGATTGCCGAGGGTTCGTCCATCGCCTCGACGACCGTGTGGCCCTGCGCCTCGAGCGCATGCCGCAGCATCGTTCGCAGCGAGTCTTTGTCTTCAACGAGAAGGACTGGAGAAGTGGACAGCTGGAGGCTCCGTGATTGTTTCGGCTGAAGACGCCCAGTCCTGCACTCGATGGCGCGGCGAACCTCAGCGTTCGCGCCACACGATCGTCTCGATGTTGCGCGTTGTTGCACTTGGCGCAGCCGGCGCCCTGCGGATCGTGACCTGAACTCCACGATGAAGGCCGCCGCCGCCCGACGCGACCGCCTGCACAATCAGCACATCCGGGTCGCCATTCGGATCCGGAAACACCCACGCCGTCACATGCAGACGAGGGTCGAGCCCAGCGACCTGCAGGAGATCCACAAGACTCCCCTGCATCAACACCGTGCCACGTGGGTCCGGTGCGACCACGCTCCAATCGGTGGCGATGCGGAGCTGCATGATCGAGAGGTCGATGCCGGCCTCCGCCGCATACAGCGTCTGCAACGCGTCGCGATGATTGGCCGCGATGGTGGTCTCGGTCATGGTGTTCAACGCAACGCTGCCGCTGATGGCGAGCATCATCAGTACGGCGGTGAGAGCTGTGAGGAGCGCCATGCTTACCGAACGGGCGAAATGTTGCGCATCGCCATGTGGAGGACGATTTCCGTGTCGGGAACCAGGCGACGCAGCCAAGGGTCCGTGCTCTCCAACCGCAATAACGCACGGACTTCGCGAACCCGCACCAGATCGGCGTCGAACATCCTGTGGGCGGCGTCTTCAATCCACGGCCCATCGACAAGCGTCGCTGGTTCAAGCCTGACGAGTGGTCCACCGGTTGTCGCAGGTCCGAAGTAGTCGAACGACAGGCGGACCACATGCTCGAGCATCGGCAGATCGCTGAGACTGCCGTCGTATTGCATGAGCTGAAACGTTCCCGGTGCCGTGCCGCTTTTCAGGTAGTACGTTCGCGATGCGTCGGTATCGAGCGACAGCGGCGCTGAAGGCACACCGAGGACCGTCAGCGTATCCGTCCGGTAATAGATGCCGAGGGCCGCATCATCTCGCGTCGCACCCACGCGGTACGGGCGGACGGCCACCGCGGCGCGGACATCGGCGCTCAGCGTATCGGCGGCGGCTCGGAGCCGCTGGTGAAGATCCGCCGCATCCCCCTGCGCGCGAAACATCAGTTGTGCGGGATTGACGGCCGCGAGAACGGCGCCAACCACCGCCATCGTCACGGCGCTGGCAATGAGCAGTTCGACGATCGAGAACCCTGCGTTCCTCACGGCTCCGGTAGCTTTGTCTTCAGCGCAACCAGCCGCGTCTGGCTGCCTGGTGCGCGGACGCGAACCTCGAGAACCGCGACGTAATCGGGGTCAGCGCCCAGCGGCGTGATGGTCCACGCGCGTGTGAATCCTGCAAGTGGCGAATCGGTCCCCGATTGAAGCTCGCCCCAACCACTGGCGCGCAGTTCCTCCACCTTCTGCGACGCAAGCAGGGCCGCATCCGTCATCCGACCTGCGGCGGCCGTCGTCTTGACCGCGAATGCGGTCAGTTGCGCCAGCGAGAGAAGAGCCGACGCCAGAATGGCAGCGGCGATCAGCGCATCCAGCACTGAGAAGCCACGAGTGTCACGGAGCGCGCGAAGAGGCATGCCGTCCGACAACGCAATGTCACTGCCGGGACGAAATCAGTGGCAATCAGCGGCTAGACGTGGGACGGCCACCAGATGGCGGCATTTCCTGCCACGTCGTGACGCGATCAACCGATCAATTTTTGCGAGGGGATTTGCGGAGGTCTACCGGACCCAACCGGCGGGGACACCGGCCTTGCGGGCTTCGTCCTGGATGTCCGCGATCGCTTTCGTATTCGCCTCGATCTCCTTCTTCACACGATCGAGTTCAGCGAGCGCCTTCTGTCGGTCATTGCCAATCTGCGAGCGCTGTGCCGGGTCTGAGCGCGCAGAGAAATCGGTCGTCAACGCGTTGATGCGGCTCTGCAACGCATCCGCAAAAGTCTTGGCCCGGTCGAGATCGGCGCGTACCTTCGCCACCCGGTCCTTCCAATACGCTTCGGTTTTTTTCGGGTCGTCGGCGTCGACTTTGTCGGCGTCCTTCGGCTGCGCGCCTGCGGCTGGTGCCGCCGGCGGCGCGGCATTGGGTGCCGCCGCCTGACTGGGCGGCGCCGGGGCGGCTGACCCCGCATCGCCGCCGCGGAGGTCTTCGTTGGTGTAGACCTTCGACGGCGCCTTGACCTGCTTGCGGCGCGCTTCTTCGCGCTTCGCAACATCGCCGAGTGTCTGGGCTGAAGCGACGGTAAATCCCAAAGCGCAAATCCCAAGACCCAAAACCCAAATGCGGTGTATCTGGGATTTCCCTTGGGATTTGGGATTTGGGATTTGAGCTTTGTGATTTTTCATAAACGCAGCCCCGCAAGGTGCGCTTTTACCTTTTCGGCTTGAGGCGAATTCGGCTCCAGTTCGAGGTACCGCCGGTACGCCGCGGCGGCATCCTGCGGCCGCTTCGCGGTTTCGAGCGCACTCCCGTACGAGAGTTGGAAATCCGATTGGCCGGGCGCTAGCTCGATTGCCTTTTCATAGGCGGCAAGCGCCGCACCGATATCGCCCGAGGCCTGCAGTGCCTTCGCGAGGTTGTACTGGGTCGCGTAGTCATCCGGGAACAACCGCGCCGCCGTGCGGTACCCTTCGATGGCCTGCCCCCAGTCCTGCAGTTGCGCATACGCGCGCGCGCGGTTGAACTGATAGGCCCACGAATCGGATTTCAGCGAAACGGCCTTGTCCAGGTAGGTAACCGCCTCTCGAGCGCGGCCCGTGCGGACAAGCACCTGACCCAAGTCGCTGAGGGCACGCGGGTCGTTCGGATTCGCGTCCACGGCCGCCTGCAGTTGCTGCACCGAGGCGTCGATGTTGCCGGATACGTACGCCTGCTGACCAGCCATCAAGTCAGAAACCGCAGTACTTGCTGGATCGGGCGCGGTGGCCTGGCTCGACGAGCCCGCCGATCGAGCCGGTGCACTCGGTACGCGCGAGGCATCAACAACCATTGTGGGTGTGGTCGACTGTGATGGCTGCTCGCGGCCTGTCAGCGTGACCGCGACACCGCCGAGGACGACGCATCCGGCGGCGAATCCCACGATCTTCCAGGGGATTGGCCGCGACAACGGCGCTGGAGCGTCCGCTCTCGCCACGAGCGGCGCGCCGCATCGAAGGCATTTGACGCGCCCGCTCTTCACCTTCGCGCCGCATGCGGCGCAAATGACCGCTTGAGCAGCCACCTAGCGCACCTCTCGCCACGAGAGGATGCGTACGCCTACCTGCCCGACGCCGTTGTTGTAGTCGTTCGGATCGCCAAACATCTCGACCTTGTCGCCCGCGGCGAAGATGAGATGCTGGTCGACAACGAACGGCGCGGTCGCGCGCTTGCCCGTAATGGTGCTGACCTTCGTGGAATCGTTGTTTTTGACAGTGTCATCGCCGGTGGTGTCGTATGCCGCCCCGCCGATGTAGGTCAACGCGTAGAGGTTCGCATCGGGCAGGATACAGGGCGTTGAAGGCTTGAACGTCGTGGTCGTGAAAAACACGATGTCGCCGGCGACCGCGGGGAACGCGGTCACCTTTTCCTCGTTCGCGGTCGAGTTGGCCACGGGCGTGAGCGAGTAGGTAAAGCTCTCGACGCCCAGTCCGCCGTCATCCAGAAAGCCAATCAACTGATACGCCTGGACCACGCCGTTTGACGGCAGCAGATCGCTGCCGGTACCAAAAAAGATGTACTGCTGCGTAGCGCCGACGGTGACGCTTGCCATCGACGAGAAGAGCGGCTGTGTCGAACCAACTTTTTTGGCGCTGCCATGCCCGCCCGTCAGGCTGGCGTTGTAGAGCATCGTGGGGTCCGCGGTGAAGTAGGGCGTTCCGGCACCATCGGTCGCGATGTTGAATCGCCAGACACGGCCATCAAGGTCGCCGATGTACGCGCGGTTGATGTACCGCGAATCCGCCGGCCCGGTGGCGACCGGGTCGGCCTGAAGCGCATTCTTCATAATCTGGCAGTTGTTCGCCACCGCACAGTCATCGACCGTCTCCGCCGCGCCGTCGCTGCCAACGTCCTTGCTCGCCAGGGCGAGGCCTGTCTCCGCGTCCAGGATGTACAGCGTGGTGCCCGCGACAACGTTGGACCGATTGCTGCCCTGCTGCTGCGAGTAAGGAAGGAAACCGGAGCCGACGACCACCATGAACTTCCCGCTTGCGTTCACCGCCTCGCCAACTGCCGGATCCGACCACGACTGACCAACGGACTTTTCGATCGCCGTCGCCCCGACGGCGATGTCGCCGTACGGCGCCGCGGTGGTCGCAATCGTGTAATCGAACATCGACATGCGCGGGAAGCTCCACTTCAGCTGGACGCGGCTGACGTCGGCGAAGTAGGTCAACGAGGATGTGATGCTGTTCTCGGTCGGCGAGGCAAAGGAACTCATGTTCGGCAGCGTCACGTCGAATGCCTGATAGAAGGTCCCCGCCGTGCCCTGGCCGGTGATGAGGTACGTTTTCCAGGCGCCGCCAACTTTCACGTCTGCGACTTTCGGCGACCCGTCCATGAGGTAATCGAATTTGCCGACTGGTTGGCCGTCGGCGAGCGTCTTCAGCTTCGGCAGGATATTGAACGGGATATACGCCCACACCTCGATGCCGAGCCGCCCGTCGATGGCGTGCAGCATCCCGTCGTTGGCCGTGACCCACACGATCGTGCGGCGATACTTGTTGGAATTCGAGAAACCGGGGTAGTCCGCGTCCGGGGGTGGATCGAGCGAGGGGGGATCCATCACCGCCGGCGTCGACGAGACCACCGCGCCGAGCGGCAACCCACGGATTTTGCTGATCAGTGCCGCGGCGTCGAAACTCGAAGGGGCGACAGCCTTGCCGCTTAGGTACGGCGCGAGCGTCGTCGCGTTTGACGAATCGAACGTGACCATCGTGCCGTCTGGAAGCGACGTATAAATGTTTCTCGCCGACGTCGACAGCGACGCGCAGGCGCCGCTGCTGGTCGTTCCCGGCGCGCAGGCGATCCAGAGGCGGGTGCCGTCCTGGGAAAACTTGTAGCCGGACGTCTTGCTCGAATCCGCGACCGGCTTATAGACGCGGAACGCACGCAGGCGCGCCTCGAAACCGGGCAGTTCGAATGCGCTGGTGATCATGACGTTGGTCCGCTGCGGGATGACGTTCCCTTCCTTGTCGGACACGTTCGTGTTCGCAAGGGTCGCGCCATCGATATCCAACGCGCCATTGAGATTCACGGTGCCGATAATCGGACTCGTCACCTGAAATTCGCTCTCGGCCGTGCCGGCATTGCACTCCGCGTAGCGCTGGAAGCCTCCCTGAATGGCCTTGTTCACGGCGGCGACGAATTCGGGGACCGCGGTTCCGGCGGTGACGGCGTCGATCTGTGCTTTCGTAATTTCGGTGTACTTCCCTCCGCTGTTGGTCGCGATGAGCTGCAGGTTCGCGACTTCGGACGCCGCAGGGGCAATCGCAATGACATGAATCGGGACACGCCGGCTGGAGATGCTGGTAAACGCGCTCGCCTTCGTCGCCGTGGTCACGCCCGTCGCGCCCGACACCGTCGTACCTTCGCCGCCGGCGACGACCATCACGACAACGGTGTTCCGGCAGACCGTATCGGCGTTGATCAATCGGGTGACTTCCGTCTTGGTGTCGTCGATCATCAGGCCGAGCGGCCGATCCGTCTGCGTGCTCGTCGTGTTGTTCGCCGGGATGAGCGAGCCTCCGGTCAAGCCGCTGGCTGGCTCGATGGCGTTGCGAACGGTCGTGTTCACCCCCGAGTCGTCGGCATGCCACCCGTTGGTGATAGCCGTGGATGCCGCGGCGGCGCCGTTGTTGCCGCTGACGGTCGCCTTCATGTAGTACCAAACGCCCGTCTTGCCCGTATCGGTGTTGGTCTGCTGCGCGGCGCCCGCGCCGGCGTTCGCGATCTTCGCCGCGTCGTTGGCGAGCTTGTTCGACGGCGGCGTTCCCCACGCGGCGCTCGTCTGCCGTGTCTTGATCAATCCGAAACGCACCACGTTTGTGTTTTCATCGATGGCCTGCGTGAGACCCCGACGCGTCACCATGAAGCGCGTCTTCTCGTAAAACGTGCTGTAGTTTGAATCCAGGTTGCCGACGGTTGTAATCGAATCGGCAGCGAAGTTGTACGTCTGGCCACTGACCACGCCGCTCGAGTACGTGCGATTGATGAACTTTCGGTAGTACGGCGCGTTGTTCGAGTTGGCAATGTTGACGCCCGATACGAGTCCCAACGCGGTCTGCCACGCCGCGTCGCCGCCCGAGTTGCTCCACTTGTACTGGTTCGGGTCGTAATAGGTGCCATCGGCATCGGAGAGCATGCCCGGACCAAGATCGACGACGAACAGCACGTTCGGCGCGACGCGCTTGAGAAACAACAGCGGATCGAGCTGTGCCGACGCCGTTGTCGTCCAGAGGGCGAGCGCCGCGGCCACGAGCACCACCCACTGCCCCGGCCGGCCGATCCGCGTGCGCCGCGGATGCACGTTGGTCGTGGTTGCGTGTCGGCTCATTGAATGGCTCCCGTTGTCAGGCTCAATTCCTTCTGTGTCAGGGCCTTGCCTGGCGTCTGCACCGCGGCCTTCCGTGCGCGCCGGTTCTGTTCGTCCTGTCCGCGCTGCCCCGTGTAGCCGCGTTCGATTTCCGTGGTGTCGGTGCGCGCCATCGTCACCTCGATGGTCCGCTTGGCTCCGAATGGTCCGTACGCTTCCGCGTGCATCGCCAGCACGCCGAGTCCGGGATTCGGTGCCGGCTGGCCGTTCACGGGCGGGTCTCCGTCCCGCGACGGGTTGTTATCGGTCTCGGATGGATCGTCGGCAATCCACACCACGACGTAGTCGCTCGAGTTGATCGTCGCCGTTGGCAACATGGCGCTCACCGGTCCGTACGCGTACAGCCTCCAGCGCGGATTGTTCATGCCCCACGGCCGCTCTTCGGTCACGACGTTCAGATCGCCGTCGTTGCACGTCGTCGTCTTGCCGCAGTCGAGCATGTTCGTCGCCTTGCCGAGATCGAGGACGCTGCCGTCGGGCAGTGTCCGCGTGCCGCCTGCAGCACCGTCGATGAATGCAGACTGCCGGACACCCGAAAGAATGTCGTTCCAGTCCGGAACGGTGAGGATGTCGTCCATCACACGCTCCACGGCTGCGTCGGCCGCGTAGAGCGCCTCCGTGCCTTCGCGGTAATTGGCGGAGATGCGGGTTTCAGTCGTGGTCGTCAGGACGAGTGCGATGCCAAGCGCCATCAGCAGCATCATCGACATCAGCGCGATGATGAGTGCGACACCATCTTCGTCACGCAGCCGCCGCGAGAGTGGTCGAGGCATGGTCATCGTCCCAGCGTCATGTTGCGCGGTGTGACAGAGAACTTGATTTCCTGATCGGGCACGTACCGCTGCGAGCTCGTGGACGTGCCACCACGCGTGAACAGCAGGCCGGCAGGACCGCGAAGCGCGGCCACCGCGGCCTGTACTCGCAGCGTGACAACCACACGCCGGATGCGCAGTAGATCGGCGTCATAGCGGTTGTCGAACGTCGGGTCCGGGCACCAGGGGCCGTCGGTCAGCATCGCCTGCGTGAGTTCGACTTCGCCCGTGGTCGCGGCGAGCGACGGCAGCCGCGGAACCTGAACACCACCCGCAACGGTAAACGCGCAGTTCTCGCCGGTGGGGTACGTTCCCTTTGGCGCAAGTCCGATGCAAGGCGGCCTCGGTCCATAGGTGGTGAACGGACCTTTGACACCCACATCGCAGAGCGATTTGCCGGGAATCAGCATCGGCGGCTGCGGATCGCCGAAATAGCTGAAGTTCAGTTTGACGACGTTGTCGACGACAGGCAGATCGGTTTGGGCGCCGTCGTAGTGCATCAGCTGGAACGTATTCGTATTGAGATCGGTCTTGAGGTAATACGTGTGCGTCGCGACCTCCACGATTACGGCCCTGCCGGAGTCGTAAGCACTCGAGAGTTTGCCGTTATGCTGCAGGTGCAACGCCTCGTCCTGGATGTTGGTGAGCGTGACCGTGTCCCAACTTCCGTCGTCGTCGTAAATCAGCGCACGCGTTCCGTCGGTAAAACCGCACAATTGATCGTGCTTGTCGAGGCCGCAATTCAATTGCGGTTTAACGACAAGCTCCTGGCTGTTGCCGTTGCCGAGATTCTGAACAACGCCAGTCTGGGCGGCTGACGGCGGCACGTACAACAGGCTGAGCGTGTCGCTGCGATAGAACAGGTTCGGCGCATCCGGACTCAGATCGCCCGAGCGGTACGGCATGATGGGCGCGAAGTAGTTGTAGAGCGCGCCGGCCGACGATCCCATGTACGAGCCCGCGCCCGCCATGATGAGGTCCTTCGTCAAGGTGTCGACGCCAACGCGCATCCGCTGCTGAAGGTCCGACACTTCCGGCTGCGCCTGGTTGATTCCCTGGGCCGGATTCAGCAGCGTGAACACCGCTCCGGTCACCGCCACCATGACCATGGTCGCGACGAGCATTTCGATGATCGTGAACCCGCCCACTCGAGCGCGATTGCGAGTCATTACTGCGCCTTCCTTGTCTTGACCGTGATCATTCGCGCCTCTTCGGGAAGGCGCAGGACCGCGCCCTGATCCGCGGACCCGCGGTTCCGGTTGCGCGTGACGAGCACCTGGAGAACCAGCGTGTTGTTCGGGTTCGTCGGCAGCGGCGTAATCGACCATCGCCGCGTGTAAATCGCCTTGTCTGGCGGGTTCCCGCCCGTGCCCAGCTTGTTGCCGAACTGGTCGACATAGTCGACATAGCCGGTCGTATTCGACTGCAGCGCCGACGATGGCGACGGACTCAATCCGGTTCCGCCGGTCGGTGTTTCCGGACTGACCGCGGTATTGGTCGTGATGTCGCTCAACGGCAGGCCCTGCGTGTCGTAGCCCCACGCGAGCGCCCGAAGTTCTTCGAGCTTCTGCTCCGCAAGGACGGCGGCATACGTCGTGTTGTGCGACCCGATGTTCGACCGGGTGGAGATCACAAACAGCTGCGCCAGCGTCACAAGGGCCGTGACGAGCAGGCCGGTCGCGACCATGACCTCGATCAACGAGAAGCCGGACTCGCCGCTATTGAACGAGCTGGATTTTTCCAAGGCCATTCACCGTTATGGATTTCACCGTGGTCCCCTTGACCACCGTCACCGCCGTGCCGCCCACGTCGACCACACTCCACGGGTTCTCCCCCGCAACTTGCTTGTGCACGGTGCCGTTCGGCCAGAACTCCAGCGTGGGCGCCGTGCCGAACGTCACTTTGCTCGGCAGGTAACGGATGGGACCGTCGTGATTGGGACGCGTTGCGGGATCGTTGTCGTTCGCTGGGTACCGCCACTTGGCTTCGCTGCACCGGTCGTTCGCCGTGTCGTCCGCGGCGGGGACGCTCGGCGAGCCTATCAGCTCGGTCACCCGGTACTGGCCCACCACGGGGCAGTTGAAGCGGACAAGAATCGGACGGTTCGCGCTCACCGCGCGCAACCGCGCCTGGTTCAACTCGATGTTGATGTCGCGCTGTGCCTGGCCGAGCTTCATGCTGTCCGCCACGTTCACCAGTTGCGGTACGGCAGCCGCCGCGAGGATCGCCATGATTGAGATGGCGACCATCATGTCGATCAGTGAAAAGCCGGCGCGCGACTGCAACCGTTGTGTATGCATGTGCATTTCAGGGCTGGCGGCAAATGCCGACGGCCGCATGCAACGATTTGGGCAACGGCTCTGCCACGTCCCATTCGAGCGGACGGTCATCGCCGCAAAGCGCTTACTCGTTGATAGTTGCGGTGCGAACAGGACCGGCGGGCCGGGCAGCGCTGGTGGGCGCCCATGTTCCTATTCGGAACGTGGAATCACACTCTCGAAATCCCAAATCCCAAATCCCAAACCCCAAATCCAAATTTTGAAAGCTTCCTTGCTTAATTCGCCAACCGGAACGTCAGCTCGACGGCGGCGCCGCCGGCGCGCGCTGTGTTGACCGCCACCCTTCCCTGGTGCGTCAACACAATCTTCTGGACGATGGCGAGGCCAAGGCCGGTGCCCCGCGATCGCGAGGTGAAGAACGGAAGGAAGACCTTTTCACGCTGGCCTGCGGGGATGCCGGGGCCGTTGTCTTCGACCGAGACGCGGCACGTACGGTGTGCGCGGTCGATTCGTCCTTCGATCACGATCGCCGGAGTGCGTCCAGCGGATTCACAGGCCTCGACCGCGTTCCGCAGCAGGTTGCTGAACACCTTTCGCAGCAGCACGTCGTCCCCGTCGATTTCCGCGAACTCGCCGGCCATGTTGATCGTCGTCCCGGCAGGTAGCTCGTGCTGAAGATCGTCGGCCGCCCGCTGTGCAATTCGCCCCAGATCGACCGATGCCAGCAACAGCTGGTCAGGCCGCGCAAAGTTCAGAAAATTGGTGACGACCTGACCAAGGGCGTCCGCTTCCTGACGGATGCCTTCGATGTAAGGACGGTACTGCGCCGGAACCGCCTGCGGATCCAGCAGGCGACTGTAGCCATGAATGGTTGCAAGGCCGTTGCGGAACTCGTGCGCGATCCCCGCCGTCAATTCGCCGAGTCTCGCCAGCGTTTCCTTCACGCGCAGCTGCTCTTCGAGTTCGACAACGTCGGTGAGGTCGGCGAAGAGACAGATGACTCCCGGCGGATCTGCGGCCTCGGCCAATGGCGAGACCGTCACGCCAAGATGCGTGGCCTTCATGGTCTGAGACATTTCGACCGAGCGACGCACGATCGCCTTCCCGGTCTTCAGACACTGATCGATCACGGCAACGAGTGACGGCGCCACGGCCAGCGCGTCCTGGTAGCGCATGCCGAGCGGTTCCGAGTCCAGCTCGAGCAGCCGCCGCCCCGCGGGGTTGAGTACCTGAACGCATCCTTCGGTATCAACCACGAGGAGGCCTGCCGTCAGGCTGTCGGCAATCTGCCCACGGAGATGATCTGACGCGGCAGCACGGGCGCTCGTCGCCTGCTCCTGCGCCTTTAACTTGCTCACCGCCTCCTGAAGCGCAGCAGACATCATCAGTGCGTCAGCACTGTTCTCCCGGAGGTGGCGGCGCGCATCGCGCGCTCCGGCGACGATCCGAAGCAACGCAAAGGTGAGGACTGCCACCAGCATCGCTGTGAATGCCGTCAAGCCGAGCAGCGCGTAGCCAGCCTGCGTCATGTGAGTCCAGCCCAGGACAGGTACGCGTGGACGGCGCGTTCGTAGACGTCGCGCACCGGCTCCGACGCGAAGGCCGCGGCAAGGGCCGCGACAGCGATGAACGTGCCGAACGGGATGCGCGTTCCCATCCCTCGACGCGAGATCAACAACGCGCCGCCGCCGATGACCACG
>DASTZI010000474.1:0-2751 GCA_035764385.1 Vicinamibacterales bacterium
AAGATCCACCGATCATCGGATCCGTCGCCTAACCGCTGAAGGACGGTCCGAGGTGTCGCAGCGTCCACTGAGGCTGAAGGCCGTCGGTGGCCGGGATAACCTTTAAGATCCAACAGACCACCCGAGAAATTGAACGTCACATCGATCGCGCGAACGGTGCGCCAGCGGTCGAGGCCGCCATGTGCTGCGATGACGGAACGGAGGAGATCTTCCGTGACAGCTACGCTTTCTTGATCGTCATGTTGAGTCGTCATCATCCCTCCTCGTTACAGACTTCAGCCTGCGGGAAGGGCGTCGAACGCTTCTTGCACGATTCGGCCGCGTTTGTCAGTTATTGCTTCGCAATGTGTCCAGGTGTTCAGCGGAAGGAGTGATGAGAGGAGGCTTGTTCAGTGGCCCGACGCAACGGGCGCCGGCTCGTGAATCATCATTGTGCCGGGACGGGGGTGCTCTTCTGCCACACGGATGCGGCAATCGTCGCGAGAAGCACGGCGCCGATGATTGTCACGGACAAGCCGGCACTGATATGCACCCATTCACTCGCCAGCATCTTCGCGGCGGTGAACACGAGAAGCACCGCAAGGCCACTGCGTAGATATCGCAGCCGATAGACGGCATCCGACAGCACGAAATACAGCGAGCGGAGTCCCAGCATCGCCATCACATTCGAGCTGTAGACGATGAGCGGATTCCGCGTCACGGCTAACACGGCAGGGATGGAATCGAGTGCAAACACGATGTCGGTCGTTTCGATGACGACCAGTGCCACGAGGAGCGGCGTCGCGACGAGCCGCCCGCCCTCGCGTCGCCAGAAGTCATGTCCGTGCAACACAGGGCTGACGCGCACGACTCGAGCGATCCAGGTGCCGCATACATCGCAAGCCTCTTTGACGACCTTTCGTTCACGTTCCGCGCCGAACAGCAGCCGCCAAGCGGCGAACAGGATGAGGGTTGCGAATGGATAGGTGATCCATTGAAACCGTTCGATGAGCGTGAGCCCGGCGAAAATCGCCAGCGCCCTGAAGACGAGGGCGCCTACGACGCCAAAGAGCAGCACGCGACGCTGATGCTCGGCGGGAATGTGAAGCTCAGAAAAGATGACGACGAAGACGAAGATGTTGTCGACCGAGAGCGACTCCTCGAGCAGGTACGCCGCGAAATATTCCGTCGCCGCGCTTCTACCGTGAGTGACGGCGACCCACAGCCCTACCGCAAGCCCGAGTCCAACCCACAGGATGACCCACGCCATGTTTCGGGACGAAGAACCCCCTGCATTGGTGTTTGAACGGCGCACGGCTGGTCGTTTCGGTTCAGGGGGTGAGACGAAACACTTTTAAGCGGGCCCCTGGTAGTCTCGCCTCCATCGACCCGGACTGACGCCCACGATCTGATGGAAGGTGCGAGTGAACGCCGCTTGATCCGCGAAGCCTGCCTGTTCCGCGATGTCGGACAGCGACTCGCGCGTGTGGATCAAGAGCTCCTGGGCACGCTCAATCCGGCGCTGCACGAGCCATCGGTGAGTGGACACACCGAAGCTTGCCTTGAATGACCTGGCAAAGTGGCTGATCGACAGGCCGCACTCCTGTGCCACCTGCGAGAGCCGTATACGACCGGATAGATTCTCGCTCAGCAACTCTGTCGCACGGCGCTTCTGCGACGGCCCCAAGCCGCCGACCGCGACCGTGGGCGGTTTTCGCAATCCTCCGTACTTTTGGAGCAAATGCGCGCCGAGGATCAGATTGAGGTGGTCCAACGCCAAGGGGTACGGCCAGCCTGGCCGCCCGATATGGGGAAGAATGCTCTTCGTCAGTTGGCTGAGAACGAGATCCTCTTCCAGCATCGACACCCGGTACGTCTCCACAGGACCCACGCCGAGATCGGCCGCGATGTCGTCCAGCTCCTTGCGTGGCACGTGAAACAGGACGTAGTCGAAGGCGTTTCCCACCCAGCAACCGGGTTGCGCATCGAGATCGATGACGTTGGACCGGAACGATGGAACGTAGGGGGTTGGGAAGGGCTTGTCGTCGACCCAGAACTGACAGTCCTTGATCGCCAACGACTTGATGGACACCGCCACGAGCAGCGCGGGAACGCTCGAGACCTTGGTGATGCGTTCAGCCAGCCCGCTCGAAGACTCCAGGCGCGTGATCGTGAACGCGTCTGCGCCGCGTAAAAGGGACGGGATCGATGACCGCTCCTTCAGGTGAAAGTGTTTCACCGGTGCTTCATCAACCGACGCGAGGGGCGCAGAGGCAGAATGCAAACGATCTCTGACCACGTTGCTACTCATCATGTGCCCCCAGACGAGTCGACCGGTCCGTCTCGAACGCTACCACGCGGCGATGGTGCAGTCCACTCTTGCGACCAGAGCGCGTCCCTAGTGATCCAACGGCAGAGTCTGATTGACGGCGTTGATGTCGTCTTCGGTCAGACCAACGCGCGCGGCTGCCACGTTCTCGACGAGATGGGCGACGCTGGAAGTTCCCGGAATCGGCAACATCACCGGGGATCGTGCGAGCAGCCAAGCCAACGCGACCTGTGCTGGTGTCACGTTTTTTCGTGCGGCCACACGACGAAGAGGACTCCCCGGCCCCGTCAGTTGGCCAGCCGCCAAGGGAAACCACGGGATGAAGACGATGTCGTGTTGCTCGCAGTATTCCAGGACGTCCTCCGCGCCGCGATCGGTCACGCTATAGCGATTCTGTACGCTCGCGATGGACACGATCGTGCGCGCGTCATGAAGCTGGCGCA
>DASTZI010000475.1:0-4382 GCA_035764385.1 Vicinamibacterales bacterium
AAAACCTGCTGAGAGATCGCCTGGTCCGCCGGGAGTAGCCCGCATGCCCGAGCTCCGCCAGGAAACGATGACCGTCAATATGGGGCCGCAGCACCCCAGCACGCACGGCGTGCTGCGTCTCGTGCTCGAGCTCGATGGCGAGACGATCAAGTCGTGCATGCCGACCATTGGCTACCTCCACACCGGCATCGAGAAGACCGCTGAGCAGAAGAAGTGGCAGCAGGTCGTCCCACTGGTCGAGCGGATGGACTACCTCGCCGCACAGTCGAACAGCCTCGCGTACGTCCTGGGCGTGGAAAAGCTGCTCGGGCTCGAGATGCCGCAGCGGGTCAAGGACATCCGCGTGCTGATCGGCGAACTGCAGCGGATGGCGAGCCACCTCGTGTGGATCGGGACGCATGCCATGGAGATCGGCGCGGTCTCGATGCTCTTCTATGCGATCCGCGAGCGCGAGCTGTTGATGAACATCAACGAACTCGTGGCCGGGTTCCGGTTTTTTCCGAGCTATTTTCGTGTCGGGGGATTGCGCGAAGACCTGCCGCGTGGCTTCCACGAGGCGGTCAACGCATTTCTGGATCGGTTTCCGGGAAAGATCGACGAGTTCGAAGGGCTGCTGACGAAAAATGACATGTTCCTGCGCCGCACCCAGGGCGTTGGCGTGATCACGCTTGACGAAGCGCTCGCGTGGGGACTGGTCGGCCCGATCGCGCGCGGTTCAGGCTCGGACTACGACGTTCGCAGATATTTCCCGTACTCCGGTTACGAGACGTACCAGTTCGACGTTCCCACCGCGACCGAAGGGGACGTCTTCGCGCGCTACCGTGTCCGGGTCGCAGAGATGCGGCAGAGTGTGAGGATCGCCCGGCAGGCGCTTCAGCGTATTCCGCCATCCGGTGCGTGGGCATGTGACGATCCGCGCGTCGTCCCGCCGCCGAAGGACAAGGTGTACACGGAAATGGAAGCGCTGATTCAGCACTTCCTGATTTACTCGCAGGGCTTCACGGTGCCTGCCGGTGATGCGTACGTTCCGGTCGAAGGTCCGCGAGGCGAACACGGTTGTTACATCGTTTCCGACGGGACGAACCGCCCGTGGCGCGTCAAGATGCGGCCGCCGTCGTTCATGGCCATTCAGGCGCTGCCGAAGATCATCGAAAACGGGATGATTGCCGACGTCATCGCGGTGATTGGATCGACCGATGTCGTGATGGGGGACTGCGACCGGTGAGTTTTCATCCTCCGATGGAGTACGCGCCGGCGAGGTTCCATCGATCGGAACGAAAGCTGGCGGAGCCCGGCGAGCCATTCACCTACACACCTGAGAACCAGGCGAAGTTCAATCAAGTTGTCGCGCGATATCCACCGGAACGCCGGAAGTCCGCGATCCTCTACGCACTCTATCTGGTGCAAAACCAGCTGGTATACATCACGGCGGCCGGGATGATCCATGTCGCGGAGCAGATTGGCTGCACGCCGGCCGAGGTCGAGGACGTCGTGTCGTACTACACGATGTTCTATACGCGCCGGGTGGGCAAGTACGTGCTCAACGTGTGCCGAACCCTCTCGTGCGCACTGCTCGGCGCCGAGCGTGTCACGGAGGAACTGAGCGAGAAGCTCGGAATCAGACCGGGCGAAACCGATCCGAGCGGCATGTTCACGTTGATGGAGGTCGAGTGCCTCGGCGCGTGCGATCGCGCTCCCGTCGTGATGGTTAATGACGACTGGCAGGAAGGGCTCACGCCGGAGCAGTGCTCGAAGTTCATCGACGACATCCGTGCGCGCGGCCAGGCGGCGTTCACCGGATGTCATTTGAAAAAGGAAGGGAGGGCCGGCTAAAGCCGGCCCCTACGATTCAATGAGGGTACGTAGAGGCCGGCTTTAGCCGGCCCGGAACGAAATGGTCTATCAACCTGTTCTGACGTCACACATCAACGAGCCGAACTCGTACACGCTGGAGTTCTACATGAAGAACCTGCGCGGTTACGAGGGGCTGCGGAAGGCGCTGACGTTGAAGCCGAACGACATCATCGAGCAGGTGAAGGCATCCGGCCTCCGCGGCCGCGGCGGCGCGGGCTTTCCGACCGGGATGAAATGGCAGTTCGTCCTGAAGGACACGCCCAAGCCGAAGTACATCTGCTGCAACGCTGACGAGAGCGAGCCGGGCACGTTCAAGGATCACGTGCTGATGGAGCGCAACCCGCACTTGCTGATCGAAGGTTGCGCGATCGCCTGTTACGCCATCGGTGCGAAGGTGGCCTACATCTACATTCGTGGAGAGTTCTTCCACGTCCAGCAGATTCTCGAAGCGGAGATTGAAAAGGCGTACAAGGCAGGCTATCTCGGTAAGAACGTCTTCGGCAGCGGATTCGACTGCGATGTGTTCGTGCACCGTGGCGCCGGCGCCTACGAGGCGGGCGAGGAGACGGCACTCATCGAGTCGCTTGAAGGAAAGCGCGCGCAGCCTCGACTGAAACCGCCATTCCCGGCGGTCGAAGGTCTCTACAACTGTCCAACGGCGGTCAACAACGTCGAGACGTTGTGCAACGTGCCGCCCATCGTCCTGAATGGGGCCGAATGGTTCGCGGCACTCGGCCCCGAGAAGAACGGCGGTCCAAAGCTCTTTTGCGTCAGCGGCCACGTGAAGAGACCGGGCGTCTACGAAGCGTCGATGAACACCACGCTTCGTGAGCTGATTTACGACTACGCAGGCGGCATCCGTGGCGATCGTGAACTGAAAGCCATCATTCCCGGCGGTTCATCGGTGCCGCTGATGATGCCCAACCAGCTGGATACGCCGGCAAGTTTCGACGGAATTCAGAAGGCGGGGTCGCTGCTCGGCTCCGCGGGTCTCATCGTGCTCGACGACACCGTCTGCATGGTGTGGCTCGCGATGAACCTGCTGCACTTCTACCGCCACGAATCGTGCGGGAAATGTACGCCCTGCCGGGAAGGCTGCGACTGGTTGTACAAGCTGCTGCAGCGTCTTGAACGCGGCGAAGGGCGGGAGAAGGATCTCGATTTGCTCCTCGGCGTCTCCAACAACATTGTTGGCAAGACGCTCTGTGCCTTTGGCGACGCGGCGGCCACCCCTGTGCTCTCGACAATGAAGCTGTTCAGGCACGAGTACGAGGCGCACGTGCGTGAAGGGCGCTGCACGCTGCCGGCCGACTGGCGTCGCAAGGGCGAAGTGCTCGCCGGAGCGCACTGATGGATCAGGCGACACTCCGGTTCGTCATTCAGCTCGCGATCATCGGCGTGACCTTCTTCATGTTGATCAACGCGTCGGCGGCGCTCGTGCTCGCCGAACGCAAGATCATGGGCTTCATGCAGCAGCGCTACGGTCCGTACCTCGTCGGGCCGCACGGAATCCTCCAGCCGCTCGCCGACATTGTGAAGCTGCTGTTCAAGGAGGAGCTGCGGCCCAAGGACGCCGATAAATGGCTCTTCACGCTCGCTCCGATCATCTCGGTAACGGCGGCGTTCGCCGCCTTTGCTCCGGTGCCGTGGGGAGCCGAGACGACGTTCGGCGGGTTGCTCGATATCCCGGTGAAGCTTGGCGTCGCCGACGTGAACGTGGCCGTGATGGTGGTGTTCGCGATCACGTCGATGGGCGTTTACGGCATCGTGCTCGCTGGCTGGTCGTCCAATAGCAAGTACTCGCTGCTTGGCGGACTGCGTTCGTCGGCGCAGATGATCAGCTACGAGCTGGCGTATGCGACAGCGCTCGCGTCCGTCATCATGCTTGCCGGCTCGCTCTCGCTGCGCGAGATGGTCGACGCGCAGGACGGGTTCTGGCTTGGGTTTATCCCGCGGTGGTATGTGTTCCTGCAGCCGATTGGCTTCCTCATCTACACGATCGCAGGCGTGGCGGAAACCAATCGCGCGCCGTTTGATTTCCCAGAGGCGGAGCAGGAGCTCGTCGCCGGGTACAACACTGAGTACAGCTCGGTCCGGTTCGCGCTCTTCCCGCAAGCCGAATACATCAACATGACGACCATGGCAGCCGTGGCGACGGACCTCTACCTTGGTGGGTGGCACGGCATCCCGATCCTCGACCGGTTTGGCTTGGGCTGGTTGTGGTTTCTCGCGAAGGTCGGCGTCATCCTCTTCGCCTACATCTGGATTCGCTGGACCGTGCCTCGCTATCGCTACGACCAGCTGATGCAGTTTGGATGGAAGTGGCTGTTTCCCGCGGCGGTGCTGAACCTGATTGCGACGGCGGCATTCATGCTCTATTTCAATGCCTGAAACGGTTCTCTTTTACGTGTTCTCGGCGGTGGCGGTGGGCGCCTCGCTGCTCGTCATCGGCCAGCGCAACCCGATGTACAGCATCATGCTGCTCATCGCCGCCTTCGGCGCGTTATCGGCGCTCTACATCCAGCTCG
>DASTZI010000476.1:0-42164 GCA_035764385.1 Vicinamibacterales bacterium
CGGCCCGCGAATGCCGCGCGCGTCCATGCCGTGGCAGTCGGCGCAGCGCACGCGGTAGGCACCCATGCCGGCCGTAATCGCGTCGGCATTGCCCTCGACGGGATTCTTCGTCGGTGGATCGGCAGGAATCTTGAGGTAAACGTCCTGGGCGAGCAGGTTGGCGGCCGCTACGATGACAACGATCAGTCCGAAATAGATCGACCTCATAGCGGCGCGCATTATAGCGCCAGTCATGACGACGAGCCTCAGAGACGCAGAGACTCAGAGAAAATTTTCGGCTGTGCGTCTCTGAGTCTCTGCGGCCCGTGACTCCAGTTAGTTGACGACGACGTCGCCAGTGACTTTCGCTGCGGGCGACGGCGGCGGAACGGCGGGTTTGGCTGCCGCAGCCGGCGCATGTGCCGCCGGCTTTCCGAGCCTCGCCTTCATCAGCTCCTCGGCGCCGGCAAACAACTGCTCCTTCGTGATCTTGCCGGCATCCACCTCGGCGAGGATCGCCTTCTGGGCCTGGTACTCCTTGTTGACGATGCCCGCCTTGCTTTGGAGCATGCGCCACGCCTTGCGGCGCTCGACGCAGAAGAGCACGAGCTGACGCGACAGCGTGCGGAACTCGACCTTGCCGTCGGACCCCTGCACCTTGATGTAGACGCCGAAGTCAGGCACGTACGAACGGTGATCCTTGACCAGGTAGCGCCGATAGACGACGTCCTGCTGCGTAATGCGGACGAGCATGTTCTCGAGCGGGATCAACTTCGCCGCATCTTCCAGCTTCACCTTCTTCAAGTGGTTCCGGAAGCGCGCCTCGGTCGCGCACCAGTGCGCCACCGTGTAGCGGTACGGTTCGTTGGTCGTCTTGAACTTCGTCTCGTACCAATCCATGTCGATCGACGGGTTCCCCTTGACGTCGAGCGCATCGTGGTAACTCTCGCCGAGGCGCGGGTTGAAGACGAACTCCGGGGCGCCACGCGAATCGCGGACGCGCTGCGCCTGCGTGAGCGCCATGTCGTCGGGCACGCCGTGCTCCGGCTGGCACGTCGTGAAGCACTGCAGGAAGGCGGTGCCGCGGTACTCGATGCCGTCGAGAATCGACCGATAGAGCTTCGGCGCGTTCGCGATCGACACCTGCGCGACAAACGGTGAGCCGTGGCCGGCGAGGAACGTCTCCGCGACCGTCTTCTTCTCGACGTTCTTCCCCTGCGTCGCGGTGCCGAACATGTTCATGTCGTTGCCGCCGAGCATCGGGGTCGAGTCGGAGTTCTGGCCGCCGGTGTTCGAGTAGACCTGCGTGTCGAGCATCACGGCCTTCACGTTCGGCCGATTCTGGAGCATGACCTTCGACATGTTCTGGTAGCCGATGTCGCCCATGCCGCCGTCGCCGCCGACGACCCAGACCTTCGGCATCTCGAGGATCTCCTGGTCGGTCATGACGGCGTCGCTGAAGTGGACGTACTCGTAGTACTCGCGCGGGTTGATCACGTCCTTCTCGCGGTGCATCAGCGCCTCGAGCAGCCGCTCCGGGATCACCGAGCGCCGGCCGTGATCGACGATGAAGCTTTCGCCGAGGAGCCAGCCGACCGTGATGCCGTCCTGGAAGAGCGAATTCATCCACGGATACGGATGCGGGTTGTTGGGCGGCGTCGAGCCGTAGACCGTGTTGCAACCGGTGTGCGCGGCCATCGCCATGACGGACTGGCCGTTGGCGGCGCGGCCGTCGATCGGCTGCAGGTTCTTGTGGATGAACGCCTCCTGCCGCAGGACCGCAGTGATGGCGCCGACGACGTCCTTGTCGGAGATCTCGCCGTGCGCCTTCATGCGCGCTTTGGTGTCCTTGTCGTCCTCGCCGCCAAGGCCCATGAGCAGGTGCGCGACGGCCTGCCGGAACATCTCGTATTCTTCCTGGCTGCGCGCCTTGAGGTCCGCCAGTTTCTGCTCGCCGACCTTTTCGAGCTCGTCGGCCTTGCGGCGGAAGCGGTCGGCCTTGGCGTGGAAGAGCGGCCGCATGTACGCCTCGGTCACGGCGGCCACGGCGCGCAGGATGCTCTTCTCGCCGCAACCGGCGCAGGCGCCATCGCCCGAGACCAGCGCGTCGTAATTGCGCCGCACCATCAGCATGTTGCGGAGCGTCGCGGTCTTGGAATCCTGCGGGCGGGTGTCGTTGTAGAGACCGAGATATTTCTGTGCGGTGTCGGGAAGGAGATTCAGGAAGGCGGTGCCGCTCTCGTGCTCGGCGTTGACCTCCTCGGTCTCCTGAACCATTCGAAGGGCTTCGTGTTCGCCGCAAGCCGTGACGCAGGCCGCGCACCCCTTGCAGAGATCCGACACGAAAATCGAGAAGATGCCGCCCGATCCCGGGCTCTTCTTCTCGGGGGTCGCGAAGATGGCGTTCGTCTTCTGGTACGCCATCGGCACCTTGTCGATGACGCTGAAGAACTCCTCCTTCGCCGCCGGCGAGAAGCCGTTGACCTCGTGCGTGACCTTGCGGATGAAGTCCTGCGGCTTCGGCGCGTCGTCCTTGCTGTTGACGGCCGCGCGCATCATCTCGCGCGTCCGCTTGCTGATCTCCGGCAGCAGGTTCAGCATCTTCTTCCGCTCACCGCTGTCGCTGACGTAGTTGCTGACGGCGGTGTGAAGAATCGTGTCGAGATCCTGCGAGCAGTTCGGCAGCGCCGTATCCGGGCAGACCGCAATGCATTCCATGCACTGCGTGCAGTTTTCCGGAATGTAGAGCGGCGTCTCGCGGCGTGCCACGTACTTCGAGGCCGTGTCGCCGCTCCCGGCTGCCATGATGCCGAGCGAGGCATACGCGTTCGCCGGCTGGTTGTAGCCAAGCTTCGCCCTGAACATCGCGTCGAACTCGGCGACGCGCGTCAGCGGCGTCCGTGCCGGCTGACCGACGGGCGGCTCGATCGTCCGGCAGCCCGTGCCGCACCCTTCGCTGGCAGCAATGCTGACCGGCATGGCCATCGGCAACAGGGCCTTGCCGCGGAGCGTCGACCGGTCGGCCGCTTCGAGCGCGCCGACGTTGATCTCGCGCACCAGCTCGAAGCCCTTGGTCATGACCTCCATGTTGGAGGCAACGACGGCCTCGCCGAGCTTGCCGAACTTCTTCACGTACTGTTTGTGGACCGCATCGCGGAACTGCTCGGGGGTGATGCGGAAGTCCTGCAGCATCGGCGACACTGAGAAGAACGCACCGAGGAAAGCGTTGCCCTGCATACGAAGCTGCAGGTCGCCGCGATCGGTGGCCTCGCGCGCAATCTTGAAGCCGGGCAGCGTGAAGACGCGAATCTTCTTGTCGATGATCTGCTTGCGCGCCCAGAGCGGTAGCCGCTCCCACGCGGCCTCACCTTCTTCATCCGATTCCCAAACCAGGCTTCCGCCTTCGGACATGCCGTCGAGTGGGTTGGTGTGGGTGAACGCTTTGGGATCGCAGCAGAGGACAACGTTGACGTGACGGAGATCGCAGTTGACTCGAATGCGCTCGGGCGCGGCGATCATGAAATAGGACGTCGGCGCGCCCTTCTTTTCCGATCCGTACTTCGGGTTCGCGCTGACGTGGATGATCTCCTTCGGATTGCCGAACTCGTCGACGACCTTGTCACGGTCGTAGAGCAGGTCGTTGAGGTCGCCGATGATGGCGCCAAGGTTCTTGCCGGTCGTGATCGCGCCCCATCCACCGACCGAGTGGAAGCGAACCGCAATCGCACCGTCAGGCAGCAGCGATGGCGTGTCGTCCGACTTCACTTCGTACGGATGATCGACGCCGAGGACCATGAACGACGCTCCGTCAGACGCGCGCTTGCCGTCCTTGCGGGCGCGTCGGCCGATCGCGAACTCGTAAGCGC
Organism: Vicinamibacterales bacterium; assembly: GCA_035764385.1. GTDB lineage: Bacteria > Acidobacteriota > Vicinamibacteria > Vicinamibacterales > UBA2999 > Gp6-AA40. The sequence goes on from DASTZI010000476.1 coordinate 3,846, forward strand.
CGATCGTGTGTTCGGGCCTGAAATCGCGTGAGCCGAGCCCGTAAATGCCACCGAACAGACGCGGCATCTGGTCCGGTGTGAGCTTCGGGATCCCCTCGACGCCCTGCAGCGCTTTGTTGAGTGCGGTGCGGATGTCGCGTCCCATCGGGTTGTCGCCCGCCATCGGCTCGTCGGTCCGCTCGAGGACGATGACGTTCTTCTTTCCCGCGAGCGCCTTGACGACGGCCGCTTCCGGGAATGGACGGAACACGTTGATGTGAATCGATCCGACGCTCGCGTTCTCGCGTTGACGCAGGTAGTCGACGGCAGCCTCGATGTTCTCCGCCGCTGATCCGAGCGATACGAACACGGTCTCCGCGTCGTCACACATGTACTGACTGACCAGGCCGTAATAACGCCCCGTCTGCGCGGCAAAGGCCTTGTACGCGTCTTCGAAGAAATCGAGAATCGGCTCGACGAAGTTGTCGCGGCGCGCGACCACGCCCTGCATGTAGTGCTCCTGGTTCTGCACCGGGCCGAGCAGGACGGGGTTGGTGAGGTCGATCATCTTCGGCACGCGGCGGCGCGTCGGGCCAAACAGCGTTCGCTGGCTTTCGGTCGGGCACTCGATGATGTCCTCGGGCGCGCCGAGATACTCACGAATCAACTGCGCTTCGTGTTTGTAGAAGGTCCGCTCGAGGTGCGTCGTGAGGAAGCCGTCCATCACGTTCATCGCGGGCGTGAGACTGAGCTCGGTGACGCGGCGCACAATCAACGACTGGTCGGCCGCCTGCTGCGCGTCCTTCCCGAAGGCGATGATCCAGCCCGTGTCGAGCGCGCCGTAGACGTCGTCGTGTCCGCAGTGCACGTTGAGCGCATGTTTGGTCAGCGCACGCGCGCCCACTTCCAGGACCATCGTCGAACACTTGCCGGGCGCGTGGTAATACTGCTCGACGCCGTAGACCACGCCCTGCCCTGACGTGTAGTTGACGACGCGCTTGCCGCACACCGAGTGCGCGATCGCGCCACCCTGCGCCGCGTGCTCGCCCTCGGCCTCGACGGCGATGGTGTTGCCGCCGAAGACATTCAGCTTGCCTTCAGCGAAAGCCTGCTGATACAGCTCGCCGCCTTCAGTCGATGGGGTGATTGGATAAAAGACCCCCGCATCGGCGATGCGTGCTTCGGTGTGGTAGGAAACGAGCTGGTTGCCGTTGGCCGTGACGCGGATCCCGGGAAAACGAGGCTTTTGTTTCATGGAGCGCCCTCCGCGCTCGCCCGAAGGTGGCGTGGAATTTTTCGCAAAGTGAGTTAAGACCTCTGCGTTCGGTAGATTGCGAGGATTCTATCTCGTTATCGGATGATCGGGAGTCATTCGATTTCCATATCGATCCGATATTCGACTGATATCCAACGGTCACGAATCACGAAGGCACTGGACACTCGGAGGCACCATCATGCTCAACGGCGCCCATTCGATCATCTACAGCACGAACGCTGAGGCAGACCGCGCGTTCCTGCGCGATGTGCTCGCGCTGCCGCACGTCGACGTCGGACATGGCTGGCTGATTTTTGGACTGCCGCCTGCGGAGATTGCTGTCCATCCCTCAGAGGCGAACAACATCCACGAGCTCTACTTCATGTGCGACGACGTCGAGGCGTTCGTTGCGCGCATGAAAGCGCACGTCGTCGAGTGCGATCCGGTGAAGGATCAGGGATGGGGACTGTTGACGCACATCACGTTGCCGGGTGGCGGAAAGATCGGCGTCTACCAACCGCGCCACGCGCGTCCGCCTAGTTCGTAGGGGCCGGCTTTAGCCGGCCCTGCCACTCGCCGTCTCGGACGCGGGCCGTTGCCAATCGCAACGAAATAGACCGTACTGCAGCACTCTTCGATCGGGCATATGGGGAAGCCGAGCCGCACCCTCCAGCTTTTCACCGACGCGTACCCGCGACCCCAGTACTCCGAACGCAGCGTCCAACCGATCTCGAAGTCCGGCCATCCTTCGGGATTCCACGGTCCAATGCGGCCGACGAACGTACCGGTCTCACGCAGAGCGCGCGGAAGGGCCGGCTGAAGCCGCCCCTACGTACGAATTTGATCGCTGGTTTATTTTGCTGAAGCGGACGGCTCGGCGAAGACGCTTGCGGCGGCGCGTTGGGTTGCGGTCACCCACGGAGCCGGCCAGGCGCCGATGCCGACGACGCCAACGATGCAGATGAGAATCGCGAGGCCGAGAAGCGGCGCGACCTTGATGCGCCCGGTGCGTACGGGCTCCTCGATGTACATCCGCCTGGCGACGAGCAGGTAGTAATACAGCGCAACGACGGTCAGCACGGCGCCGAGAAACACCAGGCCGTACATCCCGCGATCGATCGCGGCGAGAAAGACATACAGCTTCGCCCAGAAGCCGGCGACGAACGGAATGCCGCCGAGCGAAAGCAGAAACACTAGCATGGCGAGCGCGAGCAGCGGCGAGCGCTGCGCAAGGCCTTTGTAGGCGTCGATTTCTTCCGAATTCTCCGACCGGGCGACGGCTTCGACGACGAAGAACGCACCCATATTTCCAAACAGATATGCGACCAGGTAGAACAGCACCATGGCGATGCCGTTGGTCGTCAGCGCGGCAAGACCCACCAGCATGTAGCCGATGTGCGCGATACCCGAATACGCCAGCAGCCGCTTGATGTTGTGCTGCGGAATGGCCATCAGGTTACCGGTGATGATCGTCATGCCGGCGACAGCCGCCACGACCGGCATCCAGACGAGCGCCGCGGCGCCGACACCCTCCACATAGAGACGGATGATGGCGATGAAGCCCGCCGCCTTCGGCGCCACCGCGAGCCAAGCGACAAACGGCGTGCTCGCCGCCTCGTACGTGTCCGGCGCCCACATGTGGAACGGGAACGCGGCGATCTTGAACCCGAGGCCGGCCAGCAGCAGCGTCATCCCGAGCAGCATCATCGGATCGTTGGTCGCCAGCGCACCTGGGATCGCGGCGAGCTCGGTGCTGCCCGTCACACCGAAGATGAACGACATGCCGTAGACGATGACGGCAGACGAAGCTGTGCCGACGAGGAAGAACTTCAGCGCCGCTTCAGGAGCTGCGTCGTCGCGTTTGACGAACCCCGTCAGCACATAGAGCGGAATCGACATCAACTCGAAGGCGACAAACAGCAGAATCAGCTCGCGGGCCGACGCGAGCACGAGCATGCCGAGCACGGACGCAATCAGAACGAAGTGATATTCCGCGGCACGGCGCTCGAACGCACGCTGACCAAGCGTGAGCGATGCGAGCACGCTGAGCGCGGCAGCAGACACGAACAACTTCTTCGAGAAGATGGCCAGGCTGTCGTTGACGAACGAGCCGCCGAAGAGCGCCTGACCTTCGCGCACCATGAACGTCAACCCGAGCGTCACCATGAGGCCAATCAACGTCAGCCAACCGATGACTTGGCCCGAGTCGCGTTGGCGAATCAAGCCGACGACGAGCACGAGCACGGCGAGGACGAACAGCGCGACCTCGGGAACCATCGGCATGCCGGGATCGAACGTCATCGCACGACTCCCGCGATGGCATTCGCGACCTTTGGCAGGCTCGCGATGAGCGGCGTCGTCGCCGTATCGATCGTGCCGACCGCAATCGATGGCGCGACGCCGAAGATGACGAGCGTCGCGACCAGGATGCCGAGGGCAGCCCATTCGGGACCCTGCGCGTCAGGCAGATGCGCGAAGTGCGGATCCGGACTCTTCATGCTCCAGAAAATCTGCTTCGTGACGCGAAGGACGTAGACGGCGGTGAGGAATGCGCCGATCACGCCGGGGAACAGCCACCATGAATGCGCGGAGCTCCACGCGCCGAGGAACGTCAGGAACTCGGCGACGAAGCCGGCGGTCGCCGGCAACCCGAGCGAAGACAGGCCTGCGATGGTAAACGCCGTCGCAATACCGGGCATCATCGTGCCGAAGCCGCCCATCGTGAAGATCGCGCGCGAATGCGCCTTCTCGTAGACGAGGCCGACGAGCGCGAAGAAAAGACCGGTCATGATGCCGTGCGCGAACATCTGGAACACGGATCCGTTCAGGCCGGTGACCGTCAGAGTCGCGGCGCCGAGCATGACGACGCCCATGTGCGAAACCGACGAATACGCGATCACGTACTTGAGGTCGGTCTGCGCCATCGCGCTCAGCGCGCCGTAGACGATGTTGACGCAGGCAATGGTACCGACGAGCAGGGCCCAGTACACCGTCGCATCGGGCAGCAGGCCCATGCCGAGACGCACAACGCCGTATGCACCGAGCTTCATGAGCACGCCCGCATGCAGCATCGACACCGCCGTCGGCGCCGACGCGTGTCCGTCAGGCGACCATGTATGCAGCGGCCAGATGCCGGCCAGGATGCCGAACCCGATGTAGAAGGCAAGGAACACCCACTTCTGCACCGTGGGGTCGAACTTCATCTGCTGCAGCGCGAGGAAGTTGAACGTGTGGCCGCCCTCGGCATACAGCGCGAGGATGCCGACGAGGATGAACGCCGATCCGAAGAGCAGATACAGCGTCAGCTTCATCGCGGCGTACTCTTTGGAGCCGACGCCGGTGCGTCCCATCGCCGTGCCGAAAATTCCCTGAGGCTTGACGAAACCGGACGATCCCCAGATGCCGATCAGCAGATACATCGGCAGCACGGCGATTTCGTAGAACAGGAAGAACACGAACAGGTCGAGCGAGACGAACACGCCGTAGACGCCGGTCACCAGCAGCAGGAGCAGCGCGTAGAACTCCTGGCCGCGTTCCTTGACCGTCCACGACGCGAAGACGCCGCCGAAGATGATGATCGAGGTGAGCAGCGCCAGCAGCGCGCTCATCCCGTCGATGGCGAGGATGTAATTGATGCCCAGGGAGGGCACCAGCGAGAACTGTTCCTGAAACTGAAATCCGGCGGCGCCGCGATCGTACGCGTAGTACACAACCAGCGACGCAATCAGCGAAACGGACGCGCCGGCGAGCGCAGTCAACCGCACCAGCAGCGGGCGATGGCGGGCGAAGAACATGATGATGATGGCGCTCACAAAGGGCGCCCACGTCATGATCGAGAGCAGCGGCAGGCCCTTCATCAGAACACCAGCCTCATGAGAAGGACCAGCACCAGCACGCCGGTCGCGACGCCGTAGACGTAGTCCTGCGGTTTTCCTGTCTGAATGCCGCGCAGCTCGTCGCCAGCCTGCACGGTCCAGTCGCTCAGCAGGTTCAGCACGCCGTCAACGATGTAGCGGTCGATCCAGCCGACGACGCGTGAGAAGCCAAGAAGAACGAAGCCGTAGATCGCCTCGAACACGTCGTCAATCCAGAACTTCCTGATCGCCGCGGATCGAATCGGTCCAAATGCGGCCGCGAGGCTCGTCGCACTGATGGTCCGGGTCTGATACGTGAGCCACGCGAGCAGGATGCCCGCAAGGCCGGCGCCCACGGCGGCAGGTGTCAACCAGCCTGGAGGCAGCGCGTGCTCCGCATTCGCGGCGACGTGTTCACCGCCAACGAAGAATCCCGCCGTCGCTGCGCCGCCGAACGTCGTATAGATGCCGACGGCCATTGTCATCAACGCCAGTACCCAGAGCGGCAGCAGCATCGTCGCCGGCGGTTCGTGGGCATGTGGAGTTTCGTGGACGTGCGCACCTTCAACGACTGCTTCGTTGTGCAGATGAGAGTGGGCGACACGCGGCGCCGTTCCGCCTGTCGCCGCCGCACCCGCATGCCCCGCATGGACAACCGCGGCGGCAGGCGCCGGCGCCCCGAAGAAGGCGAGGAAGACGACACGGAACATGTAGAACGCCGTGAGGAACGCCACCAGCATCAGCAGCGCGAACGGCCCCGGCAGTCCGCCCATCCACACCGCGCCGAGAATTTCTTCCTTCGACAGGAACCCACCGAAGAGCGGGATGCCCGCGAGCGAGAGCGTGCCGACGATGAACAGCAGCCCGGTCTGCGGCATTCTGCGGAACAGGCCACCCATGCGCGGCAGATCGTTGCTGCCAACAGCGTGAATGACCGCTCCCGCGCCGAGGAAGAGCAGTGCCTTGAACAGCCCGTGCGTCAGCAGGTGCAGGAAGCCCGCGGTCGCGACGCCTGCCCCGATCGCGGTCATCATGTAGCCGAGCTGCGACACCGTCGAGTACGCGAGCACGCGCTTGATGTCGTCCTGGACGCACGCCAGCACGGCGGCCAGCAGCGCCGTGAATGCGCCGATCCACGCGACGATTGCCAGCACGTTCGGCGTCAGCGCAAACAGCCAGTCGGTTCTGACCAGCAGATACACACCCGCGGTGACCATCGTTGCGGCATGAATCAACGCGGAGACCGGCGTCGGCCCTTCCATCGCGTCGGGCAACCAGACGTGGAACGGGAACTGCGCGGACTTGCCCATCGCGCCCATGTAGATCGCAAACGTGATGAGTGAGAGACCAGCGACCGGAATCGCACCCGAGGTCGCCATCATGCGCAGTTGCCCGAAATCGAAGGTGCCGGTCAGCCGCCACAGCATCACGATCCCGATCAGCAGGCCGACGTCGCCGGCCTTGGTAATCCAGAACGCCTTGACCGCCGCGCGTGCGGCCGACGGACGCTGATACCAATAGCCGATCAGCAGGTACGAACAGAGACCGACCAGCTCCCAGCACATAAAGAGCTGAAGGAGGTTCGGCGAGAGCGCGAGGCCGATCATCGAGAACGCAAACAGCGATTGGTATGCGTAATAGCGGCCCAGCGACGGCGCCGGCTCATCGTGCAGGTATCCGAGGGAATAGAACTGCACGAGGAATGAGACGAGCGTGACCAGGCACAACATGACGCTCGATTGCGCGTCCACGAGGACGCCAACGTCAGCAATCGTCACGCCCCCGGACGGGAGCCACGGCCACACGACGCGAAGCGGCTCGGCGGCTGCCGACGTCATGTTCCAGGCAAGGAACGCAGACACAACCGCAGCAGCGGCGCACAGCGTCGAGAACCATGCGGCTGGCTTCCCGAGACGCCGCAGCGGGTAGACGATCGCCAGCACGAGAAACGACAGAGCGGGCAGCAGCCACGCCGCGAGCGCGAGGGTTGCCGGATTGGAAATCATCCCTTGAGCAGGTCCAGATGATCCGCCATGACGGTGTGGCGGACGCGGAACAGAAGAATGACGATGGCGAGGCCGAGCGCCGCCTCCGTCACGGTGATGCAGATGGTAAAGACCGTGAAGATCATTCCGGAGAGCGCCGCCGTGTACCGGCTGAACGCGACCAGATTGATGTTGACGGCGTTCATCATCAGCTCGATGCCGAGCAGGATGCCAATGGTGTTGCGGCGCGTCATCACGCCGAACAGCCCAATCGAGAAGACCGTGGCCGAAAGCAGGAGATACGGCTGGAGTCCCATCAGTCCTCGGGCCTCGCGAAATAGATGGCTCCAAGCATCCCCGCCAGCATCAACACGGCCAGCAGCTCGAATGGAAGCACGTAGCGCGTCAGCACGGCCTCGCCGATCAGGCGCGTGAGGTCGCCGGGCATCTCGGGGCGCGAGACGGGCAGCGCATGCCGGCCGACCACGACGACGATGAAGGCGAGGAACACGGCGGACACGAGCGCGGCACCGCCGATACGCATGTTCGTCTGCGTCAGGCGTTCACCGATGAGCCGCTCGGTCACGACAATCGCGAAGACGACGATGGTGATGATGCCGCCGGCGTACAGCAGCAACTGCACGGCGGCGAGGAACTCCGCATCGAGGAGCAGGAAGATGCCGGCCGTTCCCGTGAGCGCGAGCGCGAGCCAGAGGACGGCGTGAAAGAGGTTCTTCGACAACACGACGGCGAGCGCCGAGCCGACAAGGATGACTGCGAGCGCAGCGAACGTGATCTGCTCGGTCATACTCCGGTCGCCTCAGGGGTTGCCGCCGGCGCCGCCGCTGGCTTGGCGTGCGCGGGTGCCGGTGCTTTGGGAGGCGTCTGCATGTCGCGCAGGCGGTTCCCTGTCGCCCACGATTGCTCGTACTCCAGACCGATCACGTGAAGGCGGTCTTTGTCGAGCAGCATCTCGCGGCGATCGGCGGTCGGCATATCGAACGACTTCATCATGACGATGGCGTCGGTCGGGCAGACCTGCACGCAGAGTTCACAGAACTCGCAGGCGTAGAGTTCCAGCGTGAACGTCTTCGCGTAGTTCCGCTTCTCGCTCTTCAGCATCTCGACTTTGATCACGGCGGGCGGACAGACGTACTCGCACAGCCGGCAGCCGATGCAGTTCTCTTCGCCTGTTTCCTTGTCGTAGGTCAGCGCCAGCAACCCGCGGTAGCGGCTCGGATACTGCCGCTCCTTGTCCGGGTAGTGCACCGTCACCGGCTTGCGGAACAGGTTCTTCAGCGTGGCGCCCATCGCGCGCAGCACCGCGCGAACGATGGTGGTGATCTCCGTCGCCTCGTAATGCGCCGGCGGCGCGACGGTGCGCGGGCGAGCGTCAGAAGCCACTGGTCCTCCACACCACAACGACGGCCGTCGTGATCAGCAGACCAAGCGTCGCCGGCAGCAACGCCTTCCACGAGAGCGCGAGAATCTGATCGACGCGGATGCGGACGAAGCTCCACCGGATCCACGTCACGACCAGGAAGATGAACATCGCCTTGAGCAGGAACCAGATCGGCCCGAGGTACTCGGGACCAGGTCCTGACCACGCGCCGAGAAAGAGCAGCGCGCCGAGGAATGACGAGCCGATCATGTGCGCGTATTCGCCGAGCTGAATCAGGGCGAACTTCATCCCCGAGTACTCGACACGGAAGCCGGCGACGAGCTCCGACTCAGCTTCGAGGATGTCGAACGGCACACGGTTCTCGGCGGCCAGCGTCGAGACGATGAACATGATGAAGGCGAGCTGGCCGATCACGGGGTAGAAGATGAACCACTTCAGCAGACTGCCCTGCTGCACCGCGGCGATGTCGGACATCTTGAGCGAGCCGGCGAGCAGCACGGGCACCAGGGCCGAGAAGATGAACGGCAGATCGTAGGAGATGATCTGATTCACCGCGCGCATCGCCGACAGCAGCGCGTACTTATTGTTCGACCCCCACCCCGCCATGAACAGGCCGACGATTTCCATCGCGGAAACCGCGAGGAAAAAGAGGATGCCGATGTTGACGTCCGCGACGCCGAGTCCCGGCGCAAACGGGATGGTCGCGAAGATCAACATGCACGGGATGAGGAACACGATCGGCGCGAGGTTGTAGATGCGCCGGTCGGCCGCCGTCGGAACGACGTCTTCCTTCATCATCAGCTTCAAGGCATCGGCAATCGGCTGCAGCAGCCCGTGCGGGCCGACGCGGTACGGCCCGATGCGCGACTGCATGCGCGCGGCGAACTTCCGCTCGAGCAGCGTGACGTAGGTGACCAGCCCGATCACCACGTTCAGCACGATGAACGGCGCGATGAGCAGCGTCAGCCAGGCGGGAATCGCCGCCATTATCGGTCCACCTCTCCGAACACGGGATCCACCGAACCCATGATCGCCACGACGTCGGCGACTTTATGCCCCGGAATGATGTGCGGCAGGATCGCCAGATTCGAGAACGAGGCGCCGCGCCACTTCATGCGATACGGCTTCGCGCTGCCGTCGGAAATCATGTACGTGCCAACCTCGCCACGCGGCCCCTCGACGCGCGCGTACGCTTCACCCTTCGGGATTCTGATCTGCGCGACGGACTTCAACGCGGGACGCGACGAGATCGGTCCCTCCGGCAGCTTGTCGAGCGCCTGCCGGGTGATCGAAATCGCCTGACGGAACTCGGCCATCCGGACGCGATACCGCGCATAGCAGTCGCCGTCGGTCTCAACCGGAACCCGGAAGTCGAAATCCTGATACGAGGAGTACGGCACGGCGCGCCGCAGGTCCCAGTTGATGCCGGAACCGCGCAGCAGCGGACCCGAGATGCCGACGTCCTGCGCGAGCTCTCTCGACACGACGCCGACACCCTTCGTGCGCGCGAGAAAGAAGGCGTTGTCTTCGAGCATCTGCTCGTATTCGTCGATGCGCGAGTTGATGCGATCGATCGTGCTGCGGCACTGCTCCGCCCATCCGTCCGGGATGTCGTAGCGGACGCCGCCGACCTGGAAAAATCCGTAGAGCAGCCGCGCGCCAACGAGCGACTCGAACAGGTCGAGGATGTCCTCGCGCTCGCGGATGCAGTAAAGGAAGATCGTCGCGCCGCCGCCCAGCGCACCCCCCATGTCCATGCACCAGGTGCCGAGCCAGAGCAGGTGCGACGCGATGCGCTGGAGCTCGGCGACGATCACGCGCAGGTACTGCGCGCGCTTCGGCACCTCGAACTTGCCGATCTCTTCCGCGGCGAGCACGTAGGCGAACTCGCTCGTCATCGCGGCGACGTAGTCGGTCTTCGACGCAATGCTCGGATACTGCGCGTAGGTCAGCGTCTCGGACAGCTTCTCGTGGCAGCGGTGCAGGTAGCCGATGACCGCGTCGACGTCGACGACGGTCTCGCCCTGCAGCCCGAGAATGGCGCGGAACACACCGTGGGCCGACGGGTGCTGCGGCCCCATGTTCATCTGGAGACGCTCGGGACCCGACCAGTCCATCTCCACGCGCGTCGTGTTGTTCACATCCAGCATCGCGCGTGCTCTCTATCTATAAGGTGGATGCGGCGTATCGACCGCGTATGACTTCAGGAGCGGATGCCCCTCCCACGTATCCTCGAGCAGGATGCGCCGCAGGTCGGGATGGTTTTCGAAGCGGATGCCGAACATGTCGAAGCATTCACGCTCCATCCAGTTGGCGCCGCGGTACACCGGCGTCAGCGACGAGCACGTCGTCACGCCGGGACCCAGCCGCGTCTTGAGCATCAACGCGATGTTGTCGTCCACGTTATTCACCTGCGCGACGACTTCAAGTCCCTGCTCTTTCCAGTCGACCGCGGTGAGAAATGAGAAAAAGCGGCAGCCTAAGCTCTCTTGTGCGAAGCGGCCAAGCTCCTCCCACCGATCGGGCGAGACGGTGACCGACATCATTGGTGCGGATGCGACCTCGACGCCGAACGTAGAGGCGAGTGCGGCGCGGGTTTCGTCTGCCGTCATGCGCTAGTCCACCTTTGGGTTCGGGGGCGCTTTCCTGCCCGTCTTCTTGAAGTGCGCGATCTGATCCTGGAGCAGGAGCAATCCATTCAACAGCGACTCGGGCGGGGGAGGGCACCCCGGCACATACACGTCGACAGGAATGACGCGATCCACTCCCTTGACCACGTGATAGCCGTGGCGGAACGGCCCGCCGGAGTTTGCGCACGAACCCATCGACACCGCCCACTTGGGATCCGGCATCTGGTCGTAGATGCGGAGGAGCATCGGCGCCATCTTGATGGTGACCGTTCCCGACACGATCATCAGGTCCGAGTGGCGCGGGGACGCCCACGGCACCATGCCGAGCCGCTCGACGTCGAACCGCGAGCAGAACGTTGCCATCATCTCGATGGCGCAGCACGCCAGCCCGAACGTCACCGGCCACACCGACGACTTGCGCGCCCAGTTCAGGAACGCGTCCGCCGCCGTCGTCACGACGAAGCCGCCAGGGAAGCTGTGGATTCCCTCGGTAATCGACTCGAAGAGCGCCGAATGCTTGTCGCCTTCGGGGCGTGTTTTATGAAGCTGTTCCCACTCCTGGAGATCCTTGAAGTTTCTCCAGATGGGCGCGGGAACTACCGGGACCGGGGGATCTAGTGCCATTCGAGAATGCGCTCGCGATACGCGTAGACCCATCCGAGACCAAGGATCGCGAGAAAGAGCACCATCGTGAGAATGCCGTGGACGCCGAGCGTGCGAAGCACGAGCACCCACGGAAAGAGAAACACGGCAAGCGCGTCAAAGACGATGAAGACGAGCGCGACGAGATAGAAGCCAACGGGGAACTGCACCCACGCGCCGCCGATCGGCTCGGCGCCGCATTCATAGGTATTGAGCTTGGATGCAAACGGGCGTCGCGGGCTCAATACCCACGCCATCCCGAGCGACACGACCGCGAACGCGACGATGAAGCCGAGGTACACGACGACCGAGAGATAGCCGCTCATGGTTCCTGATGGGCGGATCTATCTGGAGTCCGCCGCTGCACTGTCTGGTTTGGGTGGATTTAGAGCCCGACCCTTCGGGATGATTTCGTTTTACTCGAAAAACCCGGCGGAGTATAGCACAGCAGGAAATCCCAAAGCCCAAATCCCAAAGCCCAAATCCGAAGAAACCACCGGGCAAATTCGCGCGAGTTCGGCGTCCGTTTGGGGCTTGGGATTTGGGATTTGGGTTTTGGGATTTGCTACTGCACAGCCCAGATCTTTTCCAGCGTCTTCTCGAACGGATAGACGTGCACCATCCAGCCAAAGAGCTGCGGGAAGAACCGGCCACCTGCGGCGGTGCAGGCCTCCGCCGTGGCGATCGAGCCGTCAGGGCCAAACTTCTTCCAGTCGGCATTCGCGGCGTCGCCGCGCCGCGGCAGACAGATGTTGATGTGCGCGTGCCAGCGGGCGACGCTGAGCGGCACGCGGGCGTCGAGGTCGATCTCCGTGGCATCGGCAGGCGCCGTGTACATCGCGCCAACCAGCTCATAGCCGCCTGAAGACTTCGTGTACAGCAGCGACGTCGGTTGATCCGGCGTGAATCGGAACGTCTCGGAGAACCCTTTGAAGTAATTGGTGAAATGGAAGATCGTCTGCGGTATTTCCGGATGGAAGATCTCGTATCCGTTCCGCTCGGCGACGTGGTAATCGCGGTAGCGTTCGAGCGCCGCACGCAGCGATGTGACGATCGCGTCGGCACGCTGCCGATCGCCCGCCCGCTCGGGGCGCTCGGGTGTCAGCCGCATGTGCGGCGTCGCGCCATGCATGTGATGGCCGGACATCGACCCGACGATCGCGTCCTGCGCCTTCGCCTGCCCATCGTCTGCTGGAGGTGGCGATCCTGAGCGCTGTGCGGTTGCACCGGCGTGCAACGAAGCAACCGCGATACAGGCTGATACGAACGGGAACCAGCGCATGTCTGCGATCTTACTGCCACGGCGAATGGATTTCCGCCATCGTCGAAACGCTCCGAACGACTCGAACGTCCCGAACGACTAGCGGAACGACTCCATGATCTCGTCGAGCGCCGCCTTCGGCGGACGTGTCTTCGACGCGTCGAGGAACGCCAGCGGCTCGTCGACGATGCCGAGCATGTCGACGAAGTCCTGCTTGTCGGGCTCGAGGTAGAGGATGCCGGTCGCATACTCCCCGCGCGCGTGCGTCGCGCGGATCATCTGCAGCGATTTCGCCTTGTCGGTCGGCGAGTAATCCTCGGCCATCTTCGACAGGATGATCTTCGACCCGTTGTGCAGGGTCACCTGCGTCGACGTCCCTGGGTCGTACTCCACCGAGATGTCGTCGAAGTACGGGACGAAGCTGACCTCCGACAACGGATCGTCATGATCCTTCACATACGCGTAGCTCTTGGTCGACCCCTCGTGGTCGTTGAAGGTGACGCACGGCGAGATGATGTCGATCATGCAGGTGCCGCGGTGACTGATCGCCGCCTTGAGGATCGCCTTCAGCTGCTTCGGGTCGCCCGAGAACGAACGCGCGACGAATGACGCGCCAAGCTCGATGGCCAGCACGCACGTGTCGATGGGCGGCAGATCGTTGACCACGCCGGTCTTCAGCGTCGACCCGACATCAGCGGTTGGCGAGAACTGCCCTTTCGTCAGGCCGTAGCAGCCGTTGTCCTCGATGATGTAGACGATCGGCAGGTTGCGGCGCATCAGGTGCACGAACTGGCCGATGCCGATCGCGCCGGTATCGCCGTCGCCGCTGATGCCGATGGCAATCATCTTCCGGTTCGCGACGACCGCGCCGGTTGCCAGCGACGGCATGCGGCCATGGACGGAGTTGAAGCCGTGCGACTGGTTCAGGAAGTACGCCGGGCTCTTGCTCGAGCAGCCAATGCCCGACAGCTTGATGACCTGATCCGGCTGAACGCCGAGCTCGAAGAACGAATCGATGATGCGCTCGGTGATGGCATTGTGCCCGCACCCCGCGCAGAGCGTCGTCTTCGCGCCGCGATACGCGGTGGAGTCGAGGCCGATGATGTTGACCTTCTTGCCGGACGGAGGCGGTGTTGCGACTGTGGACATTTAGAGTCGACCCTCTTGTTTGAGCAATTCCGTGGTGAGCGAGCGCCCGTCAATCGGCAGCCCGTAGTAATGGCGGATGCTGCGCAGCTTCGCGACCTGCTGCGGATTGCATTCGAGCCTGATGAGGCTCCACATCTGGCCGTCGCGGTTCTGATCGACAACGTAGACGCGGTCGTGGGCGTCGATGAAGTCGAACAGCTCCTTCCCGAACGGATAGCCGCGCAGCCTGTAATAGGACGTGTCGATCTTCTGCTCGTTCTTCAACTGATCGCGCGACTCGATGAGCGCCCAGTGCGTCGTGCCGTAGGCGATGACACCAATGCCGCCCTTCGCCGCGAGATCGACTTCGGGCTTGGGGACCAGCGTTCGTGCCGTGTCGAACTTCTTGCTTAACCGATCAAGGTTGTTCGTGTAGTCGTCTGCGCGCTCGCTGTACAACGCCTTGTCGTTGTGACCAGAGCCGCGCGTGAAGAACGCCGGGCCGCCGTCGCCGGGGACCGTACGGTAGGGAATGCCATCGCCGTCGACGTCGCGATACCGCGCGAACTCGCCCAGTTGCTTGAGTTTGTCCGCATCCAGTCGCTTGCCCCGATCGAACGGTTTGCTCGGATAGTCGAACGGCTTCGACATCCAGGTATTCATGCCCAGGTCGAGATCCGACATCACGAAGACCGGTGTCTGGAGGCGCTCGGCGATATCGAACGCGTCCATCGCCATCGTGTAGCACTCGTTGACCGAGGCCGGCAGCAGCATCGGGTGCTTGGTATCGCCGTGCGACAGTATCGCGGTTGAGAGGATGTCCTGCTGGCCAGTGCGCGTCGGAAGACCCGTCGACGGCCCCGCCCGCTGAATGTCGAAGACCACCGCGGGCACTTCCGCGTAATAGCCGAGGCCGGTGAACTCCGCCATCAGCGACATTCCAGGGCCAGCCGTGGAGGTCATCGCGCGCGCGCCCATCCAGCCGGCGCCAATCACCATGCCGAGGGCGGCAATCTCGTCTTCCGCCTGGATCACGGCGTAGGTGGCCTTCCCCGTCTCGGGATCCTTACGGTACTTCTTCAGATAGTCGATAAGGGACTCGCACAGCGACGAAGACGGCGTGATCGGATACCAGCCGACAAAGGTGACACCGGCCATCATGCACCCGATCGCGGCCGCGGCGTTCCCCTCGATCAGCACCATCCCCTCGGTCTTCCCTTCCATCGGTTCGACCACGAAGGGATCGCGCTTCGGCAGGCTGGCGTCGGCGTAGTCGAAGCCGGCCTTGAGCGCGTTCATGTTGAGATCGATCGCCTTCTGCTTCTTGCCAAGCTGCTTTTTGAGCGCCTTCTCCATCTGCGCCATGTCGATCGACAACAGGCGCGAGAGTACGCCGTCGTAAATCATGTTGCGCACGAGCCGCCGCAGTTTGGCGTCGTGGGTGACGGGCGCAATCAGCTTGTCGAACGGAACAGGATAGAAAATCAGGTCGGTGCGCAGTTCGCTGAGCTTCAGCGGCTCGTCATAGAGGACGGCGGCGCCGGGCGACAGCGTCATCACGTCTTCTTTGGCGGTCTCCGAGTTCATCGCGACGAGGAAATCGACCTCTTTCTTCCGCGCGATGTATCCCTTCGAGCTGGCCCGGATGGTGTACCACGTCGGCAGGCCGGCGATGTTCGACGGGAACATGTTCTTGCCCGAGACGGGCACCCCCATCTGAAAAATGGAGCGAAGCAGGACGAGGTTGGCGGTCTGGCTGCCGGAGCCGTTGACGGTGGCGACCTGAATGGCGAAATCGTTGACGATTCGCTCCGCACTCGCAGCGGTGCCGGTTTCCTGTTCGACTGGAGCGGTTACGGACATCTATCGGTACGTCCTTCCATAGCAATGCTGGCGTGGTTCCCCAATCTCTTTATTTTGTGAGGAGATTGCGGAAATTCGAGTGGTAGAAACCTTCAAATTTTATCGGGGCGGGCAGCAGCCGTGCAAGTACAGTAGAGTCGCCAGCTTCACTCGTCCTGTCTTGTTCGTGCCCGGGGTTCCTATGGTTGCCCGCGTCGGCGGCGTTTTGCTTCTGGTATTGCTGTGCACTCATGGGGTGCCGGCCATCAATTCAGTCTCACCACCTGCGGCCGGGCCGCCGATTCCGCCGCTGACCGGCGGCGTCCAGATCGAAGGGATCCACGGGTGGTTCGCCAACATCTATCCCTGGAAATACATGCCGAACGTCTCGACAGTGTTTCCGGTCCGCTCTCTGTGGACCCGACCGAACGACTATCAGTCACCCGCTGACATCGCCCGCCAGAACGCTGTGCTCGAGGAATATGGGTCCGGTGCCGACGTGCTCCAATACAGCGCCAATCCTGATGCGCCGGATTACAACCAGTGGCTGCGCACCTACTTCTCCAACGGTGACCGTCCGTTCTTCGTCGCCTACGAACACATCTACGGCACGCGGCTGATCCCCGACAACGGCGCGAAGGACATGGACATCCCCTACAACCGTATCGGCTTCAAGAACGACATCGACGCCATCTACCGCAAGGTCATCATCCCGTTTCAGCAACGCTACGTCACCTATCATGGCCGCGCGGTGATTTTTCTGTGGGCCGCCAGAGCGATGTACGGCGACTTTGCGTCGCTGCTCGACGAAGTGCGCGCGGAATATCCCGTCGCGTTCATCGGTTCGGTCGGCTTGATGCAGCTGCCGAGCGACGCTGCGGCGCTGAAAAATTCGAGCGCGCTCGATGGCTTCATGGAATACGGCCTGTACGCGCCGCGCTACGACACGATGACGACGACATACTTCGAGAACTCGGGCAAGTGGAGGCGGACCATTCGCGGCTTCGAAGCGGCCAGCGGACGAAAATACTTGTTCATCCCGACGTTCCAGGCGGCCTTCGACAATTCGAAGTACACCGAGGGGGTTCCACCGATGTATCCGGTGGATCGCGCCGAAGTCCTTCACCACGCCGAGAACATCAAACAAGAGTTCGGCACCGCTTACGATCCGCTGGGACCGTTCGTGGTGTTCAGCGAACTCATCGAAGGTGCCGCGGTCATCCAATCGCAGTGCATCTCGGACACGCTCGACAAGCGCGACCGCTGGGTCGGATGCGGCACCGGCAGGCTGGACATCCTGAAGGAATATTTCGGCAACTAAGGAATCGTAAGGGGGTGTTCGCCTGGATGTGGCAACGGCAGGAGCACCACACGCGGAGAACCGTTGCCAAGATGCGGCAATCGATACAGCTTCCACCGTCCGAAGTCGATCACCCGTTGTAGGTCGTTCACGCTCTCGAGCCACATGACAAACCGCGACTCGACATCGGGCCGGACGACAATGTAGAGATCCGCGCGCTGCCGGAACGGCGCGAACGCTTCCGGCCGATGATCCCCCAGCGCGTTGCGAAGCGGACCGAAATAGGGCGGCGCGTAGCCGCTGTATCCGTTGACGACGCGATAGCCGCCCAGAACTGCCAGATACTGCGCATCCGCATTCCCGTAACCGGCGCTGATCGGCAAGTCGAGCACCTGAGCACCCGGCGGAATGTACAACGGCAGCGCAGAGGGCACCCGCATCGTCGTGTCGACGAACCAGCCTTCGCCGACAATCAGGACTGCAATCGGAAGAATGACCCACCACGTTTGCCGGCGACGTGCCAGACACGCGGCGCCGAACCCGGCGCACACGGCAAGACAGAGCGTCGCAGGCAGCCATGCGCGCGAAGGTACGCGGATGCTCTGCACGCCCGGCATGTGCATCAGCAGCCAGTACGGGCCATAACCGACGCGAACACCCGCCCACCGCACTTCGGGTCCGAGCGTGAAGGTCCACAACACCACCGCGGCGGTGAAATAGAAGAGTATCGGCCGCCGCCAGGTGCGCCGCTCCGGCCACACGAGGGCTGCCGTGATGGCGACGGCGACGAGCGCGATGATGGCGAACCCCGGAAACAGCGATTGTTCGTAGAAGGTATTCGGCAGCCATCCGACCCAGAGGACCGCGCGCTGATTGATGCCTGCGACCGATTGAATGGCAGCGCTTTGCGAAACGATTTCCGAGTAGTCACGGAACAGACCGTACGCGGCGTGCCGAAGGTGATAGCCGATGAGCAACGGCACGACAGGCAGCGTCGCCACACCTGCAGTGACGGCGATCGCAAGCCATCGCCGGGCATCGGCGCGCGTGAAGAACCAGCACGCCCAGAGCGCGATGAGAATCGGAAAGAAGACCAGCATGTACGCGTTCGACAGCGTCACGCTGAGCCAGCCGATGCCGAACCAGACGAGATCCCGCGTTTCACCGCTCTTCAGGTAGCGGTGCAGCCCGTAAAGCGCCAGCGGCATGCCGAACGCCATCAGCATCTGGATATGCGAGGCGTGCTCGCCGGTGAACGGCGCGAATGCGAACGCGAGTCCCCCGACGAACGCGCCGAGTGACGACCCCGTAAGCTCGCGCACGAGCGCGAAGACTGCGAGCCCGTTCAGCGGAAGCGTCAGGAACTGGAGCGCGTTGTAGGCCAGGACGGGGTTGCCGCTGATCCAGATGATCGGCGATGTCAGTGGATAGGCGCCGAGCAGATGTTCGGTGAACGCCGTCACACCGGGGAGCGGAGCAAATGCCGGAAAGTTCCACCAGTCCGTCGTCAGCGGCAGGTGCTTCGCGTTCCACGCCAGAATCGACGTGTTCAGCAGCGGATCGCCGAGATCGCCGAACAGTTGCGTCGTGAGGACGGGAAGCAGATTGTGAAAGAGCAGCGCGGTAATGAGCAGGTAGCAGAGCGCGGCTAGTGCCATGGGCCGACCGTCATGTTCATTGCCCCACAACCCGCAACGCTACTTGACCGGGCGGTGGCAGCGGCAGCATCGGCGGCGGCAGAGGTCCACTGCCCTCGCGCGGGAGTCGATAGATGTGCCAGTCCCCGACGTCGGGCAGGCGTCCGATACCGTGCTCGGTCTCGAGCCAGTCGACGAAGTCCGGCTCGACCTCCGGACGCACGATGACATAGAGATCCGCGCGTTCGCGGAATGGCTGAAACAGCTGCGGCGTGTGACGCAGGAGCGCTTCGCGCAGTGGTGCGCGGTGCGGCGGCGAATAACCGCTGTAGCCGTTCACCACACGGTATTCGCCAAGGACCGCCAGGTATTGCGCCCGTGCATCACGGTAGTCGGCGCTCATCGGCAAGTCGAGAACGACAGCGCCCTGCGGTACGCCGACGTCGAGCACGGGCGGTGTCGGAACCGTCGGCGTAGCGGCCACAAACCATCCTTCGGCAACGATCAGCGCCACGAACACGGGCATCAGCCGTCGCCCGTGCCTCCGTGAAGCCAGCGTGGCTGCGCCCAACCCGGCGCACACGGCGAGGCATAAGACCCCGGGCAACCACGCGCGCGCAGGAACGCGAATGCTGAACGCACCAGGCAGCTGCAGCAACAACCAGTACGGACCGTAGCGCGGCGGAACACGGACACCCGACCAGCGCACCACGGGTCCAAGGGCAAACGTCCACATCAGGAACGCGCCAGCGAAATAGAAGAGCGCCACCGATCGCCACGATCGCTGCTCGTCCGCCCGCCCGCCATACGCGATGCCGACCAGTGCAAGCGCCGCAATCGTGAAGCCGGGGAATAACGACGCCTCACCGTAGGTCGTCGGCAGCCACCCGTTCCAGAGAACGGAAAAGTCGGACACGCCAGCCAACGAGTGAATCCCCGCGCTGAATGCCAACACCTCAAGATAGTTCCGCGCGAACCCGTACGCGTTCTGCCGCGTGTAATAACCAATCACCAGCGGCAGAAGCGGAACCGTCGCGAGTGCGACCGTTGCGGCGATACCAAGGCATCTGCGGATCGCGCTCCGTCTGAAAAACCACGCCATCCAAAACGCCACAAGAATCGGAAAGAAGACGAGAAAGTAGGCGTTCGAGAGCAGGACTTCGAGCCATGCGACACCGAACCATACGAGATCGCGGATACGCCCATGATTCATATATCGATGCAGTGCGAACAGGGCGAGCGGCATGCCGAACGCCGTGAGCAGCTGCACGTGCGCGAGGTGATTAGAAATGAACGGAGCAAACGCAAATGCTAAACCACCGACGAGCGCGCCGGCCGCGGAGCCGGTCAGCTCGCGTACGAGCGCGTAGGTCGCGAGGCCATTGAGCGGAAAACAGGCGAGGAACAGGACGTTGTAGGCGAGCACCGCGTTGCCGGTCTCCCACACGATTGGCGAGGTCAACGGGTAGGCGCCGAGGAGATGTTCCGTGAACGCCGTGACCCCCGATAGCGGCGCGAAGCTCGGAAAATTCCACCAGCCCGCGCTCAACGGCAGGTGTTTCGCGTTCCACGCAAGTATCGATGTGTTCAGCAGCGGGTCGCCAAGATCGCTCGGGAGGTTCGTCGTGAGGACTGGAAGCAGATTGTGAAACAGCAGCGCGGTGATGACGACGTAGCAAATCGCCGCGAGCAGCATCGGTGAATCCGGATCAGGTATCAGGTTCCAGGGGTGGTCCAGGCATGAGCCTGATTACCTCCTGACACCTGACACCCGAAACCTGATACCTACTGGATCTAGTTCGTCGCGTTGGTCGGGAAGTTCGCCACGCGGCGCGCCGCGCCCGACAGCTCGAGGATGTGCATCCCCGTGTTCGCGCGATCGACGATGTAGATGTAACCGCGGTCGTCGACTTCCACGTTATTGGTCTGAATCGCGATCTTGCAGCGCTCGTCGGCGCCACGGCCGACACACCGCTTGTCGGTCTTCGCCGTGACCGGCGGAATGTAGTACGCGATCTCCTTCGGGTTGAACGGATCGCGGACGTCGAGGGCGCGGATGCCCGCGTTGAAGTACGCGACGAACAGCACGCGACCGTAGTAGATCGGCGTCATGTTCTCGTTGGTGGAGTGCGTGCCGAACCGGCCGCCACGTGAACAGAAATTGCCGCTCGCTTCCGGCACCGTCCACGACGACACAGGCATCATGTTCTTCTCGAACGTCGCATCGACGATGCGCACCAGCTGCCGCGCCTCGAGGCATTCATTCGCGGTCGTCTCGCCCACCGTCACGATGAAATCGCGCATCCCTTGATTGGTCGGCGGCGCGAAGCCCTCTGCGGCGGCGTGCGTACCAGCGGCGGTGTTCGTGATCACCTGCTGCCAGTTCTGCTTGCCAAACTCCGGCAGCGTCATGTGCAGCATCGGAAACGCCGTGTGCGCGCCCACGTCGATCGGCAGATCGAGCTGACCGATGACCGGATAGCGCAGGTTCGCCTCAGTCGGTTCCTTCGGACCTTCGAGGAGCTTTTTGCGATCGACGATCTGCACGACACCGTAACGGCCCGTTCCGTACCCGAAGTACACGCGGTTCGCCTTCACGATCGAGATCGGCCCGTGCACCTCCGTCGGCACCGGATTCATCGTCGAGCCCGGCTGCTGGCCCGGCAGGCCGAAGTCACGGATGAACACCGGATGCGTCGGATCGCTCAAGTCGTAGATCTTCGTCATGCGCGCCGTACGCCACGCCGGATCGCCGCCGACCAGATAGGCAATGCCGGTCTCACACTCCCACCAGCTCTTATGGGTGTCCTTCAATCCGCCGACGATTTGCGTGATGCGCGTCGGCTTCTCGGGAGTGGTCACGTCCCAGAGTTCGTGTCCCGACGTGCCAAGTGTGCGGAGCAGGTAGAACTTGCTCTTGTCTGCTTTCGGCAGGTCGGCCCCGCTGCAGGTGCGCACCATCTGCGCCTGGCCCGGCCCCTGTGCTTCGCCGCCGCCGGGAATGTGGGCGATGTACTTCGGCTGACGCGGATTGGTGACGTCGATGACCGACGTCCCGTTGTCCTCCATTTTGCCCGTCAGCGTGTTCGGCATCGAGCCAGCGTGGTGCCCGACGTAGGCGATGTAGCGGTTGCCCTGCTTCTGGATCACCGGCTGGTAGGCGCTGCGCGCCTGCAGATCGTTGGAGCCGAGAAGCGTCATGTCGCGCGATTCAGCGGTGCGCTGCTGCGCCACCGTCGTCACCGCACATACCGCGACGACCGCCAACACCGCTGTAACGATTACGTGCCACCTTCTCATGTCGCTCCTCCTCCGGGGCCCGTTTTAGAAGGATTTGGTTCCAGAGTCAAGGAATATGGTCCGCCTGGGCCTTGTGCTACTCTCCGCCGCACCCAATCGGCATGAGGAGGGCTCGATGATCTCGCGCGCGTTGAAGACCCTACTGTTCGGCGCATTGCTCGCACTGCCCCTCACCGCCTTCGCGCAGGAGGCGACGCTTAGCGGCACCGTGATGGATTCCACCAGCAGCGTGCTGCCGGGTGTCACGGTCACCGCCGTGCATCAGGCGACCGGCAACCGATTTGTTGCCGTCACCGACGGCCGCGGCAGCTTCCGTCTGCCGGTCCGCATCGGCGAGTACGTCGTCACAGCGGAACTGCAAGGCTTCACGACGATCACGCGTGGTGGCGTCCAGTTGCTGGTGGGTCAGAACGCCGTCCTCAATCTGCAGATGGCGCCGTCAACACTCCAGGAGACGGTGACCGTCACAGCCGAAGCGCCGTTGCTCGACATGGCGGACTCCAGCCTGGGCGGCAACATCGATCCGAAGCAGATGTCCGAGCTGCCGGTCCAGGGACGCGACTGGATGTCGCTGGCGCTGCTCGCTCCCGGGAATCGCACGACCGCCATGGGCGGTGCGCCGGTCCAGGACCGCACGGCGGGTCGCGACCTGCGCGAGTTCCAGCTCAATCTCGACGGGCAACAGGTGACCGGTCAGCTCGGGCCTGGCGGGCAGCCTCGCTTCAGCCGCGACTCGATCGCCGAGTTCCAATTCATCTCGAACCGCTTTGATGCGACGCAGGGTCGATCGTCGGGCGTGCAGGTGAACGCGATCACCAAATCAGGGACGAACCTACTGAACGGGATGGTCAGTGGGTATTTCCGGAACTCACAATGGAACGCCGAGGACCCCGTCCTCAATCGCGTCGTCCCGTTCAAGAACCAGCAGTACAGCATGACGCTCGGCGGACCGATCATCAAAGATCGCCTTCACTTCTTCGGCAGCTACGAGTACGAGCACGAGCCGCGCTCGACGTTCTCGCTGACGGCGTGGCCGGCGTTCAATCTCGAGCTCTCGGGCGTGAGATCCGTGAAGCTGGGAAGCGCGCGTTTCGATTACGAGCTCTCATCCCGGAGCCGCCTGATGCTGAAGGGCAACCTGACCAAGTCGTGGCAGCCGTTCGACGATCTCGGTTCGAACCATCCTGCCGGCACGGGCTCGACGGATCAATATACGGACGCGATGGTCGGGCAGTGGACGCGCGTCATTGGCACGCGTTCCACCAATCAAGTGCAACTCGGCTACGCCGGCTTCGGCTTCAAGAACGCGAACCTGACGTCATGGTCGCATCACTGGCGCGCGGCTGACGGCATCAACACCGGCTCACCGCGTATTACCTTCACGGGCTTCTCCATCGCGGGCAACGCGAACTACCCGCGGTACCAACTCCAGGACGTCTGGTCCGCGCGAGACGATTACAACCTCTCATACGAAGCGAAAGGGCGTCACGATCTGAAGGCCGGCGGCGAGTTCCTGTGGGACAAGAAGGTCTCGTTCAACTGCGCCAACTGCATGGGCATCATTGACGCACGCAATGGCGCGGTGCCAGCCAACATCGAAGCGCTGTTCCCGGATCCATGGAACGCCGACACGTGGAACCTCGCCGCGATTTCACCGAATGTGCGGACCTACACGATCGGCGTCGGCCAGAACAAACTCCCCTTCAACCAGCCGAAGTACGCGGCGTGGGTCCAGGATGATTGGCACCTTACGCAGAAGCTCACGCTCAACCTTGGTGCGCGCTACGACCTGATTTGGGATCCCTTTGCGAACTGGGTGGGACTCGAGCCATGGATGAAGGCCGACCGTCCCCAGGACCCGGACAACATCCAACCGCGTCTCGGTTTCGCCTACACGCTCAACGACAGGACCGTCATCCGCGGTGGCGCAGGCAAGTACTACGCTGACGTGATCGCGAGCAACTGGACGATGCCGAGCCGGTCACTCTCGGTCGCGTTTCTGCAGTACACCAATGATGGGAGGCCCGACTTCGCCGCCAACCCGCTCAACGGCGCGCCGCTGCCTACCTACGACCAGGCGCTGCCGCGATTCTGCTACGTCAACAACGTCGCCGGCTGTCTGGATCGCGCGGCCGCGGAACAGGCGCCGCAGGCGGAGTACTCACACCTGACGCACGACTGGCAGACGTCGATCGGTTTCCAGCGGCAGATCGGCGCCGACATGGCGATCGAATCGGACTACGTCTACACGCGCGGTCGCGACGAGAAAGTGCTGCAGGACAACGCCAACATCACGTTCAACCCGGCGACCGGCGCTCCATATCCATTCTCCAACCGCGCGACCCGCGCGTTTCCGACGTGGGGTGTCGTCGGTCAGCAAATGTTTACCGGCTGGTCGAACTATCACGGACTGCAGTCGGTGTTCACCAAGCGCTTCACGCACCGCTGGCAGGGTTCGTTGACCTACACGCTCTCAGGGTTGCGCGATGGCGACCCGGCGCCGCTCAGCGGCATCAAACAGGTCTCCTTCCCCGTCACACCCGATTTCGGAGGCGAGTACGGCCTCGCCGTCACCGATCAACGCCATCGTCTGGTGTTCAACGGCATCTGGCAGGTCGTGGGCGGCCTGCAGCTGAGCGGGATCTATTTCTATGGCTCCGGCGAACGTCAGGCGACGAGCTATGGCGGCGACAACCGCGGGATCGGCGCCACCGGCACCGCGCGTTTACGACTGGATGGAACGATCGTTCCCCGCAATAACTTCGTCGGCGATCCGGTGCACCGCGTCGACCTGCGGCTCCAGCAGTCGATCAAGTTCGGCGGCCGCCGTTCAGGCGATCTGATCGCGGAAGTCTTCAACCTGTTCGATCGCGCCAATTACGGGTCGTATACGTTGCAGGAGAGCAGCCCGCGCTACGGGCTGCCGAATTCGAGCTCGAACCTCGCATACGCGCCACGGACATTGCAGCTGGGATTCAGGGTCACTTTCTAGATCCAGTCCTTGTAAGTCGTCGGTGGGGTCCGGCTTCAGCCGGACCTCACGAACTCGTCCATTCAAACATCTGGAATGCAGATTGCGGAGCTACCCTGCCTTGTGCGCCGTCGAGGTCGGTGCGCACCAAGGACGGATAGCTCATATGAAGACGAGACGACTTCTGACGCTCGCAGTACTCTCATTAATACTTGGTCTTCCCACCTTCGCACGCGGCCAGCAGCCGACTGAGGATGTCTCATCAGCGCTCATCGGCAATGCATTCTCCGACGTCGTCGTGAACGATGTCGCGACAACAGCAGAGATCCCTGACCGGAGCCCGACCCCGATATCCCAAGGGCCTGAGGCCCATCCGACACCGGCGCACACGGGGTTCCGGGCATTAGCCAGCGATACGTGGAGCGACTTCAAGTCGTTTCCGCGACGGCAATCGACTTGGGTGATTCTCGGCATCGGAGCGGGCGCTGCGCTGCTGGCGCATCCGGCCGATGACAACCTCAACGCGCATCTGGTCGGCAGCAAATCGGCGGACCGTTTCTGGAAGGCGGGGAGCATTATCGGCTCCGCTGAGACGCAGATCGGCGTGTCGGTCGGACTCTACATGATTGGCCGGTACATCGTGCCGCCGGATCCGGATCAGCCGGCCACCGAAGGAACGTCACCGCGAACGAACAAGTGGTCGCATATGGGACTTGATCTGCTGCGCGCGCAGATCGTCTCGCAGGCGTTCGTCCATGCGATCAAGTACAGCGTCCGCCGCGACCGTCCGACCGGCGAATGCTGCTCCTTCCCGTCGGGCCACGCTGCGACCGCGTTCGCGGCAGCCTCCGTCATCGAGCGCCATTTCGGCTATCGGCTGTCGTTGCCGGCGATGGCCATTGCGACATACGTCGGGACGTCGAGGCTGCACGACAATCGCCATTTCCTGAGCGATGTGGTCTTCGGTGCGGCGCTCGGCACTGCAACCGGATGGACGGTCGTCGGACGCCATGGCCGCAGCAGCTACACGCTCACACCGGTCGCGGTACCTGGCGGCTTCGCATTCCAGTTCTCGCACGTCGATAAAGACAGCAGGGCCGGGCTCTAGCCACCTGTGAGTGGCAGAGCCTTCGGCACTTGCGCCGGCGTACTGGCGGCCGTCGGATTCTATGTGCTGCCGTCCGGCAGCTATCGCGATCTGACGGCCGAGCACGATCCGTCCGGGCCTTCCATCGCCGCCATGCGTCGTGACGACGCGCTTCGCCGCGCCCGGACGCGCGTCGGCGACTTCAACCGCGACACACTGATCGCCGAGCCTCCCGACCCGAAAGGCGTGTTGACCCAGGACGAGGTGAGCTGCACGTTGGTTCGACACGCCCCAGGTGGAACGTCGTTGAAGTTCGACTGCGCCATCGATGACGGCGAAGTGATCCGCGTCAAGTACGGACACCAGCCTGAGATCCACGCGGAGGTGGCTGCAACGCGGTTGCTGTCGGCGCTTGGCTACGCGGCCGATCGCGTCTACATGGTTCGACGGCTTCATTGCCGCGGCTGTCCCATGAATCCGTTCGTGACGATGCTGTTGCTCGATGCGTTCGGCCAGTTCGGAAGGGATATGCCGCTCGCGACCGACAAAGTTCAGCGGGATTTCGAGTGGGTCTCTGTCGAAAGGAAATTCGACGCGGCACCGATCGAGGATGAAACGCGCGAGGGGTGGGCCTGGTGGGAGTTGAGGGATGTGGAGGCTCCGCGTGAGGACCTCGATGCGTTTCGATTGATTGCGGCCTTCCTGGCGCACTGGGACAACAAGGCGGACAACCAGCGGCTGGTCTGCATGGACCAGCCGTTCGCGGAGCATGCGCACGTCTGCCGCGATTCCGTCCTGATGATTCAGGATGTCGGCGCGACCTTCGGACCGACGAAAGTCAACCTGTCGCAATGGCGTCACGTGCCGGTCTGGGCCGACCGGGCGACATGCACCGTGTCGATGCACGCGATGCCGTACCGCGGCGCAACCTTCAGCGATGCGCAGATCTCCGACGAGGCGAGAGTCCGGGTCGGCACAGAGCTCGCCGCGTTCCGCGACGCTGATCTGCGGAAGTGGTTCGCCAACGCGCGCTTCCCGCAGTTCTACGAATCGACCGACGATGGAAAGGATCTCGACGGCTGGGTCGCTGCCTATCGCGACCGGGTGGCTCAGATCCTCAATGCCGATCCTTGTCTCCAGTGACGCGGATGACGCCCGCATCCACGCTGGCGCCGGTGCGGCTAATTGACTGGAAGTAGGCCTCGTCGCCCGCAATCTCAAACAACATGAACGAGTAGTCGGTGTCGAAACCGGTGGCCGTGATCGTCGACGCCCGGATGTCGCGCGGACGCAGCGATCCGCCTGCGCCGGAGATGAAATAGGTGACGCCGTTCAGCGGTTTCGTCCGCTCGTAAAAATGTTCGTGGCCTGACAGCACGAACGGCACGTGATGCTCGACCAGGAGCGGCTCGAGGCTGCTGCGGGTCCATGTCGCCCACAGTGAATAGCGGCCGGACGTATAGATCGGCCGGTGGAATACGGCAATCTTCCAGCGCGCGTCGGACTTCCCCAGCTCGCGATCGAGCCACTGACGTTGCGTGCGATCTACGTCTTCAGTGTCGATCATGAAGAACTGGACGTCGGTGTCGCCGAGTCGCGCGACGAGCGACGGTTTCGGTTTGAACGTGTAGTAACGCTGCCCACCCATGTGGAATGGCTGGTAGTTCGGCTGATTCGGCTCGTCGTGATTGCCGATGACGGCGTAGAAGTCAATGCCGTCTTCGAGGAGTGGCTTGTACGGCAGCTCGAACTTCCGGTGGTAGTCGTCGGGCGTGGCGCCGTCGTAAATGTTGTCCCCGAGCATGATGACGAAATCGAATGGAAACTCCTTGTGGAACGCCTGCATCTGCTTCGACACATCGTTCTGCCATGTGTCGCCGCGGCCCATGTCGCCGAGCGCCGCAAAGCGATACGATCCGGGCTTCTTCGGCAGTCGCAGCACCTCCTTCGGAGGTGGGACCGTGATCGCAGGCGTTGCCGGATGAAACTGCGCCTCGTCGGCTTCGCGATCGCGGCAGGCGCCGGCAAGCGGCGACACAGCAAGCAGCGTCACCAGGCAAAGCCGAATGAATCGACGAGGCAGACTCATGCGAGCAATAGTCACCGACGCAACCGCAGTGCCACTGTAGAATCTCAACCTCCAACGTCTGGAAGTTTCTGAGGAGGAAGACATGCGACGTCTCCACATCATCGCGATATGCATCGGCTTGTCGCTTGTCGCTCTGGCCGCGCAGGCGCCGGCACCGCAGCAGGCGCCCGCAGCGCAGCAAGCGCCCGCCGGACCACCGCCGCCCGATACGGCCACGATGCGGCAGCAATACGAGCAGTGGCGGAAAGACTTCAAGACCTGGGGCAAATGGGCGCCTGTGGGACAGGAAAGCAAGGGGACGACGAGCCTGATCACACCTGAAAAGGTGCAGAGCGCGATGAAGCTCGTGAAAAGCGGCATTGTCGTGTCGCTTGCGCACGCCGAGCCGCAACAGGTGGCGGCAGACGTCGGCCCCAACGGCCTCTTCAAGCGAACGACGCTCGGCATCACCGACGGCGGCACGACGGACAACTATCAGGTGAGCTTTCACGGCCAGACCGTCGCGCACATCGATTCGTGGTGCCATTTCTTCGAGAACGGGCAGATGTACAACGGCGTGCCCGTGCAGGGAAATTTGAGCGCCGAGACTGGATGCGTCAAGGGCGGCATCATGAATTGGAAAGACGGCATCACGACGCGCGCCGTCCTCTACGACATCGCGCAGCTGAAAGGTGTCGATGTTGTGGATCCGGCGATGCCGATCCGTCGCGCGGATCTGGAAGCGTGGGAGAAGAAGGCCGGTGTGAAGATCGGACCCGGCGACATCCCGCTGCTGTACATCGGGCGGTGGAAGCGTCGCGCCGCGGTTGGTCCCATCAATTTGCCGGTAGCGGGCTATTACCCCGACACGATTCCATGGATGCACGAGCGACTACCGTCGTTCATCGGCCATGACTTCAACATCGACTGGAATCCGCGTCCGGGATGGGACGGCATGCGCAACCCGATTCACGTTGCGGTCCTCAACTGGATGGGCATCAACATCGTCGAATGCCTGGACCTCGAACAGGCGGTCCAGACGGCGCGTCGGCTGAATCGCTACGAGTTCGCGATCACGTTCGCGCCGCTGCCTGTCGAAGGTGGAACCGGATCGCCGGTGAATCCGGTAGCGATCTTCTGACGCTGCCTGGTTGGTGGCTGGTAGTTGGTGGTTGGTGGTTCAAACGACGAACCACCAACCACGAACCTAGTTTTCGAGCTGATAGATTTCCCGTCTCCCCTTCACAATCAGATCGTGGTATCCCTTCATTGCTTCCTGAAAACGCGGATCGGCCATCGACTTGCGCGCCATTTCGGCGTGCTCTTCGATGCTTTTCACCTCGGTCTCGGCCACGACGGTCCAATACCGTTCGGCACACACGTCGGTCATGATGCGCATGTTGCCCATGCCCATCTCTTTGCCGAGCTTGCTGAGGGCCGTGAATTTCTGAACCATCTGCCGCACTTGCCCCGGCTTGCAGTACATGATGTCGCGAACCAGAAACATGAGTCCCTCCTCGAGGCGTAACCATAGTTCGCAAACAGACGCGCGAGCAAGTAGGACGTTGGTGTGACATGCACCTGACGATTGACGTCGGCAGCCACGGACAGACTACTGGCCTCGTGTATGCGTCGCGCGGCGCGACAATGCATGCGACGTTTATCCTCGCGCACGGCGCCGGCGCGGGGCAGGAGAGCTCATTCATCACCGACTTCGCGCAAGGACTGTCCCACCGCGGCATCGACGTCCTGACGTTCAACTTCCTCTACACCGAGCAGCGCCGCCACGTTCCGGATCGCACCGAGAAGCTCGACGCGTGCTATACCGCCGCGGTTGTTGCAGCCAGACGCCATTTCGATCGGCCTGGCGTGTTCATTGGCGGCAAGTCGATGGGCGGCCGCATCGCCACGCACCTTGCGGCGGGCGATGACGCGGAGGCGCTCGGCATCCGTGGCGTCGTGGCGCTCGGCTACCCGCTGCATCCGCCCGGCAAGCCGCAGCAGCTGCGCGCCGCGCATCTATCTCGCATTCACGTGCCGATGTTGATCGTGCAGGGAGAGCGTGATCCGTTTGGCACGCCCGCTGAACTTCAGCCTGTACTCGACGCGATCGCAGCGGACATTACGCTGCACGTGGTCGAGAACGGCGACCATTCGCTGGCGCCTTCGCGTCAGAAAGACAAAGTCGAATCAGCTTATGCGACGCTTCAGGACGTCGTTGCGACGTGGGTTCGTCAGCATTCACAAGCCACGGAGACACGACGCACACGGAGGTAACAACCTTTCTCCGTGTCCTCCGTGTCTCCGTGGTTCGTCTCAGAAAGCCAGCCTGAATCCGAGCTGCACCGACCTCGCCGCGTACGCCACATCTATAGACCGGCGTCGCGTACAGCGTGCTGTCCACGTCGGTCGTGAACGAGCCGTAGTTGGAGTGATCGAGTAGATTGAACACCTCCAGAATGCCATCGAGCGATCGGCGGCCGCCGAGCGTGATGCGCTGCTGGAAGCGAGCGTCGACTCGGTGCAGCGGCGTCCCGACGAAGCTGTTGCGCGGGATGATCGAGCCATCGTCGCGGCGGCGCGTGCCGGCGGTCTGGCCCGTGTCGCGAGCCTGGCAGGAACCGCAGGTCACGGCGTTCCGCATGCCGGACCCATAGAAGTACAGGCCGCTCAACTGGAAGCCATGTCCGACGTCCCAGATGCCGTTGAGCACCGCGCGGTAACGCTGGTCGGTCGACGCGTAGGTGTACTCACCCTCGACGTCCGGTCGCAGCTTGAAGGTGATCGGCTTGCACTGCGCGTTGCCGTCGGACCCCTTCACCGTCTGGCACGGCGGCCCCGTCGAATCTTTCACCGCCCCGAGCGTCCAGTTTCCGGAGAGCTGCCAGCGGTTGCTGAAGCGCTTGTCGAATGACGCGACCAGCGCATGCCAGTTCGACCATCCCTGCATGTACTCGCCGTTGACGTATCCCCATTCGGGGTAGACACGCGCGCCGATGGTGCTGAACGGAATGTTGTCACCCGTGACAGGGTCGTACGTCAGGTTCTGATTGTTGGTCACTTCCTCCTGCCGCTGACCGGTGTACTGGTAGCTCAATTCCACCGCGAGGTTCGACGCGATCTGGCGTGAAACGCCAATCATCGCCTGATGGCTGTAGGTATCGTCGTGGATCGTCGTCGGGATCTCCGATGTGATCTCGCGACGGATGCATCCCGCCGCCAGCGGCGCCGCCGCGGTGCAGAGCTGCGCGCGCGCCTGCTCCTGGGTGGGGAAGGCGCCGCCCCAGGGATTCATCGCGAAGTCGGCGCGGCCGTCGTAGGCAACTTCAGGAATGATGGTCTGAATATTCAGATTCGACTGATGCGCGGCGTCGTTTTCGAGCTGCGTGTAGTACTTGCCGTAGCCGCCACGGACGACGGTGCGATCGTTGACCTGGTACGCGAAGCCGACGCGCGGCGCGAGCCAATCGAGCTGATGCGGCCGGTCGCCGGACATCCAGGGTGTGAGCTGTTTCTTCTCGCCCATGATCCCGAGATCCGCGTCCCAGCGAAGTCCGAGGTTCAGCGTCAGGCGCTGGCTCACCTTCCAGTCGTCCTGATACCAGGTCGCCCATGCGTGACGGTCGTTGAGCAGCCGGAAGTTGCCGACTGACTGGCGGTAGCGAACCGAGATCGGGCTGAGCGCGTTGTAGTTCCAGGTCGACCAGTTGAAGGGGTCGGGGAACATCGCCGCCAGCTGTGCGGGGGTCGGCCGTCGCGCCGCTCCGCCGGCATTGGCCTGCAGCGAGCCGTTACAGAAGCTGCACCAGTAGAAGTGGAAGTTGTGCTCGAGGAACTCGCCGCCCATCCGCACGTCGTGACGGCCCTTCGCATCAAACGCCATGGTGAAGTCGTCGCGCGCCTGAATCGTGCGCTGGCCGATGATCTGCGGCAGGTTCGTCGCCGTGCCGATGTTGTAGCCCGTCAGCTGAATACGCGGTGAGCCGCCGAGCGTCGCACTGTTGCCGGCGCCCGCCACCGCGCCCTTCGGCATGGTGTGACTGCTGATGATCGGGTACTTGCCGCCCGGGAAGTTCGGCGCCGGCCCACCGTTGTAGGAGGCAAGGCCCGCGATATCCCAGTCGTACATGTAGACGCCGCCCTTGAGTTCGTTCACCTTGTTGTTCGACAGGACGTGCGTCAACTGATCCCAGTACTGCGTCGAGGTCCGCCACCACTGCGACGCTCCGGATGGATGCGTCGTCGCGCCACCGGCGCCGCGCAGCGGGACGAACTGCGTGTAGCCGTTCACGCGAGCCGACATGTGCGTCTTCGGCGTGAATTGAAAATCCGTCTTAATGCCGGCGGTGTTCTGCGTGCG
Organism: Vicinamibacterales bacterium; assembly: GCA_035764385.1. Classification (GTDB taxonomy): domain Bacteria; phylum Acidobacteriota; class Vicinamibacteria; order Vicinamibacterales; family UBA2999; genus Gp6-AA40. The sequence goes on from DASTZI010000476.1 coordinate 36,547, forward strand.
GATGCCGCTCAGGTCGGTGTTGAACGCCGGGAACGGCCCGGTGTACACCGCCGTCTGCGGTTCGCGCTCGTACTCGTAGTTGCCGAAGTAATGAATGCGATCGCGCTTGATTGGACCGCCGAACGTGACGCTGTACTGCTGGTTCGAGAACGGCACAACGCGATCGGTGACGTGATCCTTCGCGGCCCAATCCGAATCGCGGAAATAGCCAGAGAACGTGCCCGATGACGTGTTGGTGCCAGACTTGGTGACCGCATTGACCACGACGCCCATCGAACGGCCCTGCGTGGCGTCGAAGCGGTTGGTGATGAACTCGAACTCCGCGATCGAATCGCGGCTGAACCGCGGCTGGCCGAAGCCTGCGCCGGCGACGCTGTTGGTTACCTGCTGGCCGTCCATATTGATCTGAAAGGCCACCTGCGATCGCGGGATCGGTGTTTCACCGCCGGTGTTCGCGCGACTGCCGGGCGCGAGCAGCGTGAGATCGAGCCAGTTGCGCCCATTGAGCGGCAGCTCCTGCATCTGGCGCTGATCGATGTTGGCGGCCGCCGTCGACATGGTTGTGTTGATCAGCGGCGCCTCGCCGGTAACGGTGAGCGTCTCCTGCACCGTGGATGGCTGCATCTGGATGTTGACGGTCGCAAGCTGTCCCACCTGCATCTGCAAGCCGGTGCGCGTCACGGTCGCGAAGCCGGAAAGTTCCGCGGCGATGCGATACGTGCCGATGCGCAGCGGGAGACGGAACCGTCCCTCGCCGTCGGTCACCGCAACGAAGGTATTGCCTGACTCCTCGTTGGTGGCCGTCAGCGTCACGCCGGGCAGCACCGCGCCCGTCGAATCGGTGATCGTGCCGGTCACGGTCGCCTCCTGGGCAAGGAGCGCACCGGGCATGGCGAAAAGGGTTGCAAGCGCGAGTGCCCAGGGCAAATGTCGCTGAGTCACGGGTGCCTCCTTGACTGCGTTTCCGCCGAAAGAGAGCCCGCCGCCCGAAGTGGTGTGGCAAGAACTGGTGCCCTGTATAAGCCCCGCCGCAGCGGGTGTCAACTAGCAAGATCCTCCGTATACTCCTTCACTCATGAGCCCCGAACGCGAACTCGAGGTCCTGCTGCGAACGATGAGGCAGATCCGTGTCGGCTTTCAGATAATCGGCTTCGACTGGCGTTACGTCTACGTGAACGCTGCCGCCGCGGCACACGGGCGCCGCACCGTCGCCGAACTTCAAGGCCGAACGATGATTGAGCTGTATCCGGGTATTGAACAGACTGATATGTTCGGTGTGTTGCGCCGCTGCATGGAACAGCGGGTAGGGGATGAATTCGACAACCTGTTCGCGTTTCCAGACGGTCGATCGCGCTGGTTCGAGATTCGGGTGGAACCGATCCCGGAGGGGATTTGCGTCTATTCGATCGACATCCACGAGCGAAAGCTGTGGCAGTTCGAAGTCGAGAATCGCGCCGCAGCACTCGGCATGAGCCCGCCGCCGCGACGCAGCTGGCGTTCATTCGTCAGCGATTTCGACACGGAGACCCAGTGAAGGCGCGAAAGATTACCCCCGTCCCCCTGTAAGATTCCCCCCATGCCGAAATACACGTTCCGTCTCAACGGCCAGTCGGTATCGGTGGACAGCTGGGATCCTGCCGAGCCGCTGCTCTACGCGCTGCGCGGACCGCTCGCGCTGCACGGCGCGAAATTCGGGTGCGGCCTCGGACAGTGCGGCGCGTGCACGGTGATCGTGGACAAGACGGCGACCCGGTCATGTCAGCTGCCGGTCAATCGCGCCGCTGGACGCGACATCACCACGCTCGAAGGGATCGGAACACCGGAGAAGCCGGACGTGGTGCAGGCCGCGTTCATCGCCGAACAGGCGGCGCAGTGTGGCTACTGCACCAACGGCATGATCATGGCCGCGAAGGCGCTGCTCGCGCGGACACCGAAGCCGACGGTCGAACAGATCAAGCAGGCGCTCGACGGAAACCTCTGTCGATGCGGCACGCACACCCGCATCGTTCGCGCCGTTCAACGCGCGTCGCAGCAGGTGTAGCCATGGATATTTCACGGCGTGACCTGTTGAAGGCGGGCGGCGCGATCGTCGTGAGCTTCGGGTTTCCGCTCAGCGTGCGTGACGCCTTCGCGCAAGCCGCATCACGCGCCGGCGCCAGGCCAGTCGATTCAGGCGAAGTCGATGGACTGCTGGCGATTCACGCGGACGGATCCGTCACGCTCTACACGAGCAAGGTCGATGTCGGCACCGGCATCCGCATCGCCTTCGCGCAGATGGCCGCCGAGGAACTTGGCGTCTCCCCATCACGCGTGACCGTGATCGAGGGCGACACAGCAACCTGTCCGGACCAGGGTGGGACAGGCGGCAGCACGGGCCTCATTCGCGGCGGTACGGAAATTCAGGCGGCCGCGGCCACGGCACGCATAGCATTGCTGCAGATGGGCGCGACACGGCTGAATCGTCCCGTCGCCGACCTCACCATCGTCGACGGCGTCGTGCGGCCGCGCGCGGGCGGCGCCGGCGTTGGAATCGGAACGCTCATTGGTGATCGACTTTTCTCGCTGAAAGTCGACCGCAACGCGCCGCTCACTCCAGCGGCGCAGCACGTGGCCATCGGCAAACCGCTGCTGCGGCCCGACGTCCCGGCGAAGTGCACCGGCCGACACATGTACGTCCAGGACTTCACGCTTCCCGGCATGCTGCACGGCCGCATCGTGCGGCCGCCGTCGATGGGCGCGACGCTCGTCTCCGTTGACGAGAGCTCGCTGCGCGGCATTCCCGACGCGCGTATCGTCCGCGTCGAAAACTTCCTGGCCGTGGTGGCGAAGGACGAATGGGCGGCCGTCCGCGCGGCGACTGCACTCAAGGCGTCGTGGAAAGAACAGACGACGCTCCCCGGACACGAGGGGCTGGACCGTTTCTCGCGAACGGCGCCGCTCGAGCGCGATCAGGACATTCTCAACCGTGGCAACGTCGCCGACGTCTCACGCCGTGCCGCAAAAACGATGTCGGCGACGTATTTCTGGCCGTTCCAGAGCCACGCGTCGCTGGGACCGTCGTGTGCGGTCGCGGATGTGCGCCCGGACGGCAGCGCCTCCGTGTGGACCGCTTCGCAAGGCGTGCACGGACTGCGCGGCAACCTGTCGAAGGTTTTTGGCATCCCGCCCGACAAACTGCGTGTCGTCTTCCTCGACGGCTCGGGATCGTACGGAACGAACGGGGGCGATCACGTTGCCGCCGATGCGCTGTTGCTGTCGAAGACAATCGGTCAACCAGTCCGCGTGCAGTGGATGCGCCACGACGAGCACGGCTGGGATCCGAAGGGGCCGCAGCAGCTGCTCGACGTGCGCGCTGCGCTCGATACGGACGGACGCATCGTCGCATGGGAGACCGAGATGTGGGTGCCGAACGCGGCGCCCGGCGCACGCGCGCTGCTATCGGCCGAAGCGGCGGGACTCCAGCAGGAGCACGGCACGGGCTCGGGCGCGATCACACAGAACGGTGAGCCTCCGTACGCCGTGGACAACGTTCGCGTCGTCGCGCATCTCATCAAGGACACGCCGTTACAGCTCTCGAACCTGCGGGCGCCTGGAAAGATCGCCAACGTCTTCGCGGTCGAAGGATTCACCGACGAAATCGCGGCTGCCCAGCGCGTCGATGCCGTGGAATTCCGCGTGAAACGCCTGTCAGATCCACGCGCCATCGAGGCGATCACGCGGACGGCGGCAGCGTTCAAATGGGACGCCCGGCCGTCACCCAATCCGCGCGCGCGGCAAGGGAACGTTCTCGTTGGCCGCGGCATCGCCTACATGCGCTACAAGCAGATGGAGAACTACGTCGCGATGGCGATGGAGGTCGCCGTCAATCCGACGACGGGACAGATCCAGGTGCGCCGCGTGACGTGCTCACATGACTGCGGGCTGGTCGTGAACCCGGATGGATTGCGCAATCAGGTTGAAGGGTGCATCGTCCAGACGCTGAGCCGCGCGCTGCACGAAGAAGTGAAGTTCGATCGATCGCGCGTGACGAGCGTCGACTGGACGACGTATCCGATCCTGCGCTTCCCGGAAGCGCCGGCCGTGGACGTGATTCTGATCGATCGGCCCAACGAGCCGCTCGTCGGAGCAGGCGAGGCGGCGACCGCTCCCGTCGCTGCAGCGCTGGCCAATGCCGTGTTCGATGCAACCGGCGTGAGACTGCGAACGGTGCCGTTCACACCCGCGCGTGTGAAAGCGGTGCTTGCCAACGCGTGAAATAGGTTCGTGGTTGGTGGTTAACCACCAACCTTACTTCCCCGCGGTGTCGGCCTCGCGGTTGTTCTCGCAGATGTCCTCGATCAGCTCGCTGTCCGGCTGAAGGTTGAACGGCACGGTGACCGTAAACGGCTCCAGATATGTCTCCGGGTCCTCGATCGTCACCCGCATCTCCATGTGGCCGAAATCGGTGCGGCGGAAGCGTTCAGTGGTCTTCATCGCCTCGCTGTGCGGATGCCCGGTGTCGTCCAGCCATGACCTGTCGTTGAAGCCGGCCGTTGTGACGACGAAGCTGTCGCCGTCCCATCGACCGATCGAATAGCCGAACCACGCGGGCTGCGAGGTTTCCGGCAAGGGTCGGCCGTCGGTAAAGATCTGCCGGTAGTGATTGAACTCCTCGAACAGAATCACGGTGACGTCCGGGTTCTGAAGGATCTTGAAGACTACACCGGGGCCGACCCCATCGGGACCGGGCAGCATCGCATCCGGAATGCTGTGCGGCAGGCACTGTTGCGAGGGTCTGCCGGCCCCGAGCAGCACGTCACGCCGGTGTTGATATAACGCCGCGGCCTCCGGCTTCATCCGAATCGTGGACCCTGCGGGCATCCAGTCGAGCAGGTCGAAATTGTCGGTGTTGCTGGTCCGCTTCGGGGGCGCCACCCGCGTCCAGATGCCGGACAAGTCGGGCTTCCCATCGGCCGCACGTGGGACGGGTCCCTTCAAGTCCGGCTTGCCATCGGCCGTTCGCGGCGTGCGCGGCAACTTGATCGTGAGCCACTGCGCCGACGCGGAACCGAGCAGGATCACGCACGCGGCCAGACAGCCGACGACCCGCACTTCAAAGTTCGACCTTCGCACGTCGAACTTCGCTACTGCCCGGGGCCGCGGTAGGCGACGGATTTCTTCGCCGCCTGGTCGACTTCTTCCGGCGTCAGCAGCGGGGTTGTCCTCGAGCTGACCAGCCCGCTGGCATTCACCGCCATGGCGACCGCAGCGGCGGTTATGTTGTCGGGCGCGTCGACGACGACGAAGGCGTCGGTGTCGCCGAAGGCAAAGTAGAACGCCTCGACTTTGCCACCGAACGCGGCACTCATCTGTTCGACCGCCTTTCGACGACCAGTTCCGCCCTCCTTCAGAACACCCTTGAGACCTTCAGGCTTGTAGTTGGCTTGGATCAGAAATTTCGGCATCGTTTACTCCGTTGACACTTTCCGTCGCGCCTGCCACCTGGCACGCAGCGCCGCGCGATCAACCTCGGCGCCGCGCAGATAGACCTTGTTGATTTTTCGTGTGTTGGAAATCCGTTCCAGCGGGTTTGCGTCGAGGACGATGAAGTCAGCGTTCTTCCCGACAGCCACCAGACC